>NZ_CP054919.1:7515000-7815000 GCF_013364235.1 Kitasatospora sp. NA04385 | reverse complement strand
GAGCTCGGCGCCCCGGAGTTCGACGTCCTCCTGCGGCGGCACCCAGCCCGCCGCGGTCCAGAACGGGACCGCCTCCCAACCGTGCACCGCCCGTACCCGGGCACCCCGTCGCTCGGCCTCGGCGAACGCGAACTCCAGGACCGCCGGGGCGGACTCGCCCGCCACGCCGACGACGACCTCGGGGCGGCGGCCGCCGTCGGCGGGGGCGGCGGGCGCGCCGTCGCGGACCAGGACCACCGGGACGGCGCTGCGGGCGGCGACGGCCAGGCCGACGGAGCCCACCAGCAGGCCGGCGAAGCCGCCGAGGCCGCGCGAGCCCAGCACCACGAGCCGGTGGTCGGTGGCGCGGGCGAGCAGCGCGTCGGCGGGGTCGTCGGCCACCGCCTCGGTGACCACGTCCAGCCCGGGGTGGACCTGGCGCAGCCGCTCGGCGAGCTCGTCCAGTTCCGGCAGGGCGCTGTGGCGGGGTGCGACCGCGGCGGGCCGGTCGGCCCGGGCCGTGCCGAGCCAGGGCCAGGCGTGGACGACGCGCAGCGGCACGCCCCGCAGGGCCGCCTCGGCGGCGGCCCAGCCGACCGCGGCCTCCGAGCGCGCCGATCCGTCGAACCCGGTGACGATGGCGTGGGCCATGACCGTTCCCTCCCGTCCGGCGGTGACCCGGTGTCCCGCCCCACTGCCATGCTGCGGCTCCGAACGACCACCCCGGCAGGGCCCGTTGGTCCCCCGCCCCGGCCCGGGAGTCCCGCCCCGGCGGCCGACCGTCCCAGGCCGGGCAACCGGCCGGGCGAGCGGCGCTACCCGGAGATCCAGCCGTAGCACAGCCCGGTGCCGACCGACTCGTCCTCACCACCTTGCCCCAGAAGCCCTCCTGCCGGGCACGGCGCTCCGCCGACCACCCGTCGCAGTGGGACCCGACCACGGGTCAGTACCTGTACCTGCGGTACCGGCAGGGCGAGGGGACTGTCGAGCAGCATCCGAGCGAGGGCGTCACCCCCTGGGACGACGAGGTCCGCACCACACCGCCGATCGCCCCGAATTCCTGACAACGATGCTCACGCCCCCGGCCGCGACTACGCGATCACCGCGATGCACTCCGTGGCCGACGACGCCTGGTACCTGGGACCGGACCTCGTCCGGGAGTTAACGGGCCGTAGTGGCTGCGGTCGTCCCGCTCGACCGGGGCGACCTGACGCTCTCGCAGGAGGTCGCAGCACGGTCGGAGCTGGTGGTAGCAGGTGGGGGCGCCGTCGCGGACTCGCTGTCGGTGGCCGCGGACGACCGCCGCGACGACCCGCTCCGACAAAACCTCGACGGTTGACCTCCCGACCCACGTCGATGGGCGGGGGCCTCCGGTGCGCCGGGCGGGAGGGAACCGGGGTCGGCACCCGGCGTCAAGTCCGCCACCGGCCGAACGAGTTGGGTCCGCCGGGCGGGCCGGAGCCGCCCAGCCTCCTCGCGCGCCCGCGGCCTCCTCCGGCCGAATCCGAGCCAGCCGAATCCGAGCCGGGCGAATCCGAGCCGGGCGAATCCGAGCCGGGCGGGAACGGGCGTCAGGGCGGCGGCGGTCCGGCCGGTGCGAGGAGGGTGTGCAGGGGGCGGTTGTGGCGGCGCAGCCAGGCCCGGTAGGCGGGGTTGGCGCCGGCCAGGTCGAGGTAGGCGTGGCAGAGGTCGGCCCAGAGGCCGTCGAGTGCCGGGCCGCCGACGGTGTCGGGGCGCCAGGTGAGCAGCAGCCGGACGGCGAGCGGGTCGCCGTGGACGGGGCGCAGGACGGTGCCGGGGCCGGGCGGCGAGGTGGGCTGGCAGGGGCGGACGGCTTCGCCGGAGGCGACGAGTTCGGCGGCGGTGGCGTTGTCCCGGACCTGGATGACGCGCGGGTCGAGCCCGGCCTCGGCGAAGACCCGGCGCAGCGCGGCGTACTCGTGGTCGGCGGTCGGGTCGACCATCCAGGTGTCGCGGGCGAGGTCGGCGAGGCTGACGACCGGTCGGCCGGCCGCGGGGTGGGTCGCGGCGAGGGCGACGAACTGGGGTTCGCGGGCGACCAGTACCCGCTGTTCGGTGCCGGCCGGAACGTGCAGCGGGAAGCCCTCGCTCTCGTGGACGAAGGCGGTGTCGAGCTGTTCGGCGGCGACCAGGTGCAGCAGGGCGATCGCCGAGATGTCGATGTGGATGGTGGTGTCGGTCTCCGGGAGCCGGTCGTGGACGCGGCGCAGCCAGGCGGCCACCGCGCGGCTGCCGACGCTGCCGATCCGCAGCCGGCGGCCGGGCCCGGCGGCCTCGGCGCGGGCGGCGGCGACGAGGGCGTCCATCTCGGTGATCACCGGCCGGGCGCGGGAGAGCACCCAGTGGCCGAGGGCGGTGGGGCGGCTGCCGGTGCGTTCGCGGGTGAACAGCCGTCCGCCGATGGTCCGTTCGATGCGGTGCAGCTGGGTGGTGAGCGAGGGCTGGGCCAGGCCGAGCCGACGGGCGGCCTTCCGGACGCTGCCGGTGTCCGCGATGGCGCACAGCACCCGCAGGTGTCGGACGTCGAGCTCCATCACGGGAGCATAACCAGGCACCCCCGATCTGCCAAGAGCATGTCAAGAAAGGCTCACGGTCCGTCAAACCGGATCGTCAACCCGCCTGCTGCGCCCGGGTACCGGACTATCGGACCGGGCTATCGCCGGTTGCCATCTCCGCGCCCCGCCCGCCCTGCCCCAAGCTCGGTGCAACACCTCGTCACCGCGTCCCGGACTGCCTCCCCACGGCTCCGGGACCCGCGAAATGGAGTCCCCACATGAACCGCTCCATGACCGTGCTCGCCGCCGCCCTCGGGCTGGTCCTCGCGGCCGGCACCGCCGCCGTGCCCGCCGCGGCCACCACCGCCCCCGCCGCCACCACCCGGGGCTACACCCCGTCCGCGGGCATCGCCGCCAACTCCGCCGAGGACGCCGGCAACAAGGCGTTCTACGAGGCCGTGATGAAGTCGGCCCGGGCCAAGCAGGCCGCCAACCCCTACCTGCTGACCGTGGCCGTCACCTACGACGCCAGCCAAGCCCCGTCCTTCCGGACCACCATCTCGCAGAGCGCGCAGATCTGGAACTCCTCGGTGAGCAACGTCCAGCTCCGCTCCGGCACCAACGCCGACTTCCGCTACTACGAGGGCAACGACTCCCGCGGCTCCTACGCCTCCACCGACGGCCACGGCCGCGGCTACATCTTCCTCGACTACGCGCAGAACCGGCAGTACAGCTCGCTGCGCGTCATCGCGCACGAGACCGGCCACGTGCTCGGCCTGCCCGACCACTACTCCGGCCCGTGCAGCGAGCTGATGTCCGGCGGCGGGCCCGGCACCTCGTGCACCAACCCGTACCCGAACACCACCGAGCGGAGCCGGGTCAACAGCCTCTGGGCATACGGCCTCGCCGCCGTCGGCTGACCCGCCCGTCCCCGGGACGGCTGACCCTCGCCCGGCTCGGAACGCCCCCGGGCCGGGCCGCCGTCCGGCCACCGCGCCGCGCTTCCCCCGCCGTCCGCCCCCGGTGGCGGGGGAAGCGCGGCGTGGCGCGCTCACCGGGCACCGGGCGCCGGGCACCGGGGCCGGTGTTCAGCGTGCGGTGCCCTGGTACGCGGTGGAGGCGAAGAGGTCGAGGCCGAGGGCGCCGGAGAGGTGGTGGGTGACGCGCTGGCCGCGGACGCTGTTGCCCGCGGCGTCCAGTCGGGGGGAGAACACCGCGATGGAGCCCTTGCCCGGGGCGACGGTGACGATGCCGCCGGAGACGCCGCTCTTGCCGGGCATCCCGACCTCGTAGAGCCAGTCGCCGCTGCGCTCGTACAGGCCGGCGGTGGCCAGGGCGGCGAGGGTGTCGCGGCAGACCCCGGCGCCGACCACCCGCTCGCCGGTGACCGGGTTGACGCCGCCGTTGGCCAGGGTCGCGCCCATCACCGCGAGGTCGCGGACGCAGACCGCCAACGAGCACTGGCGGGTGTAGAGGTCGGTGGTGGCGACCGGGTCGCGGGCGAGGGCGCCGTAACTGTCCAGCAGGCGGGCGATCGACTCGTTGCGCTGGTTGGTGGCCGCCTCCGAGGCGTACACCCGTCCGTCCAGGGCGAGTTCCCGGCCGGCGAAGCGGGAGAGGCCGTCGCGGACGAACTCCCAGCACTCCTCGGGCGAGCCGCCCGGGACGAGCGCCGTGGTGGCGAGGGCCCCGGCGTTGACCATCGGGTTCATCGGGCTGCCGTGGTTGAGCTCGACGGCCAGCACCGAGTTGAACGGTAGGCCGGTGCTGTTGACGCCGACCCGCCGGCGGACGGTGTGGTGGCCGAGCTCCTGGTCGACCAGGGCGAACACGAACGCCTTCGAGACCGACTGGATCGAGAACAGGTGCTCCGCGTCGCCCACCGCGTGGACGCTGCCGCCCACGTGGGCGAGGGCGATGCCGAACAGCTCCGGGTCGGCCTCGGCCAGCACGGGGATGTAGTCGGCCACCCGTCCCCCGCGGTCGTCCTGGAAGCGCCGGTGCACCCGCGCCAGGGTCGACCGCACGGCCTCCTCCGGGGGGAGCCGCCCGGTGGAGACGGCCTGCTGGGCCGTCCGGGCGTCGACGATGTCCCCGGAGTCGTGGATCACGCTCTCCAACCGGTGCCTCCCGCTGCCGCCCCCGGCTGCCCGGGGCCCTCGTGTGCTTCGTGTGGCTCGCGGACTCATCCTGCCCTCGCCGCCCGGCCCCCGCCCGGGGGCGCAGGACGGAGGCGCAGGACGGAGGCGCAGGACGGAGGAGGCGGGCGCGCGTCCCGCCGTCGGACCGCGGACGGAACCGGGAGCACCGGCCGGAGCAGGTGGACGTGGGTGGGGCCGCCGCCTGTCCGGTGTCGCCGTACGAGCTCTCGTCGACCACCACGGCGCGCCCCGCCCGTTCACCGCTCCCGGTTCAGCGGTTCGTCGGCGCCGGGCCCGGCGGGGACGGTGGCCACGGGGCAGGGCGCTCCGCGGATCAGGCCGTGCGGAACGGAGCCGAGCCGCAGGCCGGTGAGACCGCCCCGGCCGTGGCGTCCGACCACGACGGCCAGCGCGTGGGCGGAGATCCGGGTGAGTTCCTCGACCGGGTCGCCCGGGACGACCTCGTGGGTGAGGTCGAGGTCGGGTTCGTCGGCGGCGCAGCCCGCGGTGGACTCGAACAGCCGCCGCCGGACCTCGGCCTCGTCCTCCAGCGGCTCGAACGGCCGCACGGGGGTGCGCCGGACCCACACGGCGCGCAGGGCGGCGCCCCGGCGGGCGGCCAGGTCGGCGGCGAAGCGCACCGCGGGCCCGCAGGCCGGGGAGCCGTCGACACCGGCCACCACGTAGGGCGGCTGCACGGTGGTGTGTTCGGGCTCGCGCACGACGGCCACCGGGCAGTGCGCCTGGGCGCTGACCGGCACGGTCACCGAGTAGCGGCTCAGCACCTCCGCCAGCCGGCCCAGCCGCCGGGTGCCGAGCACCACCAGCGCGGCCCCGGCGGACTCCGCGCACAGCAGCGGGGCGGGGCTGCCGTCGCGCAGGGCCGACTGCGGGTGCAGCCCGGGGTGGCGTTCGCCCACCATGCCCTCGGCCTTCTCCAGCGCGGCCGCCCCGGCCGCGCGCAGGGACTGCAGGTACCCGGCGCCGTCGCCGCGCCGGTCCCGGGGCTCGTCGGGGACGGCGTGCACCAGGCGCAGCGGCAGTCCGCGCCGTTCGGCCTCGTCCGCGGCCCAGCCGACCACCACGGGGCTGACCTGGCGGGCGTCGACGCCCAGCACGATCGGGCGGGGTCCGGTGAGCGGGGTCATGGCGCCTCCACCGCTGCGGCGGCCGTTGTCCGGTGACGGCCGGATCACCTCCCACGGTAGGGGTGCGCGCCGCAACGGGCGAGGGCCGACCGGCCCCGGCGGGACGGGACACCGGGCCCCACCGGCGCCGGCTCGGGCGGCGGCCCGGGCGTCGGCCCGGACGTCGGAGCGGGGTCCGGGGTGCGCACCGCCGCCGTTCCGGTGCCGTGCCGGACGGCCGGGTGGCGGGCAGAATCGGAGGGGACCGGATCCGACGTCCCCCGGGAGTCCGCATGGCCGAGACCGAGTCCGGCGAGGCCGGACCGCCCGTGACGGTGTTCCTGCTCGACGACCACGAGGTGGTCCGGCGCGGGGTGAAGGACCTGCTGGAGGCGGAGCCCGGCATCGAGGTGGTCGGCGAGGCGGACAGCTGCGCGCAGGCCCTGGCCCGCGTCCCCGCCCTGCGCCCCCGGGTCGCGCTGCTGGACGTGCGGCTGCCGGACGGCGACGGCGTGACGGTCTGCCGGGAGCTGCGGGACCGCCTGCCGGAGCTGGCCTGCCTGATGCTGACCTCCTTCGACGATGACGACGCCCTGCTGGACGCGATCATGGCCGGGGCCGCCGGGTACGTGCTCAAGCAGGTCAAGGGCGCCGACCTGGTCACCGCGGTGCGCACGGTGGCCGCCGGGCAGTCGATGCTCGACCCGGCCACCACCCGCAAGCTGATGGAGAGCCTGCGCGGGCACGAGGAGAACGACGCGGAGGCGGCGCTGGCCCGGCTGACCCCGCGCGAGCGGGAGATCCTCGCGCTGATCGGCGAGGGGAAGACCAACCGCGAGATCGGGCACGAGCTGTACCTCTCGGAGAAGACCGTCAAGAACCACATCTCCCGGATGCTCGGCAAGCTCGGCGTGGAACGCCGGCTCCAGGCGGCGGTGCTGGCCGCGCACGCCGAGGACGAGCACCGCGCGGCCCGGCCGCACTGAACCCGACCGGACGGCCGGAGGGGGCCACTCGGCCCAAGCCCGGCGCCGCTCCCCCGGCGCACCGTGGAGGGTGAGGGGCGCCGGACCGGCGCCCACCGGCCCGGGAGGCCGTGATGAGGTACTGGAACGACCACGGTATGAGCGGCTGGGGCGCCGGGCTGATGCTGTTCGCCACCCTGCTGCTCCTGGGCCTGCTGGTCGCCGCGGCCGTGGTGCTGTTCCGCTGCGCGGGACGGTCCGCGGACCGGCACCCGCCCGAATGGCGCGCGCCCGAGCACCGTCCCGGGCCCGAACAGCGGCCCGGTCCCGAGCAGTTGCTCGCCGAGCGCCTGGCCCGCGGCGAGATCGACCCCGACGAGTACCGGCTGCGCCTGCGGACACTGCGCGACGCGGCCCGCCCGGACCAGAACGGGACCGACCGGACCGACGGAACAGGCAGAACGGGCGGAACGGGCGGAACGGGGTGGACGCCGTGACCGCCCCGGTGCTGGACGCGCGGGCCCTGGAGACGCTGGTCTCGGCCGCGGTCGCGGCGCCGTCCCTCCACAACACCCAGCCGTGGCGCTTCCGCCTGGTGCCGGAGACCTCCGTGCTGGAGGTCCGGGCGGCCCCCGAGCGCGCCCTGCCGGCCACCGACCCGCAGGGCCGGGCGCTGCACGTCTCGGTGGGCGCCGCCGTGCTCAACCTGCGCACCGCCGCCCGCCACCTCGGCTGGGCGCCCGAGGTGCGGCTGCTGCCCGACCCGGCCGAGCCCGGGCTGCTGGCCGGCGTCCGGCTCGACGAGGGCGCCGGCTCCCGGCTGCCCGCCGTCGACGCGCTGTACGGCGCGATCTGGCGGCGGCACTCGATCCGCTCGCCGTTCACCGGACCGCCGGTGCCCGAGCGGGTGCTCGCCGACCTGGCGGACGCGGCCCGGGCGGAGGAGGCGGAACTGCTGCTGCCCGACGAGGCGGAGACCGCGCGCCTGCTGCGGCTGACCGCCGAGGCCGAGCGCCGCAACACCGTCGATCCCGCCCAGCGGGCCGAGAGCCGCCGCTGGAGCGGGGAGCGGAACGGGAAACCGTACGGCATCCCGTCCGCCGCGCTGGGACCGCAGGACGCGGACGGCCGCCTGCCGATGCGGGACTTCGGCGCGCTCGCGCCCGAGCGGCACCTCCCGCCGGTGCGGTTCGAGGCGCACCCGCGGATCACCGTCCTGCTGACCCGCGGCGACCGGCCGGAGGACTGGCTGCGGGCCGGCCTGGCCCTGGAGCACGTGCTGCTGGCGGCGACGGTGCACGGCGTGCGGGCCTCGCTGCTGCACCAGGCGATGGAGTGGCGGTTCCTGCGTTGGGAGGCCAGGGACGCCCGGCACGGGCCCGCGTTCGCCCAGATGCTGATCCGGCTCGGCTACGGCCCGGAGGGCGCACCGACGCCGCGCCTGCCCGCCGCCGAGGTGCTCGACGGCTGACCCGCCACGCGCCGCCCGGCGTCCCCCGTCCCTCCCTCAATGCCCTGCCCCGGCTGCCCCTGCTGCCCCTGCTGCCCCGGCGTCCAGCGGGCCCTCCGGTGCTCAGCGGGCCGTCGGCGCTCAGTCGTCCGGCAGCGGGACCTTCCAGACCAGTTCGGTGCCGCCGCCCGGCCGGGTCCGGGCCCGGAACTCGCCGCCGAGCGCGGCGGCCCGCTCGGCCAGGTTCGCCAGCCCGCTGCGCCGACCGCCCTCGGGCAGGCCCACGCCGTCGTCGGAGACCGTGACCGTCAGGTGCTCCTCGTCCGTCTCGACCACCACCTCGACGGTCCCGGCCCGGGCGTGCCTGGCCGCGTTGGACAGCGCCTCCTGGAGGACGGCGGCGGCCTCGTCGGCGAGTTCCGCGGGCACGCCCACGTCGAGCAGGCCGGCCATCCGCAGCGCGGGGGCGAACCCCAGCAGGGCGGTGGCCCGTTCGACGGCCGCCACCACGGCGGCGCGCAGGCCGTGGGCGGCGGGTCCGGCCTCGCGCGCCCGCAGGCCGAAGATGGTGGCGCGGATGGTCTTGGCGGTCTCGTCGAGCTCGTCGATGGCCCGCAGCACCCGGTCTCGGGCCTGCGGGTGGTCGATGAAGCGGGTGGCGCCCTGCAGGGTCATGCCGACCGCGAACAGCCGCTGGATGGCCAGGTCGTGCAGGTCGCGGGCGATCCGGTCGCGTTCCTGGAGCAGGGCGACCCGTTCGGAGTCCCGGCGGCGCTCGGCGAGCTCCATGGCGACGGCGGCCTGTCCGGCGAAGCCCGTCAGCGGGGTCGACTCCTCCGGTTCGAAGAGCGGCGACCCGGCCGCCCTGGCCAGCATCAGCACGCCGCGCACGCCCAGCCCGGCGGTGCCGATGGGTACCGCGACCGCCGGGCCCAGGCCCTCCCAGCGGGGCGGTCCGGCGGTGATCCGCGGGTCGCGGTGGACGTCGGCGCTGATGACCGGGGCACCGGCGCGGGCGGCCGCGCCCATGAAGGTGCCCTCCAGCGGGAGCACCAGCCCGCGGTGCTCGCGCTCTCCCAGGCCGACGGCGATCCGCACCTCCAGTTCGCCGCTGCCGGGCAGCGGCAGGGCGACCACCGCCAGGTCGGCCCGGGCGATCTCGGTGGCGCGGGCCACCAGCAGGTCCAGCACCTCCTGCTCGGCGCTGCCGGACAGCAGGCTGTTGGTCACGGCGGCCCCGGCGGCGAGCCACTGCTCGCGCAGCCGGGCCCGGGCGTACAGCCGGGCGTTCTCGATGGCCACGCCGGCCGCGACGGCGAGCGTCTCCAGCACCGACTCGTCCTCGGCGTCGAACGCGTCGGCGCCGCGCTTCTCGGTCAGGTAGAGGTTGCCGAACACCTTGCCGCGAATCCGGATCGGCACGCCGAGGAAGCTGTTCATCGGCGGGTGGTGCGGCGGGAAGCCGTAGGAGGCGGGGTGGTCGGAGATCCGGGCCAGCCGCAGCGGTTCGGGGTGGGTGATCAGCTCGCCGAGGATGCCGTGGCCCGACGGCAGCGGGCCGATCCGCCGGGCCTGCTCCTCGGTGAGGCCGACCGGGACGAACTGCGACAGCCGCCGGTCGTCGCCGACCACGCCGAGCGCCCCGTACTCGGCGTCGACCAGGGTCACCGCGGCCTCGACGATGTGCCGCAGCACCTGGGTCAGCTCCAGGTCGCGGCCGACCGCCAGGACGGCCTCCAGCAGGCTGTGCACCCGGTCGCGGGTGCCGCGCGCGGCGTCCAGCCGGCTCTGCAGCTCGTCCAACAGCTCGTCCAGCTTGAGCTGCGGCAACGGGGTCGGGCTCTCTTCTACGCTGCCCACCGCGATCCTCCGGGCTGGGTGACGGCGTCTTCCAGCCTAGGCGCGCAGCCCGGGCGCCGCCGTCCGATGGGGTCGCCGCAGCCGGGACGAGGTCTGGTCCCCGGTGCTCGGGAAACGTGCTCGGGGAGGGTGTTCGGGGAGGCGGTGAACACGGTAGGTGCGGTCGTCCGCCGGGGCCCGGTCGGCCGGCCCGGTCAGCTGGGCTGGCGGCGGGTCCACCGGGGCTCGACCTGCCGCCACTCGGCGTCCCAGCGGGCGTAGCGGCGGCGGTCGAGGACGCACAGCGCGCCCTTCCAGGCGAGCGCGGCGGACAGCGGCAGGGCCGTGGCGGTGACCAGGGCGGCGGTCCAGGCCGCCGCGTCGGCCTGGCCGGCGGTGGCGGGCGCGTGGACGACCGCGCCCCGGGCGTCCAGCCAGATCCGCACCGGGGCACCGGCGCCCTGGCCGGTGTCCACCGGGACGGTGGCCCGGTGGACGGCCCCGTCCGCGCTCCACTCGACCACGGCCGGCACGGTCGTGGTGTCGAGTCCGCCCGCCACGTCATCGGTGAGCCGCGCCGTCACGGGGTGGCGGGCGGCGGCCTGGTCCCGGGCGGCCCCGGCCCGGTCGTGCTGGACGGTCAGGCCGACGGCGAGCGCCACCGGCAGGCCGGCGACCGCGAGCGCCAGCAGAATCCGGGCCAGCCACCACTGGACGCGGTCACTGCCCCGCCTGAGCGGGTTCCTCCGTTGCCGCGGGTGCGCGCGCATGACGTCCGCCTCCTCACCGGTCGGCCGGGTGTCCCGTCTCCAGCATCCCGGCCGCGGGGGCGTCGGCGCGTGGTCCGAACGGCCCCTCCCGCCGGACGACCGGCCCGGACCACCCGTACGGATCACCGCACCGGACGTGCCCGCCGCCTACCGCGCCGGTTCGTGCCCGTCGGCCGCCGGAGGGGGCGAACCGGCGCGGTAGGCGGCGGCCTGCGTCTCGAACATCTCGGCGTAGACGCCGCCCCGGCCGATCAGCTCGGAGTGGCTGCCGGCCTCCACGATCCGGCCCTGGTCGAACACGAACACCCGGTCGCAGGCGACGGCGGGGCCGAGGCGGTGGGAGACCAGCACGGTGATCGTGTCGGGGCCGGCGTACTCGTCGAGGACCGCGCGGAACAGCCGGTCCTCGGCGAGCGGGTCCATGCTGGCGGTGGGCTCGTCCATCACCAGCACCGGGGCCTGCTGGTACAGCCCGCGGGCGCAGACGATCTTGGACCAGTTGCCGTCGGAGAGTTCCGCGCCGCCCTCGAACTGCGGGCTCAGCACGGTCTCCCACTGCCGGTCGAGCCCGGCGATCACCCGGTCCGCGCCGGTGGCCCGCACGGCGCGCACCACCCGGTCCGGGTCGGCGGTGGTGATGCTGCCGGAGCCGATCACGACGTTGGCGAGCGCGGACAGCGGCCAGTGCCCGGGGTCCTGGAGGACGAGGGCGACCCGTCCGGTCAGGCTCGCCGCGTCGTACTCCCGCACGTCCGTGCCGTCCCAGCGCACGGTGCCCCCGCTCGCCTCGTACAGCCCCGCCAGGATCCGCGACAGCGTGGACTTCCCGGAGCCGTTCGCGCCGACGAACGCGTACTTCTTCCCGGCCTCCAGCGTCAGGCTGACCCCGTGCAGGGCCTGCTTGCCCTGCGGGTAGGTGAAGCGCACGTCCCGAACGGCGATCTCCCGCACGGCGCCGGGCGCGGGCGCGCCGGTGCGCGGCAGCCGGGCCCGGCAGCTCTCCTCGAACCGGCGCAGGTCCTCCACCCACAGGGCGTTCTCGAACACCTGGTGACCGGCGATCACCAGGCGCAGCAGGGCGCTCTGGCTGGCCTGGATGGCGAGGTAGGCGGCGCCGCCGGTGGCCAGCGGCATCCAGCCCGCGCCGAGCATCCAGGCGAGGGCGGCGTAGGTGGCGAACATGCCGAGGCCGCCGAGAACGCGGCCGACCAGGGCGGCGCGGCTCTGGTGCTCGCCGAGGGCGACCTCCTCGTCGGTGATCCGGGCGGACAGCACGCGGTGCTCGTCCAGCAGGGCCTGCTGGGCGTTGGAGGCCCGCAGTTCGGCGGCGGTGTCGCGCTCGTAGAGGACCCAGGAGAACTGGAGCATCCGGCGGCGCAGGGTGCTCTGCCGCACGGCCGAGAGGTAGCCGGCCCGGATCGAGCGGACGGAGGCGGCGCCCTTGGGGAGCACGGCGGCCAGCAGCAGCACCAGCAGCACCGGGTGCAGGACGCCGAGGACGCCCGCCGCGCCGAGCAGCGCCAGGACGGCGCTGGCCAGCTCGATGGTCTTGTCGATCGAGGCCTTGGCGTAGTACAGGCCTCGGTCGTTGGCGCGGCGGACCTCGTCGGCCCAGGTCGGGTCGTCGACGGCGGCGAGTTCGACCCGGCTGGTCAGGGCGAGGAAGTCGGCCTCCAGTTGCTGGCGCACCCGGGGGCCGAGCCGGGCCTGCCAGTGCGAGATGCCGGCGTCGACCAGGCCGCGGAACATCAGCAGCACCGCGACCACGGCCAGGGCGGGCAGCGCCGCGCGGATGCGCTGCCCGGTCGCACCGCCCGCGAACACCTTCTGCAGCACGCCCAGGCTGGCGATCAGCCCGGCCGACGCCATCGCGGCGGAGACCAGTTGCAGCACGGCCACCAGGACGGCCGCCCGCGCGTCCGCGCGCCACGCGGTGCCCCACACCTGTACGACGATGGCCGGCAGGCGGCGCACGATCGTCACCAGCCCGGTCCGGGACGCCTCGCCCTCGAAGGTCTCCCAGTAGCCCTGGGTGATCTGCCCGCCGAGGTCGCCGTCGGCGGGCGCCGCCCGCACCTGCTCCGGCGGGGGCGGCAGGTCGGGGGTACGGGGGCCGGGCAGGGCAGCGGTGGCGGGGGCGGTGTGGTCGGTCAACCAGGGCTCCGGTGATCGTCACGGACGCGGACACGGAACGGGGAGGGAATCCGATCGGGAGTCGGGGCGGGGCGGGGCGGGGCGACGGTCAGCGGACCACGCGGGCGGGCCCGCCGGTGCGCACGGCGTCCACGGCCGCGGGGGTCGGTCGCTCCCGCCAGGAGCCGCGATCCGGACAGGGTTCAACCCCCCTTCCCCCAGGGCCAGTTGGGAACTCATCCGCCCACCCTAGTGTCGGCGCGGCACCACGGGCGGCGCCTCGGCCGGGATTCGCCCGCCGGGGGGACAGCAACGGCGTGTCGGCTGGCGTACGGCGCCCGTCCCGACCGTCCGGGCCGTCCGGGCCGTCCGGGCCGCCCTGACCCTCCGGGTGTCCGGGTCAGTGCCCGGGGGCGGTCACCTCACCGTTCTCGAACCGCAGGATCTGCTCGCGCAGCAGGCGCTTGGCCCGCGGCAGGAAGGCGCTGCTGGGGCCGCCGACGTGCGGGGTGATCAGGACGCCGGGGGCGTGCCAGAGCGGGTGGTCGGCGGGCAGCGGTTCCGGGTCGGTGACGTCGAGCGCGGCCCGCAGCCGCTGCGCGGAGAGTTCCGCGAGCAGCGCCTCGGTGTCGACCACGGGCCCCCGGGCGACGTTGACCAGCAGCGCGCCGTCCTTCATCCGGGACAGGAACCCGGCGTCGACCAGGTGCCGGCTCTCCGGGGTGAGCGGGGTCAGCAGCACGACGACGTCCGCGTCCGGGAGCAGCTCCGCCAGCTCCGCCGTGCCGTGCACCCCCTCCTCGGGGCGGGCCCGGCGGGCGACCTTGACGATCTCGCACTCGAAGGGCTCCAGGCGGGCGGCGAGCGCGCGGCCGATCGAGCCGTACCCGAGGATGAGCACCGTCCGGTCGGCGAGGGAATCGTGGAACTCCAGGTTCCACCGGCCCTGGTCCTGGAGCCGGGTGAAGCGCGGGATGCCGCGCAGCGAGGCGAGGATCAGCGTCACCGCCAGCTCGGCGGTGCTGGCGTCGTGCAGTCCGCGCGCGTTGTGGGCGACGACGCCGTCCGGCACGTGCGGCAGCACGTCGTCCATCCCGGCCGTGAGGGTCTGGACCACCTTCAGCGACGGCAGGCGTTCGATCAGCGGGAGCGCGACGGCGTGCCGCAGGTAGGGCAGGCAGAAGAACTCCACCTCCCGCAGCGCCTCGTCCGGCGGCACCGGCCCGTCCCCGTCCCAGACGAGGGCGTCGAGGCCGACGGGCAGGCCGCCGATCGCGTCGGGGGCGTACGGGAGGAGGTAGCGAGCGCTCATCCCCCGACCTTAGCCACCCCGCCAACCGCCCCGCCGGTCGGGCCGTCGCCACGGTGGCGGCGACGGTAGTGGCGGTGGCGGCAGCGGTAGTGGCGGTGGCGGCGGGTCAGACTTCCAGCTCCAGCCAGCCGAGGTCGTTGATCTCGGCGGTCAGGCCCTCGGCGCGGCGGCCCCGGTCCTTGAAGTAGTGCTCCTGGAGGGCGGCGGCCAGGATGCGCTGCTGCTCGCCCTCGCCGGCCCCGGCGTCGCGGGCCGCGTAGAGCTCGCGGGCGACGTCGCCGGGCAGGTGTTGGGTGATCAGCCGCTCGCGCGGGTCGTCGGTGGAGCCGCCCGCCGCGCTGTACCCGAACCTGGCCTGGATGTGCAGCATGAAGCCCTGCTCCTCGGCGCGGCGGCGGACCCGGCGGCGCACGCCGGGCTGCCAGGTGGCGCGCACCCGGTCCTCGATCCGGCGGGCGGCGTCCGGCTTGGGGGCGATGGTGCCCTTGAGCCAGCGCTGCACGGTGCGCTGGGAGACGCCGAGTTCGGCGGCGACCGCCCGGGTGGAGCCCTTGGCGCGCTTGACCAGGTACCGGACCCGGGCGGGCACGGTGCGCGGGATCGGCCTGGTCCGCGCGACCCGTTCGAGTCCTTCGTCGATCTCCCCCACGGGGCGTCACTTCCTCGCTGCTGCGCTGGGACGGTTCACTCGTCGGCGGAGACCAGGCCGCCGGTCTTGATGTGGCGGGCCGGGTTGGCGCCGTCGGCGAGCAGCTCGCGGATCTCGGCGATCGGCCGGCTGCCCTCGAACTTGACGTGCCCGGGTGAGACGCCGAGCCGCAGCGCGGTGCTCAGGCCGCCGTCGGGACGGCGCAGCACGTCCGGCGCGGAGGGGCCGGGGGCGGCGAAGACCGCGCAATCGGAGAGCACGGCGAGCGGCGGGGTGCCGAGTTCGGCGTGCAGCCGGGCGAGTTTGCGGTGCAGGTTGACGGTGGCGGTGTCGATCACCAGGGCGCGCACCAGCGGGTCCCAGGTGGGGCGGTCGAGGGCGGCCCAGCGCTGGCCGGGGCGGTAGCCGAGGCCGCGCGGACGTTCGCGGAACTTGCCGATGGTGCCCTTGGCGGTCTGTTTGACCGCCCCGAGCACGGCCAGTTCGGCCGGGTCGCCCTCACCTAGCGCGGCCATCGCCGCCAGGAAGGCCGCCGGGTCCCGGTCGGCGAGGTCGAGCGGGACGCCGAGC
This sequence comes from Kitasatospora sp. NA04385, assembly GCF_013364235.1. Taxonomy (NCBI): domain Bacteria; kingdom Bacillati; phylum Actinomycetota; class Actinomycetes; order Kitasatosporales; family Streptomycetaceae; genus Kitasatospora; species Kitasatospora sp. NA04385. The sequence goes on along the minus strand of NZ_CP054919.1, from coordinate 7,799,549 downwards.
GCGGCCATGGTGTCGACGTACGCCTGTCGCAGCCGCTTGTGCCACGGGTCGAGGTAGGGACCCGACTCGTGGCGCAGCCAGCCCTCGCTGGGGCGGACCTCGGCGCCGAGCTCGACGGCGTACGCGAGTTTGGCGGTGCTGTACCAGGCCGGGCCGGTGGGGGCGCTGCCGTCCGCGGTGAACGGGTTGGGCAGCAGCGGGTCGAGGACGAGGCCGCTGAGGTCGGCCCGCCAACTGCCCGGCGTCTTCTTGTCGAAGACCGGGTCCAGTTCGTGGACGGGCTCGGAGAGCGGGACGTTGAGCCGCCCGGCGGCGGCGAGGAAGGCCATGTTGACGTCGAGCCCGACGGCGAACGGCGCGGCCTCCTCCCGTGCGGTGAGCGGGCGGTGCCAGTCCCAGGCCTCGGTGACCAGGACGGCGTCGTCCTCGCGTTCGGCGGCCAGCGGGTGCTCGTCGGGCACCTCGGGCGGCGCGGCGTCGAACGCCCGGGCCCGGGAGCCCTCCACCGGGCCGGACGTCCAGCCGCTGCCGGTGCGCACCGGCCTGGTCGGCGGGCGCAGCGCGGTGACGAGTTCCAGCCCGGAGACGGCGGTGGAGCCGCGCGGGGTGTGCACCCGGCGGGCGTACGTGCCGAGCAGGCGGGCGAGTTCGGGCGCGGCGAGCCCGTCCGGGACCTTCCAGCCGCCGCCGTCCAGCGCGCCCCACGGCAGCACGCACAGCTGCACGCACTGCCGACGACCGGCCTCGGGTTCGCGGTAGATCCGGGCCCAGGGGCCGAAGCCGCGCCGGGTGAGCTGCCAGCCGTCCCTGGCCAGTGCCTTGACCTGCTTGTGGGTGTCGGGCAGTCGGCCGAGCCGGGCGACGTACTGGGTCTTCTCGTCGCGCCCGGCGGGCGGCAGGCCGAGTTCGGCGGCGGCGGTGTCGGTCAGCACCACCAGCGGGTCGCCGTCCTTGCCGTACCGGTGCAGCCGGGGCGAACCGAGCCGCACCGCCAGCGCCCACTCCAGCAGCCCCGCCAGGCCCCGCCCGGCCGGACGCTCCCCGGGCAGCTCCACACCGTCCGCGCCGTACGCGACCAGCCCGAGCCCGTCCGCCGCCACCTCCACCACGGCCAGCGGCCCGGCCGGGAAGCGCGCGGCGGCGGCCTGCTCCCAGTCCTCCGCCTCGGCAGGCCCGCGCGCCCTCCCACCGGCGGGCCCGGCCCTACGGGCGGACGCCGACGGCCGGCCGGACACCAGAGCCTGCGCCACGGCCGGGGCCGGGACCGGGGTCACCGCGGGCGCGGGCGCGAGCACGGGCGCGGGCGCGAGCACGGGCGCGGGCGCGAGCACGGGCGCGGCTACGGGCGCCGGTGCGGCGGCGGCCGTGGGCATCGGCGGACGGCAGAAGCCGCCCAGGTGCATCGGCCGACCCTGCGCGCGGTACACCGACGGCTGCCCGCACTGCACGCACGGCGCGGCATCGGCCATCACCAGCGAACCGTCCGGATGCTGATCGAGCATCACCGCCTGCTGCGGCGGCGCCACGGCCTCCACCGCCGCCGATGCTGCTTCTACTTCTGCTGGTGCCTGTGCCTGTGCCTGTTCCTGTGCTTCTGGTGCGAATTCCGGCCCGGCGGAAGGCTGCTCCTCCGGTCCGAGCTGCGCGGCGATGCCCTCCAGCAGGCGCGCGTACGCGGCCCGGCCCTCGCCCTGCGGGTCGCGGCGGCCCTGCTCCCAGGCGGTGAGCGTGCCGGTGCTGACGCCGAGGGCCTGCGCGGTCTCGGCCTTGCCGAGCCCGTACCGCACCCGCAGGCGTTCGCGTTCGGCCGGTTCGGGCAGCGGGACGGCCCGCCGGGGGCCGGATCCGAGGAGGGCGCCGATGGCGTCCGGGGTGCCGGTCACCTCACGCCTCCTTCACCCGCGGGGCGCCGGTCGGACCGGCTCCGTTCCCGTGCCGCGCTGCCGGGCGGGGGCCACACATCGTGCCGCTGCACCTCTTCTTGCATCCTGCCGAACCGTCGAACTCCCGCCCAACATAGACACGCCCCGAGCAGCGGCACAAGCAAGCCCGCCCCCGAGCCGGTGGAGCCGCGCAGTTGACCGACCGGCCTGCGGCAACGACCGGTCCGCCCCCGCACCGCCCGAACCGCTCGCTCGTCTGTTCATCAGGTGAAATCCGCCGCTCCGACCTGACGCTTCAACACCAACTCGTCACGCTGCGTGCGAAAAGCGGCCGCCCGAGTGACCGTCCGTCATGAAAGGCGGGCCTTCGCGTACCCGGCCCGCCCGGGTCTCGTTGGGTGGGGCATGGAAAAGATGATCACTTGCGCATCGGTCGGGCTCCTGCTCCTGGCCGCCGCCGCAAGCCCCGCGAGCGCGGCCACCGCCCAGCGCTCCAGCACCCACCTGGCGTTCGGACGCGGCGTCGCGGCCTGCCCGGACGACGCGTTCTGCCTCTACGAGCACGAGAACTACAACGACCAGGAGACGGGCCGGATCTGGGTGTTCCAACAGGAGAAGCGCGGCGCCACCACCCCGCGGCTGGACCTGACCCGCGCCGGGGCGCTCGGGTTCGGGCGCTCGGCGGTGGCCAACGACAAGGACTTCGCCACCATCCGGCTCTCCCCGAACGCCTGCTCCACGGTGCACAATCCGGCCCGTGACTGGGAGTACCTGATCTTCCTCCCGGGCAGCGGCTACCCGGAACGCACCGCCCGCGTCCCCGACCTGAGCCGGGCGAAGGGCATCCACCACACTGCGCGGGAGGTGGACGAACAGGGCCGCCAGGTGATCTCCGGGCGCACCCTCGACCTGGACGACCGGGCCCGCTGCCTCCTCTTCGACGAGGCCACCCCCGGGTTGTGACGCCCCACGCTCCGCCCGGCTCCACCCCGGCCCCGCCCCCGCGCCCCCGTCCTCACCCGACGCGGTACTGATCTCGCCCTGATCACCTCCTGGTGCTGCCCCGATACCCCCTGGCCCCGAGCCACCTCTCCCGGACGCGACGAAACGATTCTTCCCGGCCGGGAGAGGTCGGCCGACGGATCAGTGGGTCAGGAGGCAGGGGGGTGCGGGGGCCGGAGGGCGTACGGGCCCGGCACCGGCGCCGGGACGGCCCTCACCGCCCGGGATGGTCGACGAACACGTAGGTCTCCCGGTCGAGTTCGGTGACCTCCACGCAGAACGCGGCCGGCACCCGGACGTACCCGCGCAGCAGGTCGGTCACCCGGGCCGTGAGGGTGCCCCGGGCCCCGGCGCTGCGACCGGCCAGGATCTTGATCTCCACCATCACCACGGCCTCCGTCGAAGCGCCGTCACCGACCAGGTGCCACGCGGCCGGGCGCACCAGGGTCTTGCAGTCGTCCACCCGGGTGTCGATGACCTCGGGGATCAGCTGGTGCACCTCCTTCGCGAAGCCCAGCACGTCGAACTCCAGGCCCGGCGAGTGGTCAATCAGGATCTGCGGCACGACGGTCGCCCTCCCCGGACGGCGGCCCGCACCGGGGCCTTCCCGGGTCGCCGCGTCCGTGATCCAGAACATAGTCCCGCGGCGACACCACCGGCGGGCATACTGGCGCAATGCCCGACCGCCGCCAGCCCGATGCCGTCGAGCCCCCGGACCCGTTCGAGGGGCTCGTCCTGGACGAGGATTTCGTCCGCTCCGCCACCGTGAGCGAACCGTCCGCCCGGGCCCGGATGCTCGCCGAGCGCTGGCGCCGCGAACCCCCGGTCGACCCCGGCGGCCGTCGTTGGGCCATGGACGGCCCGGCGGCGTCCCGCCGCTCCCGCCGGGGGGACTCCGCCGAGCGGTCCGGGCGCTTCCCCCGGCTCCGCGGGCTGCGCCGCCGCCGGGGCGGCGAACCGCTCGGCACCCGGTTCCGCACCCTGAGCCGGGGCGAGCGCTGGACCGCCGTGCTCGGCACCCTGATCGTCCTGCTGGTGGTCGGCGGGCTGCTGTTCGGCCCGAACCGGGCGCACACCCCGCAGCTCGCGTCCTCCACCCGGCCGGACACCCCCCGCCCCGCGGGCGACCGGGCGCTCCCGGGCGGCGGCACGTTCGCCGGCAGCGCGTGCGGGCAGCACGGCTACCACCGCTTCCCGACCGCCGCCACCTCGCTCCCCGACGAGGAGTCCACCGGGCCCTGGCTGCGCTTCGACTCCTACGGCTACCAGTCCACGGGCACCGACCGACCCGGCGAATTCACCTTCGACCTGCGGCTCGGCTCCGGCTCGAACGCCCCGCTGGCGCTCACCGCACCGCTGGGCAGTGCGGGCGTCGCGGTCGAGATCGAGGGCCCGGACGGTGTGGTGGCCGCCGCGTACGGGCTGCCCACCACGGTGCAGGACGCCGAGCACACCCCCGACGGCCACGGCTGGCTGATCACCGAGAACGGCGCGTCCGCCCACGTGGTGCTGCCCGCCGACGCCCTCTGCCCCGGCGTCGACGCACAGGCCCTGGCCACCGGCCTGTTCCCGCGGATCGGCAGCGACCACGCGGTCGCCGGACCGGCGCCCTACACCCTCACGGTGTCGGTGGCCGACGCCGAGGTCGCCGAACTGCGCCGCGCCACGGGCGCGAAGCTCCACGGCGAGGTGCTGGCAGCCACCAACCAGCTGCCGCAGCAGACCGCGAAGCCGGTCTGACCAGCGGCCGCCCCGGCAGGAGGCTGCCCGCCGGGCGGGGGTGGGAGCGAGGCCTGCCGGGCGCCGCCTCCCGATGACGCCAGCGTCCGTCCTGATGGCGTCCGTGCTGATGGTGTCTGTCCTGGTGCTTTCCGTCATGGTTCGCTCCCCCCTGGGCACTTCGACCCGATGGCCCGGCCCGTACCGTGTTCGACCTTTCGTCTCGTCGGCAACCCTAGGGGCCGCCACGACGGGATCCTTGGTATACGGAGGTCAAACCACCCGGTGGAGCGAATATTCGTGCGATTCTTCACTCGCCCGAGCGAGCCGCGATCAAGCGGAGTTGACGTTGCGTCAGGAATTCCGGACCAGGTTCCGGAGCGCGCGGGCGAATCGCCCGGCGGCGAAGCCGGTCAGTCCCACCAGAACGACCACTGCTCCGCCCCGACCAGCCCGGAGGCGTACTCGGTGAGCGTGCCCGCGCCCTGGAAGATGTTGTCGGGGCAGAACGCCAGGTGCTCGGCGGCGATCCGGAGCGCGTTGCACTCGTCGCCGGGCGGGGCGGCCACGCTCAACTCCAGTTCGGCGAAGCCGACCTGGACCAGCCGGGTGCCGTAGCGGCGTTCCCAGTCCAGCAGGACGGCGGACACCTTGGCGATGTCGTCCTCGTGGTTGACCGGGCCGGACCACCCGCAGGCGGTGAGCGCCTCGGCCCCGCTGTCGGCGGCCACCAGGCCGATCCGCAGCCCGGCGTCGCGGGCGAGCAGTTCCCGGGCGAGCGCCCGGGCCGCGCCGTCGGGGTCCCCGGCCCGCTCGGCGGCGGGCGCGGTACCGGGCCAGCCGTCGAGGAACGGGGCGATGGAGCGCCCGAGTTCGGAGGTCTCCTCCGGGTCGAGCGGTTCGCCGTCGGAATCCACCACCGTGGAGTACTCCCAGCCGGTGCGCAGCAGCGCGGCCGGGTCGTACCAGTCGGGTTCGCTGGCGGAGGCGGTGCTGAGCTCGCCCGTCCCCCAGGGCCGGAACTCCTCGTCGGCCGCCCGCAGCGGCGCGAGCAGCAGCGGCCACAACCCGCTGCGCGGGTGCGCGCGGTGGAGTTCCTCCCACAGCCCGATCGGCGCGGGCCCGTCGCTCAGCCAGAGCACGGGGGCCGTGTCCTCCCCATCGTCCAGGGGGTTGATCAGCCGTCCGGCCGGCAGCAACCCGGCCACGGCACTCGGGTCGCCGCTGGGCAGCAGACGGCGCAGATCGTGCTCGGCATCGGTCATGCGAACACGCTAGCGACCGCCGCTGACGATCCCCGCCACCGCACCGCCGCGCCGCACCATGGACACGCTCTCCGGACACGGGCGCCACCCCCTACTCAGTCAACGCCCCCTCAGCGCCCCCTCGGTGCCCCCCTCAGTGATCTTCCGCCGCACCCCGCTGCGCGGCCGCGCCCAACTGCCGGTGTTCGAGGCCGAGCCGCCGGTAGAGCCCGATCGCCGGTTCGTTCCAGGCGTCCACCATCAGTGCGGCGTGCGTCGAGCGCCCGAGGATCCCGGCGAGCACCAGTCGGCAGGCGGCTGCCGCGTGCCCGCGCCCGCGCCCGTGCACGGGGTCGCTGACGACACCGGCGAGCAGGCCGACGCTCGGGGCGGGCCAGGCGTCGGCGGCGAGGGCGGTGAGCCGCCCCTCCTCGTCCCGGACGCCGGCCCAGGCGCGGACGCCCGGCCGGTGCGGGTGGGCGTGCGAGGCGGGGAAGTACCGGTCGATCAGCTCCGCGGCCTCGTCCAGTTCACCGGGCGCGAGCCAGCGGGCGGTCGGCCGCCTGTCGCCCCCGCCGTCACCGCCCCCGCCGCCCCCGCCGTCACCGCCGTCACCGCCGTCACCGTCGAGCAGCGGCAGGCTGGCCGCCGTGCGCTGCATCCATCCGAAGCTTCCGAGCGGTTCCAGGCCGCCCCGGTGGGCGCAGAGTTCGGCGAGCAGCCCGGCGTCGCCGAACGGGCGGTAGCTCGGGCCGACGAGGGCCAGCAGGTCGTCGAGCAGCGGCAGCAGGTCCGCGAGGGGGCCGCGGACGGCGATCCGGTCGCGCCCGGAGAGGGCGGGGGTGGTGACGGCGACGGCCCGACCGCGGGCCCAGGCGCGGGCGCCGCCGGTGAGTCCCTGGGCGGCCCAGAGGAGCACGCTGTCATCATCGGTGGCGGCGCGGAGTCGCTCCTCGGTCGTCAGTTCGAGCACGCACCCATTCTGCGCCCGACCCCGCCCGCCGCCCCGCCCGGGGTGGCCCGAGCCACCCGCACCGCCCCGGCCCCGCACCGCTCCAGCCGGTCGGCGAGCCGGCGCAGGATCGCCGCTTCCCGATCGGGCAGCCCTTCGACCTGCCGCACGAAGAACGGCCCGACCGACGAACGCAGCCCGAGGGCCCGTTCACCCCCGGGCCCGGACACCTGGATCCGGCGCATCCCGGACGTCCAGCCACTACGCACCCGGACGGCTCAGCCGATGCGTTCGCCCTGGTCAAACCGGCCCGGGACCCGTCCGGCGGTCCGCTCGCCGATCAGCCCCGCCACGCGTGACACCTCACCGACCGCGCTTTCCCGACCCCGCCACCCGGCCCGCCCGTCGGCTGACGTACAGTCAGTGGCCACCGTCCGCAGCGCGCTTCGGGGGCGGCGGGAGTGGACGCGGCGCCGGTATTTCATTACGGTCTGGCGTCAAACCTATATTCGGACGATCACTCGAACGAATGTGTCCGACCGGAAGAAGGAGCCGCATGGCCTCCCACCGCCGTCCCAAGCAGCCGAGTCGCGCCCGGGTGGTCGTCCTCACCGGTGCCGCCGCGACCGCGGTCGCCCTGTCGGCTCAGGTCGGTGCGCAGGCGGCGCCGGCCCAGCCGTCCAAGGACGAGGTGAAGGCCCAGGTCGACAAGCTGACCGGGGAGATGGAGCAGGCCACCGAGAAGTACAACGGGGCCAAGGAGCGGGCCGACCAGCTGCGCCAGCAGGCCAACGACCTGCAGGACCAGGTGGCCCGCAGCCAGGAGCAGCTGACCGAACTGGCCTCCGGCCTCGCGGTGGTGGCCGCGGACGAGTACCGGCAGGGCGGCGTCGACCCGTCGATGCAGCTGATGCTCTCCTCCGACCCGGACCAGTACCTGGCCAAGGCGTCCTCCTTCGACCAGGCCGCCAGCACCCAGAGCGACGTGCTCAAGGCGCTGAAGGAGCAGCAGCGCCGCCTGGACCAGCAGAAGCAGGAGACCGCCGAGGTTCTGGCCGAGCTGGACGGCGAGACCCGGACGCTGAACGACACCAAGACCGAGGTGCAGTCCAAGCTCGCCGAGTCGCAGCGCCTGCTGAACCAGCTCAGCGCCGCCGACCGGGCCGCGATCCTGGCCGACAACACGGGCACCGCCTCGCGCGGCTCCGACCGGGTGGACCTCGGCTCCCTGCCGAAGGCGAGCAGCGCCGCCGCGCAGACCGCCATGGGCATCGCGCTCGCCCAGCGGGGCAAGCCGTACGTCTGGGGCGCCCAGGGGCCGAACAGCTTCGACTGCTCCGGGCTGATGGTGTACGCGTACGCGCAGGCCGGCGTGCACCTGCCGCGCACCTCGCAGGAGCAGGCCGGCGTCGGCAGCAGCGTGGGCCGCGACTGGCACAACGCCCAGCCGGGCGACCTGGTGATCTACAACGTGCACGGCGCCCAGGACCACGTCGCCATGTACATCGGCAACGGCACGGTGGTGCACGCGCCGAAGCCCGGCGCGCCGGTCCGCACCATGGCGGTCGACGCCCTGTCGATCAGCACCATCCGCCGGGTCTGACCCGCGGGCGCCGCGGCCGCCCGACCCCGGACGGCCGCAGCCGCGCGGTGCCGAACGACAGCGCGACGAAGCTACGACGACAGCGCGGCAGCTCAGCGGCCGGCGGCCGCGCGCCGTTCGGGCAGTTGGCCGGCCACGATCGACGCCAGCGCCAGCGCGAAGCCCAGCAGTTGCACCGCCCCGAGGGTCTGGTCCAGCAGCAGCGCGCCGAGCACCGCCGCGACCAGCGGCGACAGCAGGCCCAGCACCGCGACGCCGGTGACCGGGAGGCGGCCGATGCCCTGGAACCAGAGCGCGTACGTGAGCAGTCCGCCGACCAGGCCGAGCCACAGGTAGCCGAGCGCGGCCCGGCCGTCGACCGCCGGGGCCGCGCCCTCGAACAGGAAGGTGGCGGGGAGCAGGAACAGCCCGCCGGCGGTGAGCTGCCAGCCGGTCAGCGCGAGCGGGCCGACGCCCTCGGGGCGGCCCCAGCGCTTGGTGAGCGTGACGCCGAGCCCCATGGTGGCGGCGCCGCCCAGTCCGGCGGCCACCCCGACGGCGTCCAGCGCCGCGGCCGGGCCGATCACCACCAGCCCGACGCCGAGCACGCCCACCAGCCCCCAGCCGAGCCGCCGGGCGGACAGCCGCTGCCGGAGCACCGGGACGGCGAGCAGGGCGACGACCATCGGCTGGGCCGCGCCGAGGGTGGCGGCCACGCCGCCGGGGAGGCGTTCGGCGGCGGTGAACAGCAGCGGCAGGAACAGCCCGATGTTCAGCACGCCGAGCACGGCGGCCTTGCCCCACCAACTGCCGCGCGGCAGCGTCCGGGTGAGGGCCAGTGCGATCAGCCCGGCGGGCAGGGCGCGCAGCAGGGCGGCGAACATCGGGTGGCCGGGGGGCAGCAGTTCGGTGGTGACCACGTAGGTGGTGCCCCAGACCATCGGGGCCAGCGCGGTGAGCGCGGTGCGGCGCAGGGTGCCGGTCTCCGGGCCCCCGCCGCTGCCGTCCCGGGGCGGTCCGGCCTGCGGGGGCGGGGTGTCAAGCGGGCTGACGGTCGGAGTGGTGCCGGTGTTCGCTCTCATGTCCAGCAGTCTGGCTCCGGCCCGATCGATGAGTCCAACACATGTTTGTCAGCTCATCGATCTCGTTCCATGATGGATCGCATGGAACTCCAGCAGCTGCGCTACGTGCTCGCGGTCGCCGAGACGCTGAACTTCACCCGGGCCGCCGAGCACTGCCTGGTCGTGCAGTCGGCGCTCAGCCACCAGATCGCCCGGCTCGAACAGGAGCTGGGCGCCCGCCTGTTCGAGCGCACCAGCCGCAGGGTCCGGCTGACCGCCGCCGGGGAGGCGTTCCTGCCGGCCGCCCGGCAGTGCCTGGAGGCGGCCGAGCGGGCGGCCGCCGAGGTCGCGGCGGCGGTCGGCGAGGTGCGCGGGCGGCTCGCGGTGGGGCTGATCTCGACCGTCACCGCGGTGGACATCCCGGCCGGGCTGCGCGAGTTCCGCGGCCGGCACCCGCAGGTGCGGATCAGCCTGCGGGTGGGCGCCAGCAAGGACCTGGTCGAGCAGGTCCGCCAGGGCGCCCTGGACGTGGCCTTTCTCGGGCTGCCCACCACCTTCCGGCCCGAGGGCGTGACGGCCCGCGAGCTCGCCCGCGGGCGGCTGGTGGCCGCCGTCTCCCCGGACCACCCGCTGGCCGCCCGGGAGCGGGTGCCGCTGCGCGAACTGGCCGCCGAGCCCTTCGTCGACCTCCCGGCGGGCAGTGCGGGCCGGGCCCAGACCGACCTGGCATTCGCCGCCGCCGGCCTGGTGCGCGACGTGGCCTTCGAGGTCGACGAGGCCTCGTACATCCCGCGCCTGGTCGGCCCGGGCCTGGCCGTGGCGATGCTGCCCGCCGCGTACGTCCCGCAGCTGGCGGGCATCGCGGTGGTCGAGGTGACCGACGCGCCGACCCGGGTCGAGACGGTGGTCTGGCCGCGCACCGGGCCCACTCCGGCGACCGCGGCGTTCCTCGCCCTGCTCGGCATCCCCGACGAGGCCGGCTGAGGCCGCCGGGCGGCGCGGCGGCCCGGGAAGCGGCGCGGAAACCCGGGAACCGGCCCGCCCGGTCGTCAATTCAGCTGATCAGACAGTCAGATGATGACCCGTCAGGTCTCCGGTGCATTGCGCCCCGTGTCCTCCCGTTTCCGCTTCCGCGATCCGCTGGCGGGGCGTTCGCGGCCTGTGCTTACCTGACGCCGTGACCGTCCGGAGGCGCCGCCGCGCCGCCCGGTACGGAGGGCACCCCGGGCCGCCCGGGCCCGTCGGAGGTGCCCCCTCCCCACCCTCCCGCGCCCGAGCGACGGCTCCGCCGTGCCCGCCCGCGCCCGTGATCCGTACAGGAGCAGCATGTCCGAGCAGAGCCCCGAGGCCGTTCCCGGCTGGTCGTTCGAGACCCGGCAGATCCACGCGGGCGCGCAGCCCGACCCGGCGACCGGGGCGCGGGCGGTGCCGATCTACCAGACCACCTCGTTCTCCTTCCGGGACACCGCGCACGCCGCGGACCTGTTCGCGCTCGCCGAGCCGGGCAACATCTACACCCGCATCCACAACCCGACCACCGACGTGCTGGAGCAGCGCCTGGCCTCGCTGGAGGGCGGCGTGGCGGCGGTCGCGCTGGCCTCCGGGCAGGCGGCCGAGACGCTGGCGCTGCTGACGGTGGCCCAGGCCGGCGATCACCTGGTCTCCTCGGCCTCGCTGTACGGCGGCACGTACAACCTGCTGCGGCACACGCTGCCCCGGTTCGGCATCGAGGTGAGCTTCGTCGAGGACCCGGACGACCTGGAGGCCTGGCGGGCGGCGGTCCGGCCGAACACCAAGGCGCTGTTCGCGGAGTCGCTGGGCAACCCGCGCGGCAACGTGCTGGACGTGCGCGGCGTCGCGGACGTCGCGCACGCCGCCGGGGTGCCGCTGATCGTCGACAACACCGTGCCGACCCCGTACCTGCTCCGGCCGCTGGAGCACGGCGCGGACGTGGTGGTGCACTCGGCGACCAAGTTCCTCGGCGGGCACGGCACCACCATCGGCGGCGTCGTCGTGGACGGCGGCGGCTTCGACTTCGGCGCCCACCCGGAGCGCTTCCCCGGTTTCAACGAGCCCGACCCGAGCTACCACGGCCTGCGCTTCTGGGACGCCCTCGGCCCGGGCGCGTTCGCCGCCAAGCTGCGGGTGCAGCTGCTGCGCGACCTCGGCCCGGCGCTCTCCCCGCACTCGGCGTTCCTGCTGCTGCAGGGCGTGGAGACGCTGTCGCTGCGGCTGGAGCGGCACACCGCGAACGCCCTGGAGCTGGCCCGCTGGCTGGAGCAGCGCGACGAGGTCGCGGCCGTCCACTACCCGGGTCTGCCGTCCAGCCGCTGGTACGCGGCGGCGCAGCACTACCTGCCGCGCGGCGCGGGCGCGGTGCTCTCCTTCGAGCTGCGCGACGGCGTCGAGGCGGGCCGGCGGTTCGTGGACGGGCTGGAGCTGTTCAGCCACCTCGCCAACATCGGGGACGTGCGCAGCCTGGTGATCCACCCGGCCTCGACCACGCACAGCCAGCTGGACGCCGAGCAGCTGGCGGCCACCGGGACGGCGCCGGGCCTGGTGCGGCTGTCGGTCGGGCTGGAGAGCGTCACGGACCTGCGGGCCGACCTGGAGGCGGGTTTCCGTTCGGCGAAGGGCGCGTCGTCCTGAACGGCCCGGCCCGGCACGCCGCCCCGTCGGCTCCCGGGGTGCCCGCTCCCGGAGCCCCGGGAACCGACGGGGTAGCCGCACCACCACCGGCCTCCGGGGCCTGGCGGGACGGCGACCCGGTCGGCGGGCGGCGCTGGTTCGCGCTGCCCGGGCCGCTCGCCCTGGAGGCGGGCGGCTTCCTGCCCGGGGCCCGGCTGGCGTACCAGACCTGGGGCTCGCCGCGCCCGGACGGCTCCAACGCGGTGCTGGTGCTGCACGCGCTGACCGGGGACAGCCACCTCACCGGGCCGGCCGGGCCCGGACACCCGACGGCGGGCTGGTGGACGGAGCTGGTCGGGCCGGGGCGGGCGCTGGACACCGACCGCTGGTTCGTGGTCGCGCCGAACGTGCTCGGCGGCTGCCAGGGCTCCACCGGCCCGGCCTCGGCCGCGCCGGACGGGCGGCCGTGGGGCAGCAGGTTCCCGTTCCTCACCCAGCGCGACCAGGTCGCCGCCGAGGTGCTCCTCGCGGACGTCCTCGGGATCGACCGCTGGGCGCTGGTCGTCGGCGGGTCGATGGGCGGGATGCGCGCCCTGGAGTGGGCGGTGGCGCACCCGGGGCGGGTCGGGGCGCTGCTGGTGCTGGCCAGCACGGCGGCCGCGTCGGCCGAGCAGATCGCGCACGCCTCCGCGCAGTTGCACGCGATCCGCGCGGACCCGGGGTGGCACGGCGGCGACTACCACCACCTGCCGCCGGGCGGCGGCCCGCACCGGGGCCTGGGCCTGGCCCGCCGGCTGGCCCAGATCACCTACCGCAGCGAGCCCGAGCTCGCCGCCCGCTTCGGCCGCGTCCCGCAGTCCGGCGAACACCCGTGGCGGGGCGGGCGGTTCGCCGTCGAGTCGTACCTCGACCACCACGCCGCGAAGCTCGCCCACCGCTTCGACGCGGGCAGCTACGTCGTCCTCAACCAGGCCATGAACGCGCACGACCTCGGCCGGGGCCGGGGCGGCACCGCCGCCGCGCTGCGCCGGGCCGCCGTTCCGGCGCTGGTCGCCGCGATCGACTCGGACCGGCTGTACCCGCCCACCCAGCAGGCCGAACTGGCGGCGCTGCTGCCGGACGCCGACGCGCTGCGGGTGCTCTCCTCGCCGTACGGCCACGACGGGTTCCTGCTGGAGACCGGCCAGGTGGCGCCGCTGCTCGCCGAACTGCTGCCGGCCGCCCGCCGCTGACCGGCCCCTCCGCGCCCCGCGGCCGTCCGACCGCTCAGACTCAGACGTCAGGCTCAGGCTCAGGCTCAGGCGATCGAGGCGGCCACGATCGCGGCCGCGGCAAGGTTGCAACTCGCCGACACCCACACCGCCGGGTGCGGCTCGGTGGAGACCAGGATCGCGCCGAGCCGCCCGGGGGTGAGCAGGTCCAGCAGCCAGAACGCGAGCGCCATCAGCAGCAGGCCCAGGACGCCGAAGCAGAGCGTGGACAGCAGGCCCTTGCCGAAGTCCTCGTAGGTGTACCGGATCGCGGTGTAGACGATGCCGCCGACGCCGAGCAGCGCCGAGCTGAGCAGCACGGCCGCGTTGCGGTTGCCCTCGGCCCAGATCAGCCGGCCCAACTTGCCGGGGGTGAGGACGTCGATCAGCAGGTAGCCGAGCAACAGCAGCACCAGGCCGACCAGGCCGTAGACCGCGGCCGCGCCGAGGCCGTGGAATATGTCGTTCATCTGCGGGGGCTCCCCGGGAGGTCGTCGGCGGCCGGGCGGCCGGACCGTGGTCAAGGATCGGCAAAAGATATCCCATGCCACTGGCGTCCCGTCAGTTTCCGGGGGCACCTCCCTTAGCATCCGGCGGCCCGCGTACGATGATCCGCCATGACACCGCCGCCCTCCCCCGCCACCGGACCGGACCGGCCGATACCCGGCGCCCGCCGCCGCTCGGGCTTCGTCGCCCTGGGAATGGTCGGCACCCTCGCGCTGACCCTCTCCGGCTGCTCCTCGTCGACCAAGACGCCCAGCCGCTGCGTGGACCCGTCCACCCTCAAGGTCCTCGACTCGCACTCCTGCTCGGCGGGCGGTTCGGGCGCGGGCCAGTGGTACTACTGCGGCTACGGCACCACCACCGCGAGCGGCGGCACCTTCAACAAGTCGGCCGCCAAGCGCGGCGGCTTCGGCTGCCCCAAGGGGAGCAGCGGCAGCAGCGGTTCGGGCGGGGGCTGATCCGGGTGCGCCGCTACACCATCACCCCGCGCCCCGACTGGCTGGCCACCGTCGAGTCCCAGGGCCTCGTGTACGCGATGTGCTCCGACCCCTGCAACCAGGGCGGCCCGCACGCCTACTGGGACGAGAGCGCCTACTACGAGTTCTCGCTGCCCGAGGTGGAGGCCCTGGAGGAGGTGGTCGAGGAGCTCCACGCGCTCTCCCTGGCCGCCGCCGAGCACGTGGTGCGCACCGGCCGCTTCGCCGACTTCGGCATCACCGACCCGCGGCTGGCCGCCGTCGTCGCCGAGTCCTGGCGCCGCCGCGACGAGCAGCCCAGCGTGTACGGCCGCTTCGACCTCGCCTACGACGGCACCGGCCCGGCCAAGCTCTTCGAGTACAACGCCGACACCCCCACCTCGCTGATCGAGGCCGCCGGGCCGCAGTGGTTCTGGATGGAGGAGCGCTTCCCCGAGGCCGACCAGTGGAACTCCCTGCACGAGCGGCTGGTCGAGTCCTGGGCGAGCCAGAAGCACCTGCTGCCGCCCGGGCCGGTCCACTTCGCGCACTCCCGCGGCGACACCGAGGGCGAGGACTGGCTCACCACCCTCTACCTGCAGGAGTGCGCCGAGCAGGCCGGGCTGCGAACGGTCGGCATCGCGATGGAGGACATCGGCTGGGACGAGCTGTCCGGCCGTTTCGTCGACCTGGAGCACCGGTTCATCCGCTCCGCGTTCAAGCTGTACCCGTGGGAGTGGCTGGTCGACGACGAGTTCGCCGACCAGCTGCTGAAGGTCATCGACCTCGGCGGCGGCACCGGCTCCACCCTGTGGATCGAGCCCGCCTGGAAGATGCTGCTCTCCAACAAGGCCCTGCTCGCCGTCCTGTGGGAGCTCAACCCCGGCCACCCCAACCTGCTGCCCGCCTACCTCGACGGCCCGCGCGAGCTCGCCGACCCGGGCGGCCCCGGGTACGCCGCCAAGCCGCTGCTCGGCCGGGAGGGCGCCGGCATCCGGATCGTCGAACCCGACGGCAGCCAGACCCGGCTCGCCGACTGGGCCGGCGACCCCGACCGCTACGGCGCCGAGGGCTACTGCTACCAGCAGTACCACCCGCTGCCCGACTTCGACGGCAACCGCCCCGTCCTCGGGACCTGGGTCGTCGACGGCGAGTCCGCCGGACTGGGCATCCGCGAGACGGACGACAGCCCCATCACCCACCAGGGCGCCCGTTTCCTCCCCCACCTGATTCGTTGATCCGCTGGTCCGCTGATCCTCCGCCCACCCCCTGACCGCCCGTCAGGGGGCGGTCCGCGCTCCCCCGTTCCCGCGCGCTCCCCGCGCTCGGGCTCAGCCGCCCGAGGCGGCGGGACGGCCCGCGGACGACCGCTGCGCCGGAATCCGCACGGCCCGGACCCCCTCGGTCGACGGCTCCGCGCCCCCGCGTCGGCCGGGCAGCGCGCCACCCGCCGTCGGCACCGGGTACCGGGGGGCGATCCGCGCCAGCGAGGCCAGCCGGGCGCGGCTGGTCTGCCGCTCCACCGTCCCCCGGCAGCGGGCCCGGCCGGCGGCGGACACGTCCGGGGCGGTGAAGTGCTCGGCGGCGTAACGTCGGAAGAGTTCACGGCGGGTCATCGCAACCTCCTGGGCGGCCGGGGCCTGGCTTCGCTCGGGCGTTCCCGACCGGCGGCCGCCATCGGGAACACTCCAAGCAAAGCCCGACTCCCGAGGGCCGAACAATGCGTATCCCCTACCCAACATCCGCCCCGAACCCTGGGTACCCCCGTCCCGACCGGGCCACTACCCACCCTTCGCCCGCCGCGATGGGTACCGCTACGCATTGATCACCGCACCCACCGACCGCTTAGCTGGTGGCCGTTCCCCTCCCACCCCCGACGCACACCCTCGACCCGGAGGTCCGGATGACCCGCCGCGAGCGCTTCCGCCTGTACGCCAGCGAGCACTTCACCGCCCTCACCGACCCGCCCGCGGCCGACCGCCGCGGCACCGTCGAACGCCAGACCCGCCGCGCCACCCTCACCCGTCTCGCCCGGCTCGCCCACCACCCCCGCCCCTGAACCCGGTCACCGCCATGACGATCACCGCCACCATCCCGGCCCCCGCGCCCGCACCGCGGCACCTCACCGCGGCGGACCTCCCGCTCTGGCTGGTCACCATGCCCACCACCAGCCCCACCGGCGCGCGCGGCGAACAGACCTTCGCCGTCCGCGCCCTCACCTACGACGAGGCCCTCGGCGCGGCCGCCACCACCGCGTACGCGCATCCCGCCCTCCGGCACCGCCGCGGCGCCCGCATCGACACCGCCGCCGCCCGCGCCACGCTCCACCACTGACCGGGCCTCAGCCCCTGACCGGGCGTCAGCCACGGGCCACCGCCCGCACCTGAGCCACCGTCACCACCCGTGACCTGGGCGCGCCGACCGGAGCGACCTGCCGGAGATCCTGCCGAAGGGCCCGGCGAAGGGCCCGCGCCCTGTACGAAGCCGCACCACCGGTTCAGCCCGCCCGACCGCCACCCCACTGCGAACCGGTGGGGTCGGCCCGGCCCGCCACTCGTGGTCCGCAGCACCTGCCCCGTGGCCCCCGGCCCGGGGCCGTCCCGTGTCCACACCGCCGACAGCGACGCCGCGCCCCCATCCGTGTCGCGCCCGCACCGCACCCGTGCCGTCCCGTGGCCCCGTGCCCGACGGCCGTTCCCGGCTCCGGGCGCCTCCGCCGGCTCAGCCCTCGCTCTCGGCCAGCGCCTCCGCCACGTCCTTCCGTCCCACGCCCAGCTTCCGCAGCACGCTGGCCACGTGGTGCTCGACCGTGCGCGGGGACAGGAACAGGGCCTGCGCGATGTCCTGGTTGCTGACGCCCTGCCCCACCAGCTCCGCGACCTGCCGCTCGCGCGGCGAGAGCGACTCGCCGTAACCACGCCGCCCCGGCGAGGCCATCCGCCCCAGGCCCAGGTCGCGCCGGACGTGCTGGCAGCGGGCCGCGTCGGAGGCCGCCCCGAGGGTGTTGTAGGCGGCTTCGGCGGCGGCCAGCCGCTCGGCCGCGGTCTGCGCGTCCCGGTCGGCGAGCGCCCGCGCGAGCCGCTCCTCCGCCTTCGCGGCCTCGTAGGGGCGGCCGATGTTCCGCCAGGCGTCCCGGGCCCGGCGGTAGGACTCGATCGCGCCGCCCGGATCGACGCCCTCCAGCAGGACGCCCCGCGCCTGGTGCAGCCCCGCGTGCGCGGCGGGCGCGTCCACCCCGTCGAGCGCCTCTGCCGCCTCCTCGGTGAGGTGCCGGGCCGCGCCCTCGTCGCCGACGCCCCGGGAGACCTCGACGGCGATCGGCAGCACCTCCCCGCCGCGGGCCCAGGCCCCGGCCTGCCGCAGCATCGCGACGGCGGGCCCGAGCACCACGGCGGCGGCCTCCGCACCGTGCTCCACCAGTTCCACCCCGCCCAGCCCGGCGGCGGCCCGGATCGCCGCGGTGACCTGCGACTCGCGTTCGCCGTACCTGGCGGCGGACTCGAACTCGGCCCGCGCGGCCGCCAGCCGCCCCCGGGAGGCGGCGATCCGGCCGAACAGCATGGCGCGCTCGGCCTTGGCCATCGCCACGTCCGGGTACTCGGTGCCGAGCGCCTCGAACCGCTCCTCCAGCCCCTGCCAGTGCCCGGCCAGGCCGTCGAGGCGCAGCAGGGCGATCCGGCTGTAGCACTCCAGGTAGGAGATCGCGGCCCGCCGGGCCAGGGCGCGGCTCTCGGTGAGCAGCCGTCCGGCCCGCCGGTCGTGGCCGGTCTCCATGGCGATGTCGCCGACGTTGAACAGGGCCCGGGTGGTCTGCCGGACGAGTTCGGGGCTGGAGGCGCCGCGCGGCAGCCGGTCGAGTTCGGGCCACAGCTCCGGGTCGCCCTCGCGGGCCTGGAAGGTGAGCCGGGTGGCGCGGTAGGCGGCGGCCACCTCCTCGTCGGGCTCGGTCTCCAGTGCGGCGGCGGCCTTGGCCATCCGTTCCCAGGCCACGGAGCTGCCGCCGTCGCGTTCGTTCATGGCGAGCGCGATCAGGGCCCGGGCGGCACGGGCGGGCCGTTCGGCGATGAGTTCGTCGGCGGCCTGTTCGATCAGGGTGAAGCCGTCCCGGTCGCCGCCCTGGACGGCGATCCGCAGGCCGAGGGTCAGCCGGACTTCGCCACGGTCGGCGATCGGCAGCCGGGGATCGGCGATGATGCCGGCCAGGGCCTCGGTGCTGGCGGCGTCGTAGGCGGCGTTCGCGGCGAGGCCGGCCAGCGCCCGGGCGGCTCGACCCCGGCGCTCGGGGGTGAGGTCGGCCTCGGCGAGCAGTTCGCGCAGCAGCGAACCGGCCGCGGCGGTGTCGCCCCGTTCCACGGCCTGTTCGGCCGCGGCTTCGGCGGCGGGCGGCCAGGCGTCCCGGTCGCCGAGGGCGCGGGTGTGCACGGCGATCCGGGCGAGCGGACGCGGTTCTACGGTGCGCAGCGCCTCGACGGCCCGGCGGTGGAGCGCGGAGCGGACCGGGCCGGGTATCCGCCGGTACGCCACCTGCCGGGCCGGCTCCTGGCGGAACGCGTACCTGGCCGGGGCGGGCTCGTCCAGCACCGCCGCGTGCAGGGCCTCCACCAGGCCGGAGGAGACCTGTTCGGCGGGCAGCGCGGAGACCTCGGCGATCAGTTCCTCGCTCGCGGGCTCGTCCAGCACGGCGGCGGCCTCGACAACCCGGCGAGCCGCCTCGCCGAGGCGGGCCAGCCGCTCGGTGACCGCGTCGCGCAGGCCGCGGGCCGGCTCCGCGCCGGTCAGGGCGGCGACGGGGTCCGTCCGGCGGCCGTCCTCCTGCAGGGCCGCCAGGTCTTCCAGGATCGCGGCGGGGAGCCCGCCG
Organism: Kitasatospora sp. NA04385; assembly: GCF_013364235.1. NCBI lineage: Bacteria > Bacillati > Actinomycetota > Actinomycetes > Kitasatosporales > Streptomycetaceae > Kitasatospora > Kitasatospora sp. NA04385. Next base: position 7,780,411 of record NZ_CP054919.1, on the reverse strand, counting down.
GACCGTTCGTGCAGCAGGGCGGCGAGCGCGGTCGCGATGCCGGCCCCGGTACCGGCCCCGATGCTGACCGCGCCGCCGGGGCCAGCGGCGGAGCCGGTACCCGCAGCGGAGCCGGTACCCGCAGCGGGGCCGGTCGCGCTGCCGCCGAGCGCGGCACGGGCGAGCTCCAGCACCTCCGCCCGCTCCAGCGGCTCGACCCGGAGCAGCCCTCCGGAGACTCCCGGCGGGCGACGGTAGGCCGTTCCCAGCACGGGCGACCCGTCCGGCCGTTCCTCCGGCCGGTAGGTCACCACCAGCGAGAGGCCGGGGTGCGGGTCCCTGGCCAGCAGCAGCAACAGCTCCCTGGTCGCCCGATCGGCCCACTGCGCGTCCTCGACCAGCAGCACCACCTCGCCCAGCGCGTCGAGCAGGGCCCGCAGGCCCTGGGTCAGCCGGTAGCGCTCGTCGCCCCCGGCACCGGGGACGTCCGGCGGCAGCAGGTCGGCCAGGTCCGGCAGCCTGCTGCGGAGCGCGCCGGTGCTCGGCGGCAGCTGGGCGGCTTCCGCCAGCACCGGACGGCTGCGCCGCAGCGCGTCCAGCAGCGGACCGTAGGGGGCCGGCCCGGCCACCGGGTGGCACCGGCCGGTCAGCACCCGCTCCCCCGGTGCCCCGGACTCGGCCAGTGCCCGCCCGACCAGTGCGGACTTCCCGACCCCGGCATCGCCCTCCACCAGCACCACGGCGGGCGCGGCCCGCAGCGCCTGGACCAGCCACGCCACTTCGCGCCGCCGCCCGACGAAACCCGGCGCTCCGCCGTCCTGCCGCGTCACCGCGCACCCCACCCGTACACCCGGCCCGACCGCACAAACCGGCGAGAGCACGTACGTTCCATATGCCCCATCATGCCGTGCCGCCCCGACGCCCCGGACTCCGACCGCCACCCTCCCCACCCCCGGAACAGCCGGGCCCACCAGCCGCCGGACCCTTCGTCCTCCCACCACCTCCCGGCCGGAACCAGCCGCGTGCGCGCCGCCACGATCGGTCGACCGCCTACTCGACCCACCAGCCCAGCCCGTGGCGGCAGCGAACGGCCGCGCCCTGCCCAGCTCCGCCCTCACCCGTACCCTCCCCGCCCTCGTCCTCGCATTCCACCCGCTCCGCCGTCCCTCCGGTGCTCCGCGACCCGGGCCACGGCCCGACCAGCACCTGCCCGCAGCCAACCGGTGTCCGCTCACCGACCGTGTCCGCCATCTCCGCCACCGTCACCGTCTCCCTGTCCTCCCGACCTGCCCGACACCTCTCAGCCCACCTCAGCCGCCCCGGTCCCCGCCCCCTTCTTGACGCACCCGCTACGCCACCAGCGCCGCCGCTGACGCGTTCTTGACCACCACCCACCCCAAAACACCCCGCCCCGACCACCCGACGAGCAGACCACCATCAAGCCCCCCACCTGCGCAGCAACCGCCCTCCCACCACCCCGCACCCCTACCAGAAGCCATCCACCCCGGCACCAGACCCGGGCTCTCGGCGCACCCGCTACGCCACCGACACCACCGCTGACACGTTCCTGACCACCAGCCCCCCCCCGAACACCCCCCCCCCACCACCCGACGAGCAGACCACCATCAAGCCCCCCACCTGCGCAGCAACCGTCCCCCCGCCACCCCGCACCCCTACCGGAAGCCATCCACCCCGACACCGGACCCGGGCTCTCGGCGCACCCGCTACGCCACCGACACCACCGCTGACACGTTCCTGACCACCAGCCCACCCCGGAACACCCCGCCCCGGCCACCCGACAAGCAGACCACCATCAAGCCCCCCACCTGCGCAGCAACCGCCCTCCCACCACCCCGCACCCCTACCAGAAGCCATCCACCCCGACACCGGACCCGGGCTCTCGGCGCCGCGCCGTGTTGCGGGCGGGGTGGCTCCCTGGCGAGCATGAAGGAACTGCGTGTGACCTCACACCCCGAGTGACGAGGACAGGTGCTGTCATGACCGACTGGGACGCCCAGGACCCGGAACCCGCCGAGGACGACGGCGTTCTCGAACCGGCCGACTCCCTGCTCACCGACCGGCTGGACGACGACCCGCTCGACACCGGGGTCATCCCGCCGGACGGCTACCGGGGCGCCACCGCGTACGGCACCACCCCCGAGGAGGCCGAGCAGGGCGAGTCCCTGGACCAGCTGCTGGCGGAGGAGGAACCCGACGACAGCCCCGAGGCGGTCGACGACCGCTGGGCCGACGGGCCTTCGCCACGGGCCGGCCGCCTGGTCGAGGACGGCATCGACACCGAGGGCACCGACGTCGGCCCGGACGCCGGTGCCGCGACCGCGGAGGAGGCCGCCGTGCACCTGGTGTACCCGGACGAGGACAGCGAGGCCGAGTTCGACGACGCCGAGCCGGACGAGCCGCTGCGCGAGGCGGTCCGGTTCACCGTGCTCGACGACCTGGCCGACCGCGTGCCCGACGACGACTACCGCTGAGCCCCGGCCCGGCGGACCGGGCTCCCCGTTCTCAGTCGCGCACCTCCACCTCCAGGTCGGCCACCAGCAGCCGGGGCCCGCTCTCATCGGCCTCGATCACCACGGCTCCGTCCGGTGCCCATGCGGCGCTGCCTCCGCAGCCCGTCCACGCCCCGGCGGGGCCGACGTGGTTCGCGAGCACCACGTACATGCCGGTGGCCCGGGCGATCGCCGGGTGGACGGCGCCGCGCTCCTCGCGTCCGCTTCCCGTCCCGTACAGCGAACTCGCGAGGTGGACCTGGCAGCCCAGGGCGGCGTTCCGCGCGGGCACCTCGGGGAAGTGGTTGTCGAAGCAGGTGCCCAGCGAGTAGCCGACGCCGCCCGCCCAGAAGCGCCCGCCGCCACTACCCGGCTCGAACACCTCCCGCTCGTTCTCGTACAGGTGCTCCTTCGCATACACCGCCGCCAGGGCGCCGTCCGGCGCGTACACCGTGCTGACGATCTGTGGCCGACCGCCCGGCCCCGCCGCGGCCCCGTTGACCACCACCGTGATCCCCGTGACCCGCAGCGGGTCGAGGCGCACGTCCTCCGCCTCGGTCCACAGCGTCCGGTCCGCGCCGATCAGCTCGGGCGCGTACCCGGTGAGCGCCAGCTCCGGACAGACCATGACCGTGCTGCCCGTCTCCCTCGCCTCCGCCGCCAGGTCGGCGATCCGCCGCACGTTGGCCCGCACGTCCCCCTCGACGCACTCGAACTGGGCCGCCGCCACTCGTACCCGCACCCATCTGCTCCCTTCTCCGTCACTCGACCGCTCCAACCACTCGAACGCTATCGGCCGTCCCCACGCCGCACCGCTCCCCGTCCGGCCGCTGCGACCGCTGCGACCGGCCAGCCCGGACGCCTCGGGGATCAAGAAGGCGTCAGGGCGCGGTACCTCGCCGGGACTTCCGGCGTAGCGTCGGTGCCATGAGGTCGCCGCGCCGGATGGACGCCCGGCACGTTCTCGCGACCACCGTCCACGTGGAGGCATCCCATGCAGCAGTGCCACGACGCCGCGGATCCAGAGCCTGCGGACCCGGAACCCGCGGACCCGGAGCCTGCGGAACACGCCCCGGCCGGCCTTCTCCTGATACCCGTCAGGCCTGGGCCGCTGGGCCGCACCGCGCTGGTCTTCCGCACCCCGCTCGGTGACCGGACCGCTGTCGCTTTCACCTCCAGGACCCTCCTGGCCCGCGTGTGCGGGCCCGCCCAGCCTTGGGCGGAACTCTCCGAACCCGCCCTGCGAGCGCTGGTCACGCCCCTGGGCATCACCGTCCTCACCGTCGACCCGCAGCTCGTGGCCGCCGCCCCGCGAAACCGTCCGCGACTCGACGCCGCTTTCACCTCCGTCCTCGAACCTCCTGTCGCCTCCCGCCCGGCCCGGGGCTCCGCCCCCTCGCGGACCGTGGCCCTCCGTTCCGACTGACTGCCGACGGAGACCGCCACGGCCCCGGAAACCGCTTGGCCGGATACCGAATTCAGTGCTCGCGGTAGTGGTTCGTTCTCAATGGAGACCGATTTCCGCACCCGCTAGAGTGAGCGGCCACGGGCGCCACCGCAGCCTGTGGACTCAGGAGCGACAGGCTGTCCGCCGGCAATTCGCGATCCGGGCGTGTGCGGGAATTCCGCACACCAAGGCGTACCGAAGACGCTCCACCCTCCCTTCGCCATCCGACCAGGAGCCCCCCGTGCCGCCGATATTTCCCGAAACCGTCCTGCGCACCGATCGGTTGCTGCTCCGTCCCTTCACCTCGGCGGACGTGGAGGAGACCAGGGCCGCCTGCTCGGACGAACTGACTCAGCAGTGGCTGCCGCTGCCCCAGCCGTACACCACCGAGCACGCGGCGTCCTGGTGCACCGAGGTCTCGCACCGCCTTCGCACGTCCGGCGACGGCATCCACTTCGCCGTCACCGATGCCGGGTCCGGTCAACTGCTGGGCACGGTGGGACTCAAGAAGACCGACTGGCCGGCCCGAGTGAGCGAGGTCGGCTACTGGGCCGCGCCGTGGGCCCGCGGCCGTGGCGTGATGACGGAGGCGACACGCGCGCTCGGCGAGTGGCTGTTGGGCGAACAGGGCTTCCAGCGGCTGCAGTTGTTCGCCGCCACCGACAACACCGCTTCCCAGCGGGTGGCCGAGAAGGCCGGTTTCCACCGGGAGGGCGTGCTCCGGAACGCGGGCTACGTCCACACCGGCCGAGTCGACCTGGTGGTCTTCTCGCTCGTGCCCGACGACCTGGCGGCCGTCTGACGCACCAGGGTCGGCGCCACCGGAACGCGTCCCGCCCCGGACACCCGGAGGGAATCCGCCGCGGCCTACCCGCCTCCGCTCCCGGCCCCGGTCCGAAAGCGGCACCCGCGGTGGCGTCGGCCCGCCGTCGTCCCGCCGTCCCTCTTGGCACGCCGTCATCCACCTCCACCCGTCACCGGCGCAGGACCAAGAAGCGCACGCTGAACCAGAGTGTGACGAATCCGAGGACGTTGCCCGCCGCCATCAGTCGAGCCAGGTCTCCCGCGTCGACGGGCCCGGGTATGAGGAACGCGGCGGTCAGCATCAGTGCGAAGTACGCGACGTTCAGCAGGAACGCCGTCCCCGCCCGGCCGATCTGCTCCAGGTAGCCGAGCAGTGCGAGCGTCCCGCCGAAGAGCACCAGGGTGGGGCCGACCCAGGCGAAGTATCCGGCCGCCACCGAGGCCGCGGCCCGGTCGGTGGTCAGGGCGCGGGTGATCGGCCCCCGGAACAGGAACGCCACCGCGCCGAGCAGCAGGTACGGGGGAATGGACAGCCGCAGGGCGGTGACCAGACCCGCGTAGTTGAGCTCCCTCCGGTTCTCGCCCGGCCGCAGGGTGACGGCGATCGCCGTACCGGAACCCACTGCCATCGCGATCACCATCAGCAGCCCGACCGCCATCTGCCCGAGCGAGAATCCGGCGACCTCGGTCGACCCGGCCTCGCGCAGCACCCGCAGGTAGCCGAAGGTCACGGTGGACAGCAGTAGGAACGTGCCCGCCACCGGCGCACCGAGGCCCAGGAGTTCACGCACCGCGACCTGGTCGCCGGTCAGCGGAGGCTTGGCCACCTGCTTGCGCCGGAGGACGACCGCGACGGCCACTCCGATGATCAGCGTGGCGGGCAGGCCACCGATCGGCACCGCCAGCACGCCGAGCCCCGTGACCGCGTGGAGCACGAGCGTTCCGACGATGGACAGCGCGGTGAACAGCACACCGAGCCAGGCCGCCGGCCCGGTGTGTCCCAAACCGCGCAGGACACCCCCGCCGAGATAGGGGACCAACCCGGCCGTGCTGGTCAGGGCGAGGGTCACGACGAAGACCAACACCGAGTGCCGTGCGCCCGGGGCGACCCCGAGGGCGGCCAGGATCGGACCGGACGCCACCAGCATGACGAGGGCCTGCAGTGCCAGCAGCGCCGCGCCGACCGCGAAGAACGTCGGTACGGACTTGAGCGCTTCCCGGCTCCTGCCGTTCCGGGCGGCGATGCCGGCGGAGACCTGGGTGGCCACCACCAGCCCCTCCGTGACCGCGAGCACGAGGTAGCCGATCGGCGTGTACACCGACCTGACGTAGAGCGCCTCGGGGCCCAACCGGCCCAGGAAGGCCACTGTCCAGGCCTGTAGCACGAGTCCGGCCACCAGGCCGAGCAGGATGGAGACGGCGAACCGTCCGGCCGAGGCGTCCAGTGCTACGAGTGCGGGTTCTCGCTTCTCCACCTTTGTCGTTGTCTGCCCCATCGTTCCCCCTCCTCATTGTGTCGACGGCCGCCCGGCGGGCGTCGGCGATATCGACGCGGCCGACCGTAGCGGGACATTTTTAAGAATTCAACAAATAAATTCACCGCACCCTCGGCAGGGCCGACCGGAAATTCCGGCGGGCGACCGGCCGAGGGCGTGCCCGGTCGACGGCCCGGCCGCCCTTCGGCCCCTACCGCACCCGATGCCCGGACCCGGCGGACCATCCGGCCGCCGGCCCGTGGCGAACTCCCATTCAGGGCACCACTCGTTGGGGGCACCCACCGGCGTGTCCCGATACCCAGCCCCGACCGGGTGCGTTGTGCTGTACGGCGTCCTTCCGCCCTGCGGGGCCGCCCCGAATCCTGACCGCCCAACGGAGGCCATCCATGTCCACCACCACCGCCGTCTTCACCGTCGAGGGAATGAGCTGCGGCCACTGCGAGCGGACCGTTACCGCCGGACTGACCGCACTGAACGGCGTCACCAACGTCACCGCCGACGCGAAGTCCGGTCAGGTGACCGTCGAATCCGCCGAACCGCTCCAGGACGAGCAGATCCGCTCGGCCGTCACCGATGCCGGGTTCGCCCTGATCGGTCGGATCTGAACCACTGTCGGACCGGCACCTCCTCACACCCCTCGCCGCCGTCCATTCAGTTACCGCCGCTCGATTCCACTCAATCCCCTCTCCGGGGAAAAATCCCCGCATTCACTCTTACGGGTAATTCTGCGTAACCACCTCCGGATCCCGGAGAGTCGCCCGGGCGGCCGCCGTTATTCCACCGTCGGCCGCCCGGGCATCTGCTTTACCAGTCGGTGCAGCGGTGAATCATCCCGCCGCCGACCCGTGCCGGACGGCCATGGAATCCCGGCCTCGAATAATAATTTGCAGGCGATCCGCCGGCCCTCCTACTCTTGGCCACCACTGACAGCGCATCAGGTCTCGCCGTCGTCCCGTCGGGCTGTCCCGCCAGGTTCCGAGGCCAGGTAGCGCCCCGTCCCGAGAGGAGTTCCGTGATGGTTCCGATAATCCACAGCCGCCCCACGGCGCTCCCGGTCGTCGTCCTTTCCGGCAGGTCCGTCCCCGCGCAGTAACTACGACGGATCGCCACGATCGGGTTCCGCGCCTCCTTCTTCCTTCTCCGGAGGCACTGTGATCTTCCGTCCGATCGTCCCGCAGGAACTCAACGCCGTACTGGCCCAGGTACGGCCCGATCCGTCCACCGCGGTCTCGGCGGACACGGTCCGCGCGCGCCTGGCCGACGGCGAGTACCGCCACCGCTGGATCTGGGTGGCCGAGCCCTGCCCCGGCCGGGCCCCACTGGCCGTCGCCATCTGGTGGGGCAGCCCCGCCGACGCCCACCCGAGCAACTTGGACGCCCTGTTCGCCCGGTCCGATCCGATGTGGGCCTTCGCCGACCTACGCCGGCGCACGTCCTCGGCGCCCCGGCCGACCACGGATCCGCGCAGCGCGGTCGCCGCCGCGCTGCTCGTCGCCGCCCACCGGGTGTTCGCCGTCGACGGGCTGGTCCCGGCACCCGACTACCACCTCCTGCTGCCGTCGGGTTGGCGCGACCGCCCCGAGACCGCCGCTTCCGTCGCGTGGCGCCGCAGAGCGGCCGAGGGGGCCGGTCTGCGCCTCACCGCCGAACAGCTCCGCTTCGAACGGGCGGCGGACCGTCCCGTTCCCTCCCTGTCCAACCGGCTGTCCTTCACCCCGGAACCCGACGACGAGATCTTCGTGGACCTTTTCCGCCGGTGCCTGTCGAAGAGCCTGGACACCACGTCCACCCGGAAGGCGCTGCGCATCGGCGCAGAGGAACACGCCCGGGACGAGATCGCGTTCTACCGGCACGGAACGCGCGGCCGGCGCTCCTGGTGGCGGATAGCCCGGACGACGGCGGGGCAGGTGGTCGGCTTCGCCATACCCTCGCACAACTCCGTCGTCCCGGTGGTGGGCTACCTCGGGGTACTGCCCGAGTTCCGGGGCCGCGGCTTCGCTGCGGAGATCCTCGCCGAGGCCACCCGGGTCCTGGCCGCCGAAACCCGGGGCGGGGTGATCCGCGCGGAAACCAACCTCTCCAACCACCCCGTGGTCGCCGCGCTCGAACTGGTCGGGTACCGCGACCGCACCCGCAGGCTGGTCTTCTCCGCCACCTGACCGGCCACGCACCGCTTCTTCCGAACCGTCCGACCGCACCCGCGCCCGCCCCGGCTCCACACCCGCCGTCGCCCCACCGCCGCTCCGGGCCGCCTGACGTCCGACGTTCCGTCACCGAGAGGAGAACCTCCCATCAGGTACGACTTCCAGCACAGCGCTCCACCGCCCCGCCGAGTCGGCTCAGCCCAGCGAGAACGCCCCGCTGGGAGGAGGCGGCGAGTCCGTGGCCGTCGCGTCCGTGACCGGCTCTGCCGCCTGCTCCGGCGTCTCCGTCAGCCTGGCGGGGAACGGGTCGGCGGCGAGCAACCGGGTCAACTCGCCAGCGGGGAGGGGAGCGTCGGAGCCGATCAACAGCACGTTCCCGTAGCGCCGTCCCCGCAGCACCGCGGGCTCGGCCACCAGGCAGACGTGGGCGAACACGGCCGCGACCGTGGCGGCCTGGGCCTTGGCGAACGCGAGCGGCGGGCCGTCCGCCAGGTTCGCCGCGTAGCAGCCACCGGGCCGGAGCGCGGCGGCGGCCAGCCGCACGAACTCCACGCTGGTGAGGTGCGCCGGCGTCCGCGAGCCCCGGAACACGTCGGCGACCACCACGTCGACAGCGGCCGGCGCCACGGAGGCGAGCGCGGCTCTGGCGTCACCGACCGTCACGTCGATGCCGAACGGCCAGGGCAAGTGCTCGGCGATGAACTCGGTCAGCGGGCCGTCCAGTTCGACCACCTGCTGTCGCGAACCGGGGCGGGTCGCCGCCAGGTAGCGGGGCAGCGTGAGCGCGCCACCGCCCAGGTGCAGCACGTCCAACGGCTCCCCGGGAGCCGCGGCCACGTCCAGCAGGTGCGCGATCCGCTGCACGTACTCGAACTCGAGGTGCGTCGGGTCCTGGAGGTCGACGTAGGACTGCGGTGTCCCGTCGAGGGTGAGCAACCAACCGCCGTCGAGGTCGATGTCGGGCATCAACTTGGCGGTCCCCAACGCGACCTCGCGCTCCACCGGTCGCGGATCGGCCCCGTCGGCAGCGATGCCGCTCATCGGGCCGGCCTCCGAGAGGTGGCGAAGCGGAGATCGGTGAACGGAGGAACAGCCATGCGGGCAGCTTAGGCCCCATCAGGGAGGTCTTCCCAAACGACAGCGGCTACCGACCGGTATGGTCGCTGGGGTGGTACCGCCCGGGGTGGTCCCGGGCGGCGCGGTGGAGCGGGAAACGGATGTGGCTGGCGTGGAGTTCCGTGAAGACATCCTGGGGGCCCCGTACGAGGCGGCGGAGCTCCCGCTGCTCCCGGACGAGGAGGGCGAGGTCAGCGCCACCCTGGTCCGGCGGCGGGTCGAGGGGTCCCGGCAGGCGGTGCTGTACCTGCACGGCTACAACGACTACTTCTTCCAGACCCATCTGGCGGACCACTTCGCGGAGGCCGGTTTCTCCTTCTACGCATTGGACCTCCGCAAGTACGGCAGGTCGCTCCGCCCACACCACTCCCCCAACTTCGTCCAGGACCTCCTCGCCTACGACGAGGAGGTGGACGAAGCGGTCCGAATCATCCGGGAGCTGGACGGCCACACCCGGCTCCTGGTGAACGGGCACTCGACGGGTGGGCTGGTGGCGGCCCTGTGGGCGGCCCGCCGGACCGGCCACGGGTTGGTCGACGGCCTGTTCCTCAACAGCCCGTTCCTCTCGATGCCCGCCGCTCCGGCGGTACGGGCCCTCGGTGCCCCCGCGCTCGACGCCCTCGGACGGGCCGCTCCCACCCGGAAGCTGCCGGCACCGCTCAATCCGCACTACGTCCACAGCCTCCACCGGAGCCACCGCGGCAGCTGGGACTTCGACCTCGCACTGAAGCCGGCCGAGGGCTTCCCGCTGTTCGCCGGGTGGTTGGCGGCGATCCAGCGCGGCCACCGCCAGGTCCGCCGAGGGCTCACGATCGACTGCCCGGTCCTGCTGATGGCTTCGACCGCCTCCACCGTCACCAACCGGTGGGATCCGGCCCTGATGCATACCGACGCGGTGCTGCGCGCCGACGACATCGCCGCACTCGCACCGCGCCTCGGTCGGCACGTCACCACCGTCCGCATCCAGGGCGGGGTGCACGACCTGGTGCTGTCCGCCGACCCGGTCCGCGCCGAAGTGTTCGCCGAACTGGACCGCTGGATGGCCGCGTACTTCCCAGCCCCCTGACCACACCGACACCTGCCACCTCCACCATCTGAACGCCCCACCACCTGACCACCCCACCACCCGAACGCCCCGGCTACCGAGCACCCCACGAACATCCCAAGCGCCCTCTCCCCTGATCGCCCGGCCCGCAGTGGAAGGAGGGACGGAGGACACCGAGCGGTCCCGGACAGGCGGGCCCGACGGTCCGGGCCCGCAGGTGCTCACGACTCGATCCGCTGCCGCTTCCGGCGGCTGCCCGACAGGCCCGGGCCCTCCACGTCGCCCCGGAGGACGGAGACCACACCGAGTCCGGCTGCACTGACCGGCACAGCCAGCAGGGCGCCGATGATCCCGGCGATGCCGGACCCTGCCACCACTGCGATCATGATGGTGGCGGGGTGGAGTTCCACGGTCCGGCTCTGGATGAGCGGCTGCAGGATGTTCCCCTCGATCGCCTGCACCGCCAGCACCACTCCGAGGGCCCACAGCGCGGTGCCGAGCCCACCGTTCGCGAGGGCCACCAGGACGGCCACCGTTCCCGAGAGAAAGGCGCCGACGAAAGGGATGTAGGCGCCCATGAAGACCAACGCACCGAGCCCGGCCGCGCCCGGGACGCCCAGGACCAGCAGACCGATGGAGATGAACGTGGCGTCGATCAGCGCGATCAGCGTGGTGCCCCGCATGAAGCCGGCCATCGCGGTGAACGCCTGCTGACCGCACGCGATGACCGTCTCGGAGTGCCGACCCGGGACGAGTTCGCGCATCGCGTCGCCGAAGCGGTGCCCGTCCCGCAGGAAGAAGAAGACCAACGCGAGGGCGAGCACTCCGCCGGTCAGCAGTTGGGTGACCAGTCCGAGTCCGGACAGCACTCCGTTGGCGAGCGAGTCCACCAGGGTGCTCCCGGAGCCCGAGCTCTCCTTCAGCGCGTACTGGATCTTGTCGCCGAGCGGCCCCAGCCAGGAAGCGATCCGGTCACCCGCCTGCTGGAGCCCGGAGGCGATCTGGGGCGCGCTGTCCACCAGGGAGTTGACCAGCAGTGCGATCCCGCCGGTGACCGCGAGCACCAGGATCGCGCAGGTCAGCCCGGCCGCCACGCCCCGTTTGACGCCCCGGCGCACCAGCCAGGGCATCACCGGGTAGAGCAGGGCCGTGGCCAGCAGGGCAATCACCATCGGAATCGTCGCGGCCCGCAGCTCCACCACCACGAAGACGGCGAACGCGGCCACGGTGATGAAGAGGATCACCGCCGCGGACCAGGCGGCAGCCGACCGGATCGTCGCGGGAAGCATCTGGGACGGCCTCCGGTCGTCCGGGTCCGCCCGGCCCGCCGCGATCACGGGCACCGCTCCTGACGCCCCACCACTTCCCGAGGAGGAATTGCCACTTGATGATGTCGACGGGGCCGGTCGGCCGTCCGGGTCCTGCGGGTCCGGGGAGCCCTCTGCCGTCACCGCCACCTCCGCAGCCAACGCGCCGTCATGATCGTCTTATTTCAACAGACAACGGTCATGTCGGCGGGCAGGAGTCGACGGCGTGGCGCGCCGCCCTTGCCGTGCCGCCCGCAGTCGGCACCGCTCACGGCGGGTCAGACCTGGTGCTGGTCGATCGTCCGGCGCAGCAGTGCGATCCGGTTGGAGGTCAGCGAGTCGACCCCCAGGGCGAGCATCCGCCGCATGGTGCGGCGCAGATCCACGGTCCAGGTCGCCAGGCCCATTCCGGCGTCGTGTGCGGAGGCCACCAGTTGTTCGTCGACCAGCCCGAAGGGCGGGTTGAGGTAGCTGGGGCGCAGTTCGTCGAGCAGCCGCTGCTTGGGCAGTTGGAGGCGCTTCCAGGTCAGGGAGATCTCGGCTTCGGGCGCCAGTTCACGCACCGCGAGCATGGCCGCGACCGGTCCGCAGAAGGAGACCCGGTCCGCCATCCCGAGTTCGCTGACGGCCCGCCAGGTGGCGGCGGCCGGCCCGTCCTCGTCCAGGTCGATCATCAGTCGCGCGCCGTCCGTGGCGGCGACGGCCTGCAGGGCTTCGGCAAGGGTGGGGATCCGGATACCGGAGGCGGCGACTTCCTCCAACTGTTCGAGCGTCACCCGGTTGATCCGGCGCTGGTCGTTCCACAGCCGTTCGAGGGTGTGGTCGTGCAGCAACACGGGCACCCCGTCCCGGGTGAGCTGGACGTCGACCTCGACGGCGTCGGCTCCGGCGGCGAGCGCGGCATTGACCGCCGGCAGGGTGTTCTCGCGGTGCAGGTACGGGTCACCACGGTGGGCAACGGCACGCACACGGCTCTTCAACGGGGTCTCCCTCTCGCACGGTCGGACTACTCACAGCACTGGCCGCCTCGCCACCGGTCGGCCGCAGACCTCCGCATCCTAGGCGGCGTCAGTTCACGCCCGGTGCCCGGCTGCCGGTGCCGACCGGTCGGCGCTCAGCGCCGCTCGACCACGACGTTGGTCGACTTGATCACCGCGGTGGCGGGTGCTCCGGGGACGAGGCCGAGTTCCTCGGCGGAGTCGCGGCTGATCAGGGACACCACCCGGAACGGACCGGCCTGGATCTCCACCTGCGCGGCGACGTCCCCCAGGACGACGGCGGTGACGATCCCGGGGAACCGGTTCCGGGCCGAGGAGCGCCCTTCCACCTCACTGTTCTCCGGCCGGGCCAACTCCCGCGCGAACGAAGCGAGTTCCGCCCCGGCGATGATCCGGTGGCCGTGCTCGTCACGCATCGCCGGCAGCCGGCCCGCGTCCACCCATCGCCGCATGGTGTCGGCGCTCACCCCGAGCATCGAGGCGGCCTCGCCGATGCGGTACGGGTGGACGGGCCGGTCGGACATGGCCATCGATGCGGCTCCCGGGCGATTCAAGAACGGATTGGCAGACCCTGCCATCCTGCCGTACCGGCACCCGTCCCCACGCACGCCCCACCCCCTCCGGCCCGGCGATCCGACAGTCGCCCACCCACCCGGAGAGCACACGCCTGCCGCGTACCCGTCCCCGGCCGAACCGGCCCGATGCGCCGATGTGCCGATGTGCCGATGTGCCGATGGCCAGGGCGCCGTGGGCCGGGGCGCCGTGGGGCAGGTGCGTCACTCCCCCCCGAACAGCTCCCGGCGCGCCGAGTCCCCGGCGGTCAGCACCGCTCCGGCCAGGACGGCGCCGCCGCCCGCGGTACCGGCCCGGACCTCGGTGGCGAGCGGGGAGAGCCGGGCGAGGTGGCGCTCCACCCGGCCGGCCAGCTCGGGGCCACCGGCCTGTCCGATCTCACCGCCCAGCACCAGGCAGCCCGGGTCGAGCACGACACAGATGGCGGAGGCTCCGACGGCGATGCGCAGCGCCAGTTCGTCCAGGAAACCGTCGGCTCCGGTCTCGACGGCCTGTCGCACCACGTCCTCGGCGGCCTCCGCGGCCTCGTTCCCGTCCCCGGCGTCGCGGCCGGGCCCGGCCTTGAGACCGTGGCGGGCGGCGAGTTCGCAGACCGCGGCGCTCGACACCGTGGAGTGGAAGCCGCCGTCGCACTTCGTGGAATGCGGCAGTCCCGTCGTTCCGGGGACGGGCAGGAAGCCGATCTCGCCGGTGCCGCCGGAGGCCCCCCGGCGCAGGCGGCCGTCCAGCACCACGGAGGCGCCGACGCCGTGCCCCAGCCAGATCAGGGCGAAGTCCCGCCTGCCCCGGGCCGCGCCGATGCGGTGCTCGGCGATCCCGGCCAGGTTCACCTCGTTCTCCAGGATCACCTCCGTCCCGGGGCGGGAGCGCAGGGCGGCGAGCAGCTTGGTGTGCCATTCGGGCAGCTTGCCGGAGTTGTTGAGCGAGCCCGTCGCGGGGTCGACCAGGCCCGGCGCGCCGACGGCCACGGTGTGCAGTTCCCGCGCCCCGGCCTCGGCCGCGGTGGCCAGCAGCGTCTCGACGGTCCGCTCCACCAGCAGGTCCCCGTCGGCCGCTCCGGATTCGGTCCCGCCGTCCGGGGCGCCGGTTCCGGGGGCGGAGGCGGCGATGGTGGCCGTGCCGAGGGTCCGGCCGGTCAGGTCGGCGACCACCATGCTGACGCCGGTGGAGCGGATGTCGATCCCGGCGAGGTGGGCGCGGTCGGCGACCAGCCCGTACAGGCGGGCGTTGGGGCCCCGGCGCAGCGCGGCGCTCTCGCCGGCGTGGGCGACCAGGCCGCTGCGCTGGAGCCGGTCGAGGAGGTCGGCGACGGTGGGCCGGGAGAGCCCGGTCAGCGTGCGCAGATCGGATGCGGTGAGCGGGCCCCGTTCGAGCAGCAGGTCGAGGGCAAGCCGGTCGTTGATGGCCCGGGCGGTGCTCGGCGTGGCAGTGCGAGCGGTCGTCATGAGCCTGCATCCTTCCAGAGGTTTCTATCAGGCAGGGTCCCTGATAGTTTATGGCCATCCGACCGACCCAAGGGGGAGCCCGGCATGGGCGAGACTCTCAAGGACGTCCAGCGCGCACGAGTGAGCGTGGCGCTGGTCTTCGCCGTTCACGGTGCCGTCACCGGCACCTTCGTCACCCGCATTCCGTGGATCAAGGACCACCTCGACCTGAGCCCCGGCCAGCTCGGCCTGGCCCTGGTGTTCCCCGCGATCGGGGCGTCGGTGGCGATGCCGCTGGCCGGCCGGATCGTGCACCGCCTGGGTGCCCGGACGGCGCTGCAGGGTCTGCTGACGCTGTGGTGCCTGTCGCTGGCGCTGCCCGCGCTCTCCCCGCACCTGGTGGTGTTCTGCCTGTCGCTGTTCCTCTACGGCGCGACGGCCGGCATGTCCGACGTGGCGATGAACGCGCAGGGCGTCGAGGTCGAGGAGCGGCTCGGCCGGTCGATCATGTCCGGTCTGCACGGCATGTGGAGCGTCGGCGGCCTGGTCGCCTCCACCTTCGGCGTCCTGGCCGCCCATCAGCACATCGACGCCCGAATCCAGTACGCGGTGACCGCCGCGATCCTGGCGGTGCTCGCCCAGGTGGTCTCCCGCGGGGTGCTGGACGTCCGGCCGACCACGGGGGAGGAAGCGCCGCCGCGTTTCGCCCTCCCGCCGAAGGAAGCCCTGGTCATCGGCCTGGTCGGGTTCTGCGCGGTGTTCGCCGAAGGCGCCTCGATGGACTGGAGCGGTGTCTACCTCCGTGACATCACCGGCGCCTCCTCCTCCATCGCCGCCGCCTGCTTCACCGCCTTCGCCGCCACCATGGCCGCGGCCCGCCTGGCCGGTGACGCGGTCGTGCGCCGACTCGGCCCGGTGCGCGCCGTCCGGCTGAGCGGCGTGGTCGCCACCGCCGGCGGTCTGCTGGTGGTGTTCGCGAGCAGCCCGTACGTGGCCATCCCGGGCTTCGCCCTGATCGGCATCGGCATCGCCGTGGTCGTCCCGCTCGCGTTCGCCGCCGCGGGCCGGGCCGGCAGCAACCCGAGCCAGTCCATCGCCGGTGTCGCCACCGTCACCTACACCTCCGGCCTGGTCGCCCCGGCCGTGGTCGGCGGTATCGCACAGGCCAGTTCGTTGACCGTCTCCTTCATCGCGGTCACGCTGCTGGCGGCCGCACTGATCCCCTTCGCGACGGCGATGCGGCACCGCAAGTCGGCCGACTCCCCGATCGCGGCCTCCGGCTCCCTGGAGCCGATCCACTGACGGACGGCCGGGCTATGGGCGGCCGGCCATCCGCGGAGGGGCGCGGGAGATCCACTCCCGCGCCCCTCCGCGTCTCCTCCCCCACCGCACGCCGAGCTGCCACCGAGCCGCCGGCGAGCCCCCCGCGCCGGCCCGGCAGGTCGCCCTCCTCGAAGGACTCGGTCCGCGGCGGTGCCCACCCGGCCACGGGCCGATCGGCCAGTTGGCACGCGAGTCCGAGAGTGCGCGAGTCCGAGAAGAAGTGCACCGCGATGGACCGGCCTCGGCACCCGCCGGTCCAGGCCCGCACCAACCCGCACCAACCCACGCCGGTCCGCGCCAGCCCACGGCGACCCCGGCGATCTGCGCTTCCGTCCTGCCGTGCGATGCTCCTGGTCATGGATTCCGCCCCGCGCAACCCGATCGGCGCCCACGTCCCCGTCGCCGGGAAGGGGCTGGCCGGGACAGGGCTGGCCTACGCCGAGAAGGTCGGGGCGGAGGCGGTGCAGGTGTTCGTCGCCAACCCGCGCGGGTGGGCCACCCCGGCCGGGAACCCGGCGCACGACCTGGCGTTCCGGACGGCCTGCGCCGAACGGGGCATCCCGGCGTACGTGCACGCGCCCTACCTGATCAACTTCGGCTCCGACTCGGCCGCCACCCGGGAGCGCTCCGCCGAGTCGCTGGCCCACTCGCTGCACCGCTCGGCCGCGATCGGCGCCCTCGGCGCGGTCGTGCACACCGGCTCCGCGCTCTGCGGCACCCGGGCGGAGGCGCTCGCCCAGGTCCGCGCCCAGGTGCTGCCGATCCTGGACGGCCTCGACCGGTACGGCGCCGACGCCCCGTGGCTGCTGCTGGAGCCGACGGCGGGCCAGGGCAGTTCGCTCTGCTCCCGGATGGACGACCTGGCCGCCTACCTGGACGCCCTGGACCACCACCCGCTGGTCGGCGTCTGCCTGGACACCTGCCACGCCTTCGCGGCCGGCCACGACCTGGCCGCACCGGGCGGGGTCGACGAGCTCTTCGACGCCCTGCACCGGGCGGTCGGCCCCGACCGGCTGCGGCTGATCCACGCCAACGACTCGCAGGACGTCGCGGGCGCCCGCAAGGACCGCCACGAGAACATCGGCGCCGGGCACATCGGAGCGGCCGCGTTCGAGGCGCTGCTCGCGCATCCCGCCACCGCCGGCGTCCCCCTGGTCATCGAGACCCCGGACGGCCGCCACGACCCCGCCCGGGTCGAGGGCGCCCGCCACACCGCCGACATCGACCTGCTCAAACGTCTGCGCCGCCCCGCCCCCTGAGCCACCGCCCGCGCACCCACCCCCGCATCCGCCCGGCGCCGGTTAAGCTCCCCGGGTGCCCGCCCCGCAGCCGATAGCCACGCCCACCTCCTCCGCCACCACCACCGACCTCCCCGCGCCCACCGAAGCCACCGCGCCCGCGCCCGTGTCCGTCGCCGAGCCCGTGTCCGTCACCGAGCCCGAGCCCGGCAACCCCACCCGGGCCGCCGAGGCGCAGTCGCTCCCTCCCGTGCGCCGCCCGCCCCGCGGGGCGCTGCTGCGCCTCGGTGCGCTGCTCGCGGTGCTCGCCGCAGCCGCGGCCTCGCTGCTGCTGTGGGACCCGTCCGCCGTCATGTCCGCCGCCGGCGGCCCGTGGCGGATGCCGATCGCGCTCTCGGTGTACGCCTTCGGCACGGTGGCCTTCCTGCCGCGCCCGGCGCTGAACGCCGCGATGGGAGCGTTGTTCGGTTCGCTGTGGGGCGTGCCGCTGGCGGTCGCGGGGTCGGCGGTCGGCGCGGCGGTGGCGTTCGTCCTCGGGCGCCGGCTGGGGCGCGAGGCGCTGCGGCCGCTGGTGCGCGGCAAGGTGCTGACGGAGATCGACCGGCGCCTGTCCGAGCAGGGCTTCCGCAGCGTGCTGCTGGTCCGGCTGTTCCCGGGCGCGCCGTTCCAGGCGGGCAACCTGGCCTGCGCGTTCTCCGGCGTGCGGTTCTGGCCGTACCTCGCGGGCACCGCCCTCGGCGTGGTGCCGACCACCGCCGCGTACGTGGTCGCGGGGGCGAGCGCGGGTACGCCCACCTCGCCGGCCTTCCTGGTCTCCGCCGCGGTGATCGCCGCGATGTGTGTGTTCAGCGCCGTCTCGCTGTGGCGGGCCCGCCCGCGCCGCTCCGGCTGACGCCCGCCACCGGAGCGGCCGGGACGGCGATCACCGAACCGGCGGCCGACGAAACGCCCGTCGCCCGGGCGTCTCACCAGCCCAGCAGCACCGGCCGGGCCGGAACCCCCTCGGCGATCAGCCCCGCGAGCGGAGTCGCGAGGTCGCGGGGCGAGAACAGCCCGGGCCCGTGGTGGGCGGCGATGTCCTCCAGTCGCCACCAGCGGGAACCGTCGATGTGCTCGGCGGCGAGTTCCTCCGCGGACAGCGTGCCGTGCGGGCGGAACGAGGCGGTGCGGACCAGGAAGTAGTCGTTCGCCACGCCGTCGTAGCCGGGCGCGAGCCCGGGCTCGGCCGCTTCCTGGTGCCACACGTGCGGCGGGTCGGCGTCGATCACCAGCCCCACCTCCTCGCGCAGTTCCCGGCGCAGCGCGGCGCCCGGGGTCTCGCCCGGCTGGACGCCCCCACCGGGCGCCGCCCACACCACCGTGCCGGACGGCCCGGGAAGGACGTGGCGACACAGCAGGACGCGGTCCGCCTCGTCGAGGACGATCGCGCGGACGGAGTGGCGCAGGCGCACGGAAGGCTCCGAGCCGACGGGACAGACAGCGCCGACGGGCCCGACGGGGTCGGCCATCTAACGCTCCACCGCGGGCGACCATTCGCCGAGCGCCCGCAGCACCACCGTGTTGGCGACCATCACGACCCCGAGCCCGAGCGCCCACCAGGGGTGTCCGCCGATCGCCAGCAGCACGACCGAGCCGCCCCAGACCAGCAGTTGCACCCCGTACCAGAGCGCCACCGGCTCCCGGACCTTCCGCCGGGGCGCCGCGTAGCGGGCCCAGAGCACGATCGCGAGGGCCGGCAGCACGAGGGCGAGCAATACCCGGAGGGCGACCGGTCCGTCCGACCACGCGCCGTACCCGCCGACCGCCAGGGCCACCAGCGAGGCCAGCTCCAGCAGGAAGCGCAGCGCCAGCTGAGCCCCCGTCATCCCCTTGCGCACGTCCGTACCCGCCCGTTCCCCCGCCGCACCGCCCGATGATCGGTTCTTCCTACCACGCTGCCCGCCGAAACCGAACCACTGCGCCGACCTCAGCACCGCCCCCACTCGCCACCATCCGGAGCGGAAAGCCGGAACGGAAAGCCGAAGCGGAAAGCCGGTGCGGAAAACGGTTCGCCCGCCCGGACCGGCTCGCCCCACCATGTCCACATGACGAACACCGGTCCCGCCACCATCCGCACCAGCCCGCCCTTCGCCGCCGACGAGGCGGTGATGCTCGGCGCCTGGCTGGACTTCCACCGCGCCACGCTGGCCCTCAAGTGCGAGGGCCTGGCGCCGGAGCAACTGCGCGAACGCGCCTGTCCACCGTCCTCGATGTCGCTACTCGGACTGGTGCGGCACCTGACGGAGGTGGAGCGGCACTGGTTTCGCCAGGTGCTGGACGGGCAGGAGTTGGACGCCTCCGGCCGCTACTGGTCGGAGGAGTTCCCGGACGGCGACTTCGACCTGGTGGACGGGGCCGACCCGGTCGTCGACACCGTCGCCTGGCAGGAGGAGGTGGCGTTCGCCAGGTCCGCCGCCGAGGGCGTGTCGCTGGACGCGGTCGGCAAGGGGCGGTGGCGCGGCAACGAGGTGACGCTGCGTTGGATCCTGGTGCACATGATCGAGGAGTACGCCCGCCACAACGGTCACGCCGACCTGCTCCGGGAGCGGATCGACGGCTCCACCGGCGAGTAGCCACGCCCCGCGCCACCCCTGGGGCGTGCGCCCCCCGACGGCGACCCGCCACTCCGGAGTGAAGCCGTTACATGATTGTTGACAGTGAGTCAACTAGCGTCGGGATACCCCCGATAGGGTCATCGCGCGCAACCGTTCGCCTGTCGGTGGCGTCCTGTGGAATATCCGGACAACCACGGATTTTCCCCCGCGCCACAACCCGTCCGGCGGGCACAAGCGGGCACATCTGCGGTGATCAGTGCGATACTCGGACAGTTCCAACAAGTGGATGACGTGTCAAAACGACCCGTCGTCCCCCCGGGGGACGAGTTACGGAACGAGAGAGGGAGGCGCGGCTAATGGGAGCACTTCGCGACGAGCACCACAACGGGTGGCTGATGCCTTCCGGCAGCTACCCGGCCGCGATGTACGAGGAACCCTGGGAGGGCGAGGAGACGCTGCCGAGCGTCCAGGCCGGCCCCTCCAAGATCGTCTCGCTCCGCCCGACGGGCTTCGAAGCCGCCCGCACCGTCGGCGAGCACATCCGCGCCGCCACCCCGGTGGTCATGGACCTCACGGAGATGGACGACGCCGAGGCCAAGCGGATGGTCGACTTCGCCTCCGGTCTGATCTTCGGCACCCGCGGCGGCATCGAGCGGATCGCCCGCCGGGTGTTCCTGCTCACCCCGGCCGACGTCGAGGTGATGGTCATCGACCGCCCGCTCGACGACTCGGGCTTCTACAACCAGAGCTGACGGCCCGGCCCCCGGGCCCGCCGCACCCCACCCGAAGACCCCGCGCCCCGCGCGGGGTCTTTTGCCGTACCCGGGAACCCCGCCCGCGCCCATACCCCCCCGCACCCACCCCCGCCCCACACCCACCCATGAGACGCGCGTCGAAATTATGAGACACCGATGTCTCAGTTGCGCTATCCTCATCTCATGGCAACCGACCGCGACTCCGTCCTGGAGGCAGCCGTGGGCATCCTGTCCCGGCGCCCGACGGCCCATCTCGACGAGATCGCCCGCGCCGCCGGCATCAGCCGTGCCACGCTGCACCGGATCTTCCCGGGCCGGGAGGCGCTGATCCTGGAGGTGGGCGCCCTCGGCCTACGCCGCTTCTCCACCGCGCTCGACACCGCGCGGGTCGAGGAGGGCAACGCCGAGGCCGCCCTGCGCCGCCTGGTGGACGCGGTGGTGCCGGATGCCGCGCTGTGCGCCTTCCTCGCCGGGGAGAACCAGCTGTACGACCACGAGGAGATCAACGACCTCTGGGAGCTCCAGGACGCCCGGGTCCGCGCGCTGTTCCTGCGCGGGCAGCAGGAGGGGGTGTTCCGCGTCGAGCTCTCGGCCGCCTGGCTGAGCGAGGCCTTCTTCGACCTGGTGGCCGGCATCGGCTGGGCCGTGCAGGAAGGCCGGCTCGCCCCCCGCGAAAGCGCGTTCTCGCTCGCCGAGCTGTTCCTCGGCGGTGCTCTACGGAGATCTGATACCCCATGAGTTCCACCCCCGTCGTCCGGTCCGGCCACCGCTGGGCCGGTCTCGGCGTCCTCGTGCTCGCCGTCACCCTGGTGGCGGTGGACGCGACGGTGCTCTCCCTCGCCATCCCCTCGATCACCGAGACGCTCCGCCCGTCCGGCACCCAGTTGCTGTGGATCGGCGACGTCTACTCCTTCGTGCTGGCCGGCCTGCTGGTCTCGATGGGCGCGCTCAGCGACCGGCTGGGCCGCAAGCGGGTGCTGCTGGCAGGTTCGGCCGCGTTCGGCGCGGCCTCGCTGCTGGCGGCGTACGCGCCGGGGTCCGGGTGGCTGATCGTGGCCCGGGCGCTGCTGGGCGTGGCGGGTGCGACGATCATGCCGTCCACGCTGTCGCTGATCCGCACGCTGTTCCCCGACCCGCGGGAGCGGGCCACCGCGATCGGCGTCTGGGGCGCGGGCGCGGCGGCCGGTGCGGCGCTGGGCCCGCTGGTGGGCGGTGTGCTGCTGGAGCACTTCTGGTGGGGTTCGGTGTTCCTGCTGAACCTGCCGGTGATGGTGCTGCTGCTGGGGTTCGGCGCCTGGCTGCTGCCGGAGTCCCGCGATCCGCGCCCGGGCCGGTGGGACGTGCTGAGCGTGCTGCTGTCGATGGCCGGTGTGATCGGCGTGGTGTACGGCGTCAAGGAGTTCGCCGTGCACGGCCCGGAGCGGTGGACGACGCCGCTGGTGTTCGCGCTGGGCGCGGCCGCGCTGGCGGTGTTCGTGCGGCGCCAGCTCCGGTTGGAGACGCCGCTGCTCGACGTCCGGCTGTTCCGGAACCCGCGGTTCACGGCCGCGGTGCTCTCCTCGCTGATCTGCCTGATCGGCCTGTCCGGTGTGATCTTCTTCATGTCGCAGTACCTCCAGCTGGTCCGCGGCTACTCCCCGCTGCACGCGGGCTTCGCCGAGATGCCGGCCTTCGTCGGCTCGGTGGCGGGCGGTCTGCTGACGGCCCGTCTGGTGCGGCGCGCGGGTGCCCGCCGGGTGCTGACGGTGAGCCTGTTCGTGATGGGCCTGGGCATCGGCGTGCTGGGCTTCGTCCGGGTGGACAGCGCCTACCTGCTGCTCGGCTCGTCCTTCCTGGCGCTGGGCACCGCCGAGGGCGTGGTGTACACCCTCTCCTCGGACCTGGTGCTGGGCGCCGCCCCGGCGGACAAGGCCGGTGCCGCCTCGGCCGTGTCGGAGACGGCGTACGAGCTGGGCGCGGCGCTGGGCATCGCCCTGGTCGGTTCGATCGTGACGGCCCTGTACGCGGGGTCGCTGTCCGTCCCGGCCGGTGTCGGTCCGGCGCTCGCGGAGCAGGCCGGGCAGTCGCTGGGCGGCGCCCAGGAGGTCGCGGCCGGGCTCCCGGCGGGGCCGGCCGGGCAGCTGCTGGCCAGTGCGAACAGCGCGTTCGTGCACGGCGTGACGGTCGCGGCCTGGGTCTCGGCGGTCCTGCTGCTGGGCGCGGCCGCGCTGGCCCACCGCCTGCTGCGCCCCCGGCCGGGCGCCGCCGCGCACCCGGTCGCGGACCATCCGGTGGCCGAGCCCGACAAGGCGCCCGCGCACCACTGACGCCCGCCACTGACGCCCGACGCGAAAGCCCGCCACTGACGCCCGACGCGGAAGCCCGACGCGGAAGCCCCCGCATCGCCGAGGCCCGGTCAGGGGTGGTCCGCCAGGTACGCCACCAGCCGGTCGGTGTCCTGCCGGGTCCACCCCTCGGGCGGGACGATCCGCGCCCAGGCCTCGGCGGGCATCAGCCCGTAGCGGTGCCCGTGCCCCTCGGGCACCGCCTCGGAGGCGGCCAGGTCGCAGGTGACCTGCCAGAACGTCACCAGCGGGTACCACCGCATGGTCGGGGAGACGTCGTGGGCGCGCTGCCCGTCCAGCCACTCGGGCCTGGTCCAGATCAGCGAGGGCTCCCACCACACCACCGGGTCGCTGCCGTTCTGCAGGTAGACCACCCGCGGCTGGTCCCAGGCGGCGCCCTCGGGCACCGCGAAGTCGGACGGCCGCTGGGCGAACCGGACGTTCCGCCCGTCCCGGTGGACCGGCCGCCAGACGGGGCTGCCGGGCTGCCGCTGCTCGGTGACCGCCTCCCGCAGCGAGTTGTCGGGGGTGGGTCCGACCAGCAGCGCTCCCCCGGTCTGCCCGAGCAACTGCTCGACGCCGCCGGGGAAGGCCCGTTCGGTGGCGTACGAGCCGAGGCTCTCACCGGCCACCATCAGCCGGGGCCGGGAGTCGGCGGGCAGCTGCGACCAGCGCGCGTGCACCGCGTCGTACAGGGCCTTGCCGGCCTCGGTGGCCTCGCCCTCGGTGAGGAAGGAGATCCAGCTCGGCAGGTACGAGTACTGGAAGGCGACCTCGGCGCTGTCCCCGTCGTACAGGTACTCCACCGGTGCGGCGATCCGCTCGTTGACCCAGCCGCTGCCGGTGGTGCCCAGGACCACCAGCGCCTTCCGCTGGAAGCCGCCGGCGCGTTCGAGTTCGGCGACCGCGCGCCGGGCGCGTTCGCGCAGGCCGGCGGGTGTCCGGGCGCCCTCGGCGAAGCCCGTCCCGTCGACCGACCGGAGCCCGACGTAGGCCCGGACCGGGTCCTTGGCGGGGCGGCCGGTGAAGTCGGAGATCCGGGCGGCGGTGGGGGCGCCGCCGACGAAGTCGCGGCCCTTGACGCCCAGGCTGTCCCAGCTCTCGTAGGAGGCGGGGCTGCCGGAGAGGGTCGGCGAGGTCGGCCGGACGACGCCGGGGGTGGTGGAGCGGTCGGCCAGCGCGGCGCCGCGTTCGGCGAGGTCGAACAGGCCGCGCAGCAGGAAGCCCTCGACGAAGCCGGTCACCACGACGGCGGCGAGCGCGGCGGCCCCGAGGGCGGCCGCCCACGGCGGGACGGCCCGGCCGAGGATGCCCCGCAGCCAGCGGGTGCCGAGCCGGACCGCCCGGGCGCACAGCACCAGCAGCCCGCCGAGCAGCAGCGCGACCGGCAGCACCAGGGCCCACTGCCACCAGGAGATCCCCGGGGCCATGCCGACGGCCCGCCGCAGGTCGCCCTGCCAGCGCACGCTCCGCGCGGTGACCGCCACGACCGCCCCGCCGCCGATCGCGGCCAGCACCCACCACCCGGCCCGCCGCACCCGCGCTCCGGGGGCCGGGCCGCACACCCCGGCGAGGTAGCCGAAGAAGGCACCGAGGCCGTAGCCGAACGCGGCGGTGATCGCCCCGGCGGCGGCCTGCAGGTACCAGGGCCGGGGCAGCAGCGAGGGGGTGAACGAGAGGCAGTAGAACAGCACCGCCCCGGTCGACGCGCCCCAGCCCGGCCACCGCCGTACGATCCGCCGCTCCCCCACCGCCACCGTCCTCCCGTTCCCGCACTCGTTCCCGCCCTCGTGGCCGCGCACGTGACCCGGGCCGCCGCAGCTGCCCGGGCCCAGCACCGGAACCACCACCGGAACCGGCACCGAAACCGGGCCGGGGCGGCGGCCGCGCATCCGCCATACGTATCTCGGCTTCCGCACCGTCGATCTGACGTGCCGTCGGTCTCCCCCCAATGGCGCAGCGCCGCTGGCCCCGGGTGGCGCCGGGCTCCGACGATGGGTGCGTAGGGCGGAGGCGGACGTCAGGTTCCGCCGTGTCCGGACGCGGGCCGTGGGCCTGCCGGAACGACCGCGGCGTGCACGGGCCCGGCGCGGTATCTGAGCGAAAGGGTGCGCGATGCGAGACGCGGAGCGGGGCGGTTCGGGCCGGGGTCTGGTCCGGCAGGGCCCGGTGGGGCCGCCGCGGCGCCCGGAGCGGCGCCCGGTGCGGCGCGGCCTGCGGGTGTCGCTGGCGGTGGCCGGGGCGGTCGCCGGGATCACGGTGGTCGCGGCGTGCGGCGGCACGTCGGGTGAGAACCCGGTGCAGGCCGCGATGTCGACGTTCACGGTCGGGGCGCCGGAGACGGCGAGCTTCTCGGGCGAGCCGCCGTCGGCCTTCGCCTCGGCGCACGAGTCGGCGCTGGCCTCGGTCTCGGCGGCGGAGGCGTCCGCCTCCGAGCGCGCTGCCTCGTTCGAGGCTTCGGTGAACGCCCAGCTCCAGGCCACCCGGACGAAGGCGGAGGAGGTACTGGCGAACGTCCCGGAGACGGGCGAGGCCGCGGGGTCGGGCGACGGGACGTCGGACGTGACGCTGACGGGTGTGCCGGCCTCGGTCTCCGGCGACCTGAACGCGGCGACGGTCACGGTCACCAACAGCACCCTGGACACCCGCTCCTACGCGATCCGGGTCGACTTCACCGACACCAGTGGGAAGACCGTGGACAGTCAGGCGGTCGGCGTGGAGAACCTGGCGGCGGGCGCGACCGCGAACCCGACGGTGTTCAGCAAGGTGCGGGGCGAGCGCCTGCTCCCGGTGGTGGTGCAGGCCTACCGCTACTGACCGCCCCCGCACGTGGAGGCGCCCGTGCGCTCAGCAGGTACCGAGCGCGCGGGCGCCGTCGTGCCGCGGGCCTTCCGCCGCGGTGCGGGCGTTCAGTTGACGGACCGGAGGATGACGTCCTCGTAGTCCCAGCCGGGGTCGTCCGCGCCGTCCGGCGCGGTGCCGGGGCCGGGGCCGGGGCCGGAGCCGGGGGCGGGGGCGGACGGTTCGGCCAGGGCGTCGGCGAGGGCCTCCGCGAAGGCGTCGGCGAAGGGATCGGCGGCCTCGTCGGGGAGGAGGTCCTCGGTGGGGAGGCCGTCGGCGAGCAGCTCGGTGTCGCCGGCGGAGTGCGGTTCGGCGGTCCGGAGTTCGGTCCGCCCGGCGGTTCGTCCAGTGTGCGTGTCCATGGGTCCATAGTGGTTCGGGCCGCCGGTGCGGGCCCGGTGCCCGGCCGCAGAGCCCCCCGATCGGGTGTACGGGTGGTACCCACCCCGGTCAGCGGCGTCCGCCACCCGGTCGGCGGGTGCGGGCAACCCGTGCGAGCCAACCCGGCTGGCCGGGGCCGGAGCGCGACCTTAGCTTCGAGGCGGTGGGCGCGCCCATGCCGTCCGCGACCGCGACTTCCGGAAGCCGGCTCCTCTTCGATGACTCCTCTCCTCGCCCCGACGCGCCCGCTGGTGCGGGTCGCCGCCGTCCTGTTCTGCTGCGCCGCCTCGGTGCCCGCCGCCCTGGCCGCCGCCCCGGCGGCGGCCGCCCCGACCGGTCCGACCGTGTACCGGGTCGCCCCCGGCTCCTCCGTGCAGGCCGCGCTGGACGCGGCCGCCCCGGGTGACGTGGTGGAGCTCGCCGCGGGCCGCTACCCGGGCAGCGTGACGCTCTCCACCGACGGCGTGACCCTGCGCGGGCAGGGCGCGGGCACCGTCCTGGTGCCCGATCCGGCCGACCGCGGCAGCTGCGCGCAGGCCGGTGACGGCATCTGCGTGACGGGCAGCGCGGACGACCGGGGCGTGCCGGTGCGGACGCTGTCGGGGGCGGTGGTGGAGTCGCTGACGGTGGCGGGCTTCCCCCGCAACGGCATCGGCGCCGCCGTCACCGACCGCCTGACGGTGCGCCGGGTGGCCGTGCACGACAACGGACGGCAGGGCATCAGTGTCGAGATGTCGACCCGTACCGCGCTGACCGACAACGAGGCCAGGGACAACGGCCAGGCCGGGATCTTCGTCGCCAACTGGTACGACCGCAAGGGCGGCGCGCTGGAGACCCGGGGCACCGTGGTGTCCGAGAACCGGCTGACCGGCAACCGGATCGGGCTCCAGCTGCGCCGGGTCCGCGACCTGACGGTGGAGGCCAACCTGGCGTACGGGAACTGCGGCGGCGTGTTCGTGGTCGGCGACGACGGGGTGCCGCGGGCCGGGGCGCTGACCGTCCGGGACAACGTGGTGCGGGCCAACAACCGGTACTGCCCGCCCATCCCCCGGCTCGACTCCGTCCAGGGCACCGGCATCCTGCTGACCGGCACCGAGGATGTCGCCGTCACCGGCAACCAAGTCTCCGACCACAGCGGGACGTCGCCGATGTCCGGCGGCATCGTGCTGTACCCGAGCGCGGTCGGCGCGCCCAACGCCCGGGCCGCCGTCACCGGCAACGCGCTGAGCGGGAACCTGCCCGCCGACCTGGCCGACCGGGACCCGCGCGGCACCGGCAACGCGTTCGCCGACAACGCCTGCGGCAGCTCCGAGCCCGCGGGCCGCTGCTGACGCCCCGCAACCTCCGGTCCCCCTCCCAGCCCCATCCACCACATCCGACGAAAGGCCACGCCCATGACCACCGCCCCGACCAGCACGACCGCCCCGACCAGCACGACCGCCCCGCCCAGCACCGCGAACACCGCGAGCACCGTCAACACCGCAGGTCAGGCGCCCTCCGCGGCCGTCCCGCCCGCGATGCTGCTGCGCGAGCTGGTGTTCGGCGCCGCCTGCGCGGGCGCGGTCCGCGCCGCCGCCAGCCTGCGGCTGCCCGACGCGCTGGACGAGGAGCCCGCCGGCGCCGAGCAGCTGGCCGAGCGGCTGGGCGTCGAGCCCGGCCCGCTGCGCCGCCTGCTGCGCGCGCTGGCCTGCTACGAGGTGTTCGCCGAGGACGCCGACGGCCGCTACCGGCACACCCCGCTGTCGCGCCTGCTGCGCTCCGACGAGCAGGGCAGCCTGCGCGACATCGCGCTGTGGTGCACCGAGCCGTGGACGTGGCAGTCCTGGTCCCGGCTGGACGACGCGGTGCGCACCGGGCGCAGCGTGTTCGGCGACGCGTTCGGCAAGGAGTTCTTCCAGTACCTGCACGACGACGCGCCGGAGTCCGCGGCGCTGTTCAACCGGGCGATGACCCAGTCCAGCCGCCAGTCCGCGCAGGACCTGGCCGGTTTCCTGGACCTGTCGGGCGTCTCCTCGGTGGCCGACGTCGGCGGCGGGCAGGGCCAGGTGCTGGCCGAGCTGATGGAGCGCCACCCCGGCCTGCACGGCACCCTGCTGGACCTGCCGAAGGTGGTGGAGCACGCGGACCCGCGGCTGCTGCCCGGCGGTGCGCTGGCCGGGCGGGCCCGGCTGGTGCCGGGTGACTGCCGCACCGCCGTGCCGGTGCAGGCGGACCTGTACCTGGTGAAGAACATCCTGGAGTGGGACGACGACTCGACCCGCCGGACGCTGCGCAACCTGCGCGAGGTGGCCCGGCCGGGGGCCCGGGTGGTGATCGTGGAGAACCTGGTGGACGACTCCCCCTCGATGCGGTTCACCACCGCGATGGACCTGCTGCTGCTGCTGAACGTCGGCGGCGCCAAGCACACCCTGGGCAGCCTGACCGCCCTGATCGCCGAGTCGGGCCTGGTCCTGGACGCGGTCGCCCCGGTCAACCCGTACCTGCACGCCTTCTCCTGCACGGTGCCGTAACGGGACGCGCGGAAGGGGCCGCCCGGAGGTCTCCGGGCGGCCCCTTCCGCGCGGGGTTCAGCTCACGACGCCGTCCCTGCCGTCCGGCGCGGGTTCAGCGGTTCCAGCGGTAGAACTCGTGCGCCATGGCGTCCTCGGGGCTGCGCCAGGTCGCCGGGTCGTAGGCGTCGACGTAGACCGCGAGGCGTTCGCTGACGTCGCGGAAGTCGGGGTGCCGGGCGTACTTGGCGACCTCCGGTCCGGCGGGGCGCTCGGACTCGATGAGGTGCAGGTAGACGTCGCCGAACTGGAACAGGCTGCGGCTGGTGACGCCGATCAGGCCGGGCAGCTCGCCGCGGTCGGAGTCGGCGAAGACGCCGGCGATGTGGTCGGCGGTGCCGGGCTTCATCCGGGCGACGATCAGGGAGCGGTGCACGTCGTTCATCCGACCGCTCCGGCGCGGTGCTCGACCTTGGCGCGGATCAGCTCCATCTGGACCTTGGAGTTCTGGTTGATCCGGTCGGTCATGCCGAGGTCGTCGACGGGGGCGGTGGGCTTCATCGCGAAGTCCTGGATCCAGCGCATGCTGGTGCCCTGCGGGTGCTCCTCGTACTCCCAGCGGATCTCCATGAACTCGAACGGGCCGGGTTCGACCCGGCGGGCCCGGACGGTGAGCTTGTCGCGGTCGGCCTCGCGCTCGGAGACCCAGCTCCAGACCTGGCCGTTCTCGTCGGGGTGCATGGTGAGCCGGAAGCGGACCAGCTGGTCCTGCCGGTCGAGGACCTCGACCGAGGCGTACTCGCTGAACAGCTGCGGCCAGTTCTCCAGGTCGTTGGTGACGTCCCAGACCAGGTCGACGGGGGCGTTGATGACGATCGTGTTGTCGGTGTGTCCGGGCATCTCAGGCACCAGCCTTCACGGAGGAGTTGACGGTCTGCAGGAACTCGGCGACGGGGCGGCCGAGCAGGTCGGCGGAGTCGATGGAGACGCCGTAGCGGTTCTCCACGTCGGAGAGGACGCCGAGCACGCCGAGCGAGTCGACGCCCAGGTCGAGGAACATCCGGCCGGGGTCGGCGAGTTCGTCGACGGTGACGGCGACGCCGGCCCGGGTCTTGATCAGGGTGGCGAGTTCCTCGTAGGTGATCTCGGAGGCCATGTCGTGCTCCTTGGGGTCGGGCGGGTCAGGGGTGGCGCAGCACCAGGGCGGAGTTGGAGCCCATCAGGCCGCGGCTGAGCACCAGGGCGGTGCGCAGGCCGGCGGCGCGCGGGCGGCCGGTGACCAGGTCGAGGCCGTGCGGGCTGTCCGCGGTGTGCGGGGTAGGCGGGACCAGGCCGTGTTCGAGGGCGAGCACGGCGGCGGCGACGTCCAGCGCGGGGGCGCCGCAGTGGGCGCGGCCGAGGCCGGCCTTGGGGGCGGTGACCGGGACGCGTTCGGCGTGCTCGCCGAGCACGTCGGCGAGGGCGAGCGCCTCGGCCCGGTCGGCCTCCGGGACGCCGAGGGCGTCGGCGAAGACCACGTCGACCTCGTCGGGGGCGCAGCGCGCCTCGGCGAGGGCGCCGCGGACCGCGTGGGCGAGCCCCTCGCGGCTCTCGGCCCAGCGGGCCGCGCCGGTGAAGGTCGCGGTGTGGCCGGCGATCCGGGCGCGCGGGCGGGCGCCGCGCAGCCGGGCGCTGTGCTCGTCCTCGACGACGAACATCGCGCCGCCCTCGGCGGGGACGAACCCGGCCGCGTCGCTGCCCAGCGGGCGGTAGGCGCGTTCGGGGTCCTCGCTGGTGGAGAGCCCGGGGTAGCCGAGCTGGCAGACCATCGAGTAGGGGGCGATGGGTGCCTCGGCGGCGCCGGCCAGCACGGCGTCGGTGCCGCGGGCGACGGCCCGGGCGGCGTGGGCGAGCGCGTCGAGGCCGCCGGCCTCGTCGGAGGCGACCACGCCGCAGGGGCCCTTGAAGCCGCCGCGGATGGAGATCTGGCCGGTGGAGGCGGCGTAGAACCAGGCGATCGACTGGTAGGGGCCGACGTGGTGCGGCCCCTCGGCCCACAGGTGCTGGAGTTCGCGCTGGCCGAACTCGCCGCCGCCGGAGCCGGCCGCGGTGACCACGGCGACGCCGAACGGGTCGTCGGGGTGGTCGGCCAGGTCGGCGTCGGCCATGGCGAGTTCGGCGGCGGCCATCGCGAAGTGCGTGAACCGGTCGGTCTGGACCAGGTAGCGCGCCTCGACGTACTCCTCGGCGTCGAAGCCGCGCACCAGGCCGGCGATCCGGAGCGGGAGGTGCTCGCAGCCCTCCCGGTCGATCGGGCCGAGCGCCGAGCGGCCCTCGCACAGGGCCTTCCAGTAGTCGTCGGCGCCGATGCCGTTGGGGGCGACCACCCCGATGCCGGTGATCACCGCGCAGCGTTCGGTCATGCGGCCGCCTCCACCTTGCTCAGCACCACCGCGGACTGGAAGCCGCCGAAGCCGCTGCCGACCGACAGCACGTGGCGCAGCGGCAGTTCGCGGGCGGTGCGGGGGACGTAGTCCAGGTCGCACTCGGGGTCGCGCTCGGTGTAGTTGGCGGTGGGCGGGACGACGCCGTGGTGCAGGGCCAGGGTGCAGGCGACGAGTTCGATGGCGCCGATCGCGCCGAGCGAGTGCCCGACCATCGACTTGATGGAGCTCATCGGGGTGCGCCTGGCGTGCTCGCCGAGGGAGCGCTTGACGGCGGCGGTCTCGTGCCGGTCGTTCTGCTTGGTGCCGGAGCCGTGCGCGTTGACGTAGTCGACGGCCTCGCCGTGGAGTCCGGCGTGGGCCAGCGCCCGGTCGATGGCCCGGGACATCTCCAGGCCGTCCTGGGTGAGGCCGGTCATGTGGTACGCGTTGCCGAAGGTGGCGAAGCCGCCGAGTTCGGCGTAGATCCGGGCGCCGCGCCGCTTGGCGTGCTCCCACTCCTCCAGCACCAGGACGGCGCCGCCCTCGCCGAGGACGAAGCCGTCCCGTCCGGCGTCGAAGGGGCGGGAGGCGTGCTCGGCGTCCTCGTTGCGGGCCGAGGTGGCCTTGATGGCGTCGAAGCAGGCGACCGTGATCGGGGAGATCGGCGAGTCGCAGGCCCCGGCGAGGACCACGTCGGCGCGGCCCTCCTCGATGGCGAGCGCGGCGTAGCCGACGGCGTCCAGGCCGGAGGTGCAGCCGGTGGAGACGGTCTGCACCGGGCCGTGGGCGCCGATCTGTTCGGCGACGGCGGAGGCCAGGGTGGAGGGGGAGAACGCCCGTTCCAGGTGCGGGGCGGCGGGGGCGTGGTCGACGTCCCAGTGCTCGCCGCGGCCGCTGACCAGGACGTAGTCGCGCTCCAGCCGGGTGGTGCCGCCGACGGCGGTGCCGAGCGAGACGCCGATCCGCCAGGGGTCCTCGCGTTCGGGGTCGAGTCCGGCGTCGGCGACCGCCTCGGCGGCGGCGACCAGGGCGAACTGCACGTACCTGTCGTTGCGGGCGGTCTGTTCGGGGGTGAGGCCGTGCGCGGCGGGGTCGAAGTCGCACTCGGCCGCGATCCGGGAGCGGAAGCCCTCCGGGTCGAACAAGGTGATGCCGCGGGTGGCCGTGCGGCCCTCGGTGAGCAGTGACCAGAACCGGGTGACGCCGATGCCGCCGGGGGCGACGACCCCGATCCCGGTCACCGCGACCCGGCGCGTCACGAGGCCGCCCCGGCCGGTTCCGGCGGTCCCGCCTCGGTGACGGTCTCCTCGGTGTCGACGTGCCCGAGCTCGGGGCGCGGGGCGAGCGGTCCGAGGTGGAAGACCATCCGGGCCTCGGTGCTGCCGACGTTGCGGAAGCGGTGCCGCATCCCGATCGGGATCATCATCCCCTGGTCGGGCCGCAGCCGCTGCGGCACGCCGTCCAGGTCGACCTCCAGCTCGCCGGAGATCACGAACACGAACTCCTCGGAGTACGGGTGGTAGTGCTCGCCGATCCGCTCCCCCGGTTCGACGATGGCCACTCCCATGAATCCGCTGGTCGCGCCGCAGGCCGGCGGGGTCAGCATGGCCCGCAGGTCCCCGCCGCGCTTGCGGTTGGGGGGCGCGTCGTCGACGTGGATGACACGTGGCATCTCGGTGGTCACGGTGGACTTCCTCTCGTGGCGGGGGTGGGTGGTCATGCGGGGGGGGGGGGGGTCAGTCCTCGGCCGAGCTGCGGTCGGTGACGAGGGTCATCGCGCACTCGGCGAGCAGGCGGCGCAGGCCGTCGGGGGTGCGCTCGGCGGGTCCGGCGAGCTTGCCGAGGACGGCGGCCGAGCGCGGGCCGGCCAGGCCGAGGGCGGCGGCCGGGTCGGCCGCGGGGTCGCCGAGCAGGTCGACCAGCCGGACCACCAGGTCCTCGTACCGGTAGAGGGTGGCGCGCACCAGCGGGCTGCCGGGGTCGGCGACCGCGTGCTCGTCCTCCTCGGAGAGCAGTTCGGCGAGGACCGCGCCGGTGCCGGGGCGGACGGGGTACAGGTAGGCGTGCCGCTGCACCGGGCCGGTCTTCAGGGCGGCGTGGTGGTGGACGGCGGGCAGGGCGGCGCGCTGGAAGAAGTCGCGGGCGGACATCGGGTCGTCCAGGTCGCGGTCCTCCTCCAGGTACGGGTTGATCGCCTCCTCGACGGCCCGCACCCCGGGCTGCCGGGCGACGTGCCGCAGTGCGGTGGGCAGGTCGCCGGCCACCTCGACGCAGCGCACGACCCGGTTGCCGTGCATGAACAGCGAGGTGCGCAGCAGGCGGGTGGTGTCGTCGACCCGGGCCTGCGGGGAGCGGTAGCCGGAGAGCAGTTCGGCGGCCTTGGCCTCGGCGCCGGGCTTGACGGTGAAGCTGAGCGCGTGCCGGACCACGCCGTCCGGGCCGGGCCGGGGGGTGCCGGGCACGGCGGGGTGGTGCTCGCCGGGGCGCAGCGGGGTGGCGGTGGTGTCGGTGGCGGTGGCGCCGCGGGTCTCGCGCAGCACGCTGTAGCGCAGCGAGCGGGTGTCGCTGACGCAGCCGTGCATCGGCTTGACCATCTCGCGGTGGGCCGGGCTGTCCACCCAGGCCAGGAACGGCTCGGCGCTCTCCCACTCGCTGGTGATCAGCCAGCGGGACGGGTCGTCGATCGACTGGCAGAGCTGGTCGCTGACGTGGCCGGGGACGGCCGAGACCTGGTAGCGCAGCAGTTCGTACGCCTCCAGGAAGCGGTCCTGGGCGCCGTCGTGGACGTCCAGCATCAGGACCACCCGGAGCCGGCCCGTGGTGGGGCGGTCGACGGTGGTCGCGGTCTCCTCGGCGGTGGAGAGCAGGGTCATGGCGGGGGTTCCTGTCGTCGGTTCGCGGTTCGTTCCCGAAGGGCCCCTGTCCGGCTCCGGACGCGGGTCGCGGACGGCCGGGCGGGGCGACGGTTCGCCCTCGATCGTCAGGGTGCGGACGGGGCCCGCGCGAGACTTCGGGGCCATCCGGGCGAAGCACCCTGCGTGCCCGTCGGCGACGGGGAACGGATGGCGGGCCGGGCGCGTCCGGCGCCCCGCACGGATGGAGCAGAGCTGATGAACACACAGATGGCGGACCGGGTCCCGGTCCTGATCACGGGCGGTTCGCTGGTCGGACTGTCCGCCTCGCTTTTCCTCGGCCGGCTGGGCGTCCCCCACCTGCTGGTGGAGCGCCACGCCGAGACCTCCCGGCACCCCCGCGGCCGCGGGAACAACCTCCGCACCATGGAGCTGTTCCGGGTCGCCGGGGTGGAGGACGACATCCGGGCCGCCGCGTCGGTGCTGGCCGACAACCACGGCATCCTGCAGGCCGAGACCCTCTCCGGGGGCGAGCAGGAGTGGCTGTTCCGGGAGATCGACCCGGGCGGCGGCCTGGCCAGGTTCAGCCCGTCCGGGTGGTGCCTGTGCAGCCAGAACGACCTCGAACCGGTGCTGGCGCGGCACGCCGCCCGGCGCGGCGACATCCGCTTCAACACCGAGCTGGTCTCCTTCGAGCAGGACGCCGACGGGGTGACGGCGCTGCTGCGCGACCGGGCCACCGGCGAGGAGCGCGAGGTGCGGGCCGACTACCTGGTCGCCGCGGACGGGCCCCGCAGCCCCGTCCGGGAGCGCCTGGGCATCGGGCAGTCCGGGCGCGGCGACCTGTTCCACAACGTCTCGGTCACCTTCCGGGCCAAGCGGCTCGCCGAGGTGGTCGGCGACCGGCTGTTCATCGCCTGCTACCTGACCGACCCGGCCGGCGCGGGCGCGCTGCTGCCCGTCGACAACCGCGAGCAGTGGGTCTTCCACCTGCCCTGGCACCCCGAGCGCGGCGAGCGGGTCGAGGACTTCACCGACGCCCGGTGCACGGCCCACATCCGGGCCGCGGCCGGCGTCCCCGACCTGGACGTGGAGATCACCGGCCGGGCGCCCTGGCACGCCGCCGAGCGCGTCGCCGACCGGTACGCGGCCGGGCGGGTCCTGCTGTGCGGCGACTCCGCCCACGAGATGCCGCCCACCGGGGCGTTCGGCTCCAACACCGGCATCCAGGACGCGCACAACCTGGCCTGGAAGCTGGCCGCGGTGCTGGACGGCTGGGGCGGGCCGCGCCTGCTGGAGTCGTACGGGACGGAGCGGCGGCCGGTCGCCGTGCAGACCGCGGCCCGGGCCGCGGCGCGCTCGGTGGAGCACCAGCACCCCGGCTTCGACGCGGCGCCGGTCGGGGGTCCGCGCACCAACGTCCTGGCGGTGGCGCTCGGCTACCGCTACACCGAGGGCGCGCTGGTCGGCGCGGACGCCACCGCGGGGGTCGTCCCGGAGCGCTTCGCCGCGACCGGCGAGGTCGGCACCCGGGCCCCGCACCTGTGGGTGCGCGACCGCGACGGGCGGCGGCTGTCGACCCTGGACCTGTTCGAACGCGAGCCGGTGCTGCTGGCGCCCGCGGCGGGCGGCGCCGAGTGGCCGGAGGCGGCCCGGGCGGTCTCCGAGCAGACGGGGGTGCCGATCCGGTGCCTGCTGGTCGGCGAGGGCGGGGACCTCGTCCCCGAGCCCGTCCCCGCCGCCCCCGTGGCCGGCCCCCGCCCGGCCGGGCCGAGCGGCTGGCCCGCGGTCTACGGGCTGCGCGAGGGCGGCGCGGTGCTGGTGCGCCCCGACGGCTTCGTCGGCTGGCGGGCGAGCAGCCCGGTCGGCGACCCGGCGGCGGCGCTGCGGGTCGCGGTGCGGGGCGTCGCGGGGCTGTAGGGCCCGGGAAGGACGCGCGTTCAGGGGCTCGGGGAACGGCGGGGCGGTGGCTGCCGACGGTGCACCGCCGGTGCGTGCCGCCGCTTCCCGGGGCCCTGGTGTCGCGCTCCGCCGTTCTCGGCCGAGCCGCTGGTCCGTCCCCTCCCCGGGGCCGTTTCAGTGGCGGGTGGCGGCCAGCAGGGCGAGCAGGACGAAGGCGAGGACGACCGCGAGGCTGAGCTGGAAGGCCGCGGGGTAGTCCGCGGGGGTGTGCAGGTGGGAGAAGAAGGTGGACCCGACGGTGGCGATGCCCGCGGCGGAGCCGATCCGCTGGGCGGTCTGCAGGACCCCTCCGGCGGAGCCGGCCCGGGCGACGGGGACTTCGTCGAGGGTGAGCGCCTGGTTCGGGGAGACGACCAGGCCGCTGCCCAGGCCGGCCAGCAGCAGCGGGAGGGCGGTGGCCCAGCCGACCTCGGGGCCGTCGAAGAGGTGGACGGCGAGGGCCGCCAGGGCGAGGCCGACGGCGACGGTGGTGAGGCCGAGGGCGATCAGCCGGCGGCCGTGGCGGGTGACCAGGCGTCCGCCGACGGTGGAGGCGACCGCGGAGGCCAGGGCGAAGGGGGTGATGGCCAGGCCGGCCTGGAGGGCCGTGTAGTGGCGGCCGGACTGCAGGTAGAGGGTGAAGACGAAGAAGACCGCGGTGAACCCGGCGAAGTAGAGCAGGGAGACCAGCGCGCCGCCGGTGAAGGAGCGGGTGCGGAACAGCTCCGGGTGGACCAGCGGTTCGCGCCGCCGGGCGTAGTGGTGCTCCCACCGGGCGAAGGCGGCCAGGACGAGCGCGGAGCCCGCCAGCAGCAGCCACTTGCGGGCGTCGTGCCACTGGGCCTGGACCAGCGGGAGCAGCAGCAGGACGGTGCCGATGCCGAGCAGCAGCACGCCGACCGGGTCGAAGTCGCGGCGGGCGCAGGTGTCGGGGGTGGGCGCGGGCAGCAGCCGGTG
This sequence comes from Kitasatospora sp. NA04385, assembly GCF_013364235.1. NCBI lineage: Bacteria > Bacillati > Actinomycetota > Actinomycetes > Kitasatosporales > Streptomycetaceae > Kitasatospora > Kitasatospora sp. NA04385. Next base: position 7,743,468 of record NZ_CP054919.1, on the reverse strand, counting down.
GGCGAAGGGCAGGACGGCGATGCCGATCGGGAGGTTGACGTAGAACACCCAGCGCCAGCCCTCGGCGGTGCCGAACGCGGCGATCAGCAGGCCGCCGAGCAGCGGGCCGACCGCGGTGGAGAAGCCGATGGTGGTGCCGAGCAGGCCGAAGGCGCGAGCCCGCTCGTCGCCGCGGAACAGCTGCTGGATGAAGCCGGAGACCTGCGGGACGAGCAGCCCGCCGGACATGCCCTGCAACAGCCGGGCGACGACCAGCCAGGCCTCGCCCTGGGCGGCGCCGGCCAGCGCGCTGGTGGCGGTGAACAGGGCGAGGCCGGTCAGGAAGACCGGGCGGCGGCCGACCGCGTCGCCGAGCCGTCCGGCCGGGACCAGGACGAGCCCGAAGGCCAGCGAGTAGCCGGAGAGCACCCACTGGAGTCCGGCCTCGGACATGTGCAGTCCGCTGCGCACGGACGGCAGGGCGACGTTGACGATCGACACGTCGAGCAGGGTCATGAACCCGGCGACCAGGCACACCGCGAGGGCCCGCCAGCGGCGCACCTCGGGAGCCTGGGCACCGACTGTCGTGGGCTGGGTGGTCATGCGGGGTCCCTTCGTCCGGCGTCCAGTCTCGGAGGCGCCGGCGGCGGCGGGCGGGCGGCGCGCCGGGGACGGGGGCCGGTCGGCTGACTCCGTGTCAGGGGGCGGGCGGCAGGTCGAGCGGGATCCGGCGGGCGTCGGCGGCGGCGGGCGGGGCGGCGCCGAGGTCGGTGAGCGTGGTGATCACCACCGAGTCGGGGCCGGCGAGCCAGTTGCTGGTCTTGGACTGGACGGTGACGCTCTGGGTCTGCGGGGCGCCGTCGCAGACGATCAGGGTCGGCGAGGTGCGGGTGGAGCCGAAGGCGATGGTGGCGGGGTCCTCGGGGTCGTTCTGCTCGACCGAGGTGTTCAGCGAGCGGGGCTGGTCGGTGGGCGCGCAGGTGTAGGCGAGGGCGACCCGGACCCGGCCGGGGACCTTCGGGTCGATGGCGGCGCCGGTGATCGCGACGGAGGTCCGGGCGGCCGGTGGCGCGCTCTCCCCGGGCTGCCCGGTCCCGGCCCCGTCCGGCAGCGGCGCGGCTGGGGATGAGGACGGGGACGGGGACGGGGACAGGAAGGACGACGGGGAGGGTGACGGGCTCTCCGCGGGCGGCTCCGTCCCGGCCGGGGAGGGCGACGGGGACGGGGACGGGGAGGGCTGCGGCGCGGGCTCGTCGGCGAGGGCCGGGGCGAGGGCGGCCGCCCCGGCGGCGAGGGCGAGCAGACCGGCGGCGGAGAGGAGGCGGAGGTGCACGGCGGGCCTTTCGGTCGGCGGCGTGGTTGATCCGACTCTCCGTCAGCGCGGCGTCCCGGGCGAGCGGTCGCGCCCGGGCGGGTGTCAGCCCGCCCGGTACGGGAGTTCGATCTCCGCCCAGACCACCTTGCCGTGCTTGGTGGGGCGGCTCCCCCAGCGGTGCGCGAGCTCGCTGATCAGGTGGATGCCGCGGCCGCCCTCGTCCTCCTCGGCGGAGCTGCGCAGCCGGGGCGGCTGGCCGCCGGCGTCGGAGACCTCCAGGGTGAGGGTGCGGTCGCGGAAGATCCGCAGGCGGCGCGGGGCGTCGGCGTGCAGCAGCGCGTTGGTGACGAGTTCGCTGACCACCAGTTCGGCGTAGTCGGTGAGCGCGGACAGGCCCCAGGCGTCCAGGGTGGCGCGGGTGAAGCGGCGGGCGCGGGCGGGCAGCGGGCCCTCGCTGGGCAGCAGCAGGGTGGCGATCCGGTCGGCGGGGACGGGCAGCACCCGGGCCATGATCATGGCGATGTCGTCCTCGGTGCCGTCGGTGACCAGGGCGGAGAGCGCGGCGTCGCAGCTCTCCTCCAGGGTGCGGCCGGGGGTGGCGAGGGTGCGGGCGAGCAGGTCGATGCCCTCGTCGAGGTCGCGGCCGCGGCGTTCGACCAGGCCGTCGGTGTAGAGCGCGAAGGTGGCGCCGGGGGGCAGGGTGAACTCGATCGACTCGAAGGCGCCGCCGCCGACGCCGAGCGGGACGCCGGGCGGCAGGTCCACGACGTGCGAGGTGCCGTCGGGGTCGACCCGCACGGGCGGCAGGTGGCCGGCCGAGCAGATCACCACGGTGCGGTCGACGGGGTCGTACACGGCGCACACGCAGGTCGCGAACTGGCCCTCGCCGATCGCGGAGGCGGTCTCGTCGAGCCGGCCGAGCACCTGCTCGGGCGGCAGGTCCAGGGTGGCCAGGGTGCGGGCGACGGTGCGCAGCTGGCCCATCGTGGCGGCGGCCCGGATGCCGTGGCCCATCACGTCGCCGACCACCAGGGCGACGCGCCCGCAGGAGAGCGGGACGACGTCGAACCAGTCGCCGCCGACCTCGCTGACCACGCTGGAGGGCAGGTAGCGGTGGGCGATCTCCAGGCCCAGGGTGCGGTGGATCTCCTGCGGCAGCAGGCTGCGCTGCAGGGTGAGCGCGGTCTCCCGCTCGCGCCGGTAGAGCCGGGCGTTGTCGATGGCCAGGGCGGTGCGGGCGACGAGCTCCTCGGCGAGCGAGACGTCGGCGGCGCCGAACGGCTCGGGGTTGCGGGTGCGGACGAACTCGGCGCCGCCGAGGACCATGCCGCGGGCGATCAGCGGCACCAGCAGGTAGGAGTGGATGCCGGCGGCGATGCCGGGGGCGACCCGGTCGGGGTCGGGGACCAGGCCGCGCAGCACCTCCTCGTCCACGTGCGGCTTGAGCAGCGGGCGGCCGCTGCGCAGGCACTGGGTGTAGACCCGGTGCGGGCCGTACTCGGTGGTGCCGCCGACGGTGTCGGAGACGTTGGTCAGGCCGGAGCCGTACGCCTCGCCGACCGCGACGGCGCGGACCTGGATGGACCGCTCGGGCTGGATCGGGGCGGGCTCCTCGCCGCGCAGCACCGGTTCCAGCAGGTCGACGGTGGCGAAGTCGGCGAACTTCGGGACGATCGCCTCGACCATCTCCTCGGCGGTGCGCTTGAGGTCGAGCGTGGTGCCGATCCGGGCGCCGGCCGAGGCGAGCAGGGTCAGGCGCTCCTGGGCGCGGGAGGCGCGGGCCTCGGCCTGGAAGCGCTCGGTGACGTCGATGATGGAGGAGGAGACGCCGAGCACCTTGCCGGTGGAGTCCTCCAGCCGGAAGTAGGACGCCGACCAGGCCCGGTCGCGGCGCGGGTCGCCGGGGACGCGGCCGTGCGAGCGGGCGTCGACCACCGGCTTGCCGGTGGCGATCACCTGCCGCATCACGTTCTCTATCTCGTGCGCGTTGATGCCGGGCAGCACGGCGGAGATCCGGCGGCCGAGGTGCTCCTCGGCGCTGAGGCCGTTGATCCGGGCGAGCGCCTCGTTCAGCCGGACGAAGCGCAGCTCGGTGTCGTAGACGGCCAGGCCGATCGGGGACTGGTCGAAGAAGCCGTCCAGGACCGCCAGGTCGGACTCGACCTCGTGCAGCGCCTCGGCGTCGGAGGCGGTGGCCAGCAGCAGGGTGCGGCCGTCGGGGCCGGCGATCGGGTAGGTGTGGAACTCCAGCTCGACGGTGGAGCCGTCGCGGCGGCGCACGGGGTGGGTGCCGGACCAGCCGTGGCCGGCCACCAGGCGGTCGAACAGCTGCTCGGCGGCGGCCCGGTCCTGCTCGGGCAGCAGCAGCCGGACCGGGTGGGCGCCGATCGCCTCCTGGGCGGACCAGCCGGTGAGCGCCTCGGCCTCCTGGCTCCAGTGCAGGATCCGGCCGTCCTGCTGGACCAGCGCGGTGGCCAGCGGGACCAGGCGGTGCCCGGGCAGGCGTGCGGGAGCGGCGCCCGCCGCGTCGCGGTCGGACGTGCGTTCGAAGCCGTGCGTGCTCAGTTGGCCACCTGCCCGGTACCTTCCCCGGTTCCGCCGGTCGTTCCGGCTTCCACCAGACTGCACGGCCCGCCGGGCGCTGGCGACTGGTGGTCGTGCGGGCGGTCGGACCGAATACGTGAGTGTGCTCGATTCGGACCGGTTCGGGCAAGGGTGTGACCCCCAACTGCCGGTCACGGACCGCCCCGGCCGGGTTTCAGCCGGTGAGCGCGGCGTCCAGCAGCCGGGACCACTGGCGGACCACGCCGACCCGGCGCGGCCCGTCGTCGGTGAGCAGGTTGGCCAGGCCCAGGCCGCGGGCCAGGTCGAGGGTGGCCTGGACGCTCTCCCGGACGCCGGTGGCGCACTCGTCCGCGCCCAGGCACTCGACGACCACCCGGTGCGCCTCCCGGCCCACCTGGTCCTCCAGGCTGACGATGCGTTCGCGCAGCCGGCGTTCGGTGGCGGCGGCCGTCCACAGGTGCAGCCCGGCGCGGAACAGCGGGCCGGTGTGCAGGCTGACGATCATCTCCACCACCGCCTCGGTGCGGGCCGGGCCGGGCGGCGGCAGCTGCTCGGCCCGGGCCAGCACGGCGGCCAGGCGTTCGGCGGCGACGTGCTCGACGGCGGCGGTGAACAGGTCCTCGCGGGTGCGGAAGTGGTGCTGGGCCGCGCCCCGGGTGACCCCGGCCCGCTCGGCGACCACCAGCACCGTCGACCCGTTCCAGCCGACCTCGGCCAGGCACTCCACCGCCGCTTCCAGCAGCCGTCGGCGGGTGGCCCGGCTGCGGTCCTGCCGGGGCGTGCGGGCGGCGGGGGCGCTGGTCGTCATCGGCGGCTCCGGGTCGGCGCGGCGGGTCCCCGGACGGGGGTGGGCCCGGGTGTCCCGCATCCTATGCACCCCCGCCGGGGCGGTGTCCCGGCTTCGCCGCCCGGGCCCGCAGTTCGCGGCGCAGGATCTTGCCGGTGGCGGACTTCGGCACCGCGTCCAGGAACTCCACCTCGCGGACCTTCTTGTAGGGGGCGACCCGGCGGGCCACGTACTCGACCACCTCCTGCTCGGCCAGGTCGCAGCCGAACGCGGGCACCACGTACGCCTTGGGGTGCTCGGCGCCGTGGGCGTCGGTGACGCCGACCACGGCGGCGTCGGTGATCCGCGGGTGGGTGAGCAGCAGCGCCTCCAGCTCGGCCGGGGCGACCTGGTAGCCCTTGTACTTGATCAGCTCCTTCACCCGGTCGACCACGAACAGCCAGCCGTCGACGTCGACGCGGCCGACGTCGCCGGTGTGCAGCCAGCCGTCCGGGTCGACGGCGGCCGCGGTCTCGGCCGCCCTGCCGAGGTAGCCCTTCATCACCTGCGGGCCGCGGAACAGCAGTTCGCCGTCCTCGCCGGGGCCGAGGTCGCGGGGCGGCCCGTCGAGGGCGCGGATCCGCAGCTCGGTGCCGGGGGCGAGCCGGCCGACGGTGCCGACCGGGGGGTGCGGTTCGCCGGGCGGGACGAGGTGGGTGACCGGGGAGAGCTCGGTCATGCCGTAGCCCTGCAGCAGGTGCGGCAGGCCCAGTCGGCGGGCCGCGGCGGCGGCCAGGTCGGCGTCCAGCGGGGCGGCGGCGCTCAGCACGTAGCGGACGGAGGACAGGTCGAAGCGGTCGACCAGCGGGTGCTTGGCCAGGGCGAGGACGATCGGCGGGGCCACGTACAGCGCCTCGATGCGGTGGCGCTGGACGGCGGTCAGGAACTGCTCCAGGTCGAAGCGGGGCAGCACCACCACGGTGGAGCGGGCCCGCAGCGGGCGGTTGAGCACCGCGGCCAGGCCGTAGACGTGGAAGAACGGCAGCACCGCCAGGACGCGTTCGCCGGGGCGCGGGCCGAGCAGGGCGTCGGTCTGGGCGAGGTTGGTGGAGACCGAGCGGTGGGTGAGCATCACGCCCTTGGGCAGGCCGGTCGTCCCGCTGGAGTACGGCAGCACGGCCAGGTCGGTGGCCGGGTCGAGGTGCGGCTCGGGCTCGGGGGCGGAGCAGGCGGCCAGGTCGGCGAGCGTGCGGGGGGCGCGGGCCGTCCGGTCCGTCGCGCTTGCCGTGCTCGGCGCGTCGCAGAGGAAGACACCGGCGACCGGGTGTTCGGCGGCGGCCAGCCGGGCGACGGGCAGCAGTGCGGCGGTGGTGATGATCCAGCGGGCGCCGCAGTCGCGCAGCCGGCCGGCGAACTCGGCCGGGGTGGCGAGCGGGTTGACCGGGGTGACCGTCGCCCCGGTGCGGGTCACCCCGAAGAACGCCAGCGGGTAGGCCAGCGAGTTCGGGCTGTGCAGCGCCACCACGTCGCCCTTGGCCACCCCGGCCTCGGCCAGGCCGGCGGCGAGGCGGCGACTGTCCGCGTCCAGCTCCCGGTAGCTGACGCTGCGCCCGGTCAGCCCGTCCACCAGGGCCGGGCGTTCGGCGTGCTCGCCGCTCGCGCAGCCGCCCAGGACGGCCTCGTGGACCGGCAGGTCCAGCGGGGCGACGGGCGGGTAGTCGCTGTGGAACACCATGCGGGCCTCCGGGCGGCTCGGCGGTCGCGGCCCGCGGGGTGCGGACGCGGTGCAAGCGTGCCGGGGGGCGGAGGGCGCCACCAGGGCGCGTGACGGGCTTACCGGCGTACGGGACGGATCTCCTGGCGGGTGACCAGGTCGAGCAGGCGGGCGTGCGTGTCGGCGTCGGCCGCGGCGATCAGGCCGCCGGCGCCGCTGTGCACCGGCGCGCCGCGCAGGTCGGTGACGGTGCAGCCGGCGGCCTCGCAGAGCGCGATGCCCGCCGCGAAGTGGACGCTGTCGGCCAGCAGGCCGTCCGTCAGGTACCCGGCGCGGCGACCCGCCGCGACCCAGGCCACCGCGAGCGTGGTGGACACCACCCGGGGGCGGAAGGCCGACTCGAAGCCGGGGTCGGTGAGCAGGCGCGCGACCCGCAGGGCGGGGGCGTTCGGGTAGGGCGGGTCGAGGTTGAGGTCGACCAGCCGGGAGTCGGCGGACGGCACGAGCGGGGTGTCGCGGCCGTCGCGGCGCAGCCGGGCGGCGGTGCCGTCGGTCCAGTACGTCTCGCCGGTGTACGGGTCCGCGGCGGCCGCGGCGGTCGTCCGGCCGTGCTCGCGCAGGGCGACGTTGACGGCCACCAGGTGGGTGCCCACCGCGAAGTTGAGCGTCCCGCACAGCGGGTCCACCAGCCAGCGGCGGGCGGCGTCGGCCGGGCCGGTGCGGCCGCTCTCCTCCCCCGTGAACGCGTCGCCGGGCCGGGCCTCCCGGCGGAGCAGGCCGAGCACGGCCCGCTCGGCCTCGATGTCCACGGCGGTCGCGAAGTCGCCGCCGCCCTTGTCCTCCCGGGCGACGCCCTCCCAGGCCCGGCCGCGGACCACCCGCGCCCCGAGTTCGGCGGCCCGGCGGGCGAGGTCGGCGTCGGCCGCGGGGCCGGATGCGGGGTCGGTCGTCGGGTCGGTCGTCGGGTCGGCCGTCGGGTCGGCCGTCGGGTCGGTCACGGGGCGGGGGCCTTTCGGTGGGTGGAACGGGGGTTGGCGCGGCAGGACCGGGACGTCGTGATCGGCGCACCCGGTTGACTGTCTATCACCGACTTTCCGGCCGGTGGAAGCGGTTGTTCGGGGCGGAACGCGGGAGCGGGGCGGGCGGCGGGGTGGTCGGCGCGTCGGCCATGTCCGTTCGGCGGGTGGGTCGTTGGGCTGGGCGTGGGGAAGAGACCGCCGTGGTTGGTGTCGGATGAGTTGTGGGAGCGGATCGAGCCGCTGTTGCCGGTGCGGCGGCAGGGGTTGGGGCGGCCGTCGGTGAAGGACCGGGGCTGTCTGCAGGGGATCCTGTTCGTGCTGCACACCGGCATCCAGTGGGAGTGGCTGCCGCAGGAGCTGGGGTTCGGGTCGGGCATGACGTGCTGGCGCCGACTGCGGGACTGGCAGGAGGCCGGGGTGTGGGACCGGCTGCAACGGGTGCTGCTGGACGAGGCGTACCGGGCGGACGGGTTGGACTGGTCCCGGACGGTGATCGACGACTCGCGGCAGCGGAGCCGGGGCGGCGGGTGACCGCGGTTCCGGCGGCGGGAACCGGCGGCGGCCCTGCTGACGGCCCGTCGGGGCGTGCCGGTGCGGTGGGTTCCGGTGCGGTGGGTTCCGGCGCTTTCCCGGCCGAGGAACTCGCTTAGGTCCAATCGGAGTTGACCGCCTCGGGGGCGTACCGGACAGAGCGTCGGTTCCCGTCCCGGCGCCGGTCCGGGCCGGGCGCGACCGGGGTGTTCGGCGGTCACCCCGACCGCGTGGTTGTCGGTGAGGTGCGGCATGCTCCACGCATGCTTCACGCGATGACCGAGCGCGGACTGTCGATGCGCGACCCCGGGGCGGCGGCCCTGAGCCGGCTGGTGGCGAACATGCAGCGCGGCGACTCCCACCTGATCGTCGAACGGTTCGGCGCGGGCGAACCGGCCGGCGACTGGTACGTGCAGGTGCGCCTGCGGGAGAACGGCGTCTACGAGCTGGAGTACCGGGACGGCGTGCCCGCCGAGCACTACCGGACCCTGACCGTCTCCCCCGCCAAGGTGGTGAGCGCCCTGGTCGGCTGGTCGGAGGGGCGGGCGGCGTGGCGGGCGGGGTTCGACTGGACCAACATCGGCCACTGGTTCGCCGACGGCCCGGACGCTCCGCTCGTCCCGGACGGTCGGGGCGACCGGCCCGGACCGGGCGGGTCCCGCGCGGGCGCCCCCGGCGGCTACAGCGACTACGGCAGCTACGGCGGTTCCGGCGAGTAGGCCCGGGCGTCCGCTCAGAGCAGCCAGAGGCCGAAGCCCGCGACCAGGATGCCGGAGGCGATCAGCAGCGGGCCGAGCAGGTGGTCGCGGGGGCGGTCGGTGCCGGGGCGGATCCGGATCGTGGAGGCCAGGCCGAGGCCGGAGAGCAGCACGCCCAGCGGGGTCAGGACCGCCCACAGGGCGGATGCGGCGACGTGGCCGGAGATCATCGGGCCGTCGGCCGGCCGGCGGATCGGGCGCGCGCGCCGGGCGCTGACGGAGCGTGGGGTGCGGCCATGATGCGGGTCCTCCTGCTGGGTTCCGCACGACGCTACCGGGGGGCGGAACAAGACTCCGCCACGGATTGGCAAAGCCTTCACCGCGCCCCTTCGACCGGTCCGGAACGGCGCCGGCTGACGGCCCGTCAGGTTCACTCGGGCGGCCCACCAGCGCGGACGCGCCTACCGTTCGATTCACAGCGAACACCCAGGGACTTCCTGGTATCCGTTCAGAATCCGCAGGACGACCCTCCGGCGGTGCGGAACAGGCCGGGCGGCGCCCGGAACGGGCCCCCTCCCGGGCCCCGCCCCGACCCCCCGCGCGGGCGCTCGCGCGGGGGCTCACGCGCTCACCCGGACGGCGCGCGGTGGCCATCGCGCGCCGCCCCGGGCCGGGATGCGGAAGGGCCCCGGCCCGGCACCACCTTGCCGGACCGGGGCCGGGGCCCACGGGCGTGGGGAGCGCCGGTCGTCAGCCGACCGGGACGGTCGGTTCGACGGCCGGCTCGACGGCCGCCTCCTTCACGGCCCGGGCCGCAGCTCGGCGGGCGACGATGCGGTTGACCAGGGCGACCATCGCCCAGGCGAAGGCCCAGCCGACCAGGATGTCGATGATGAAGTGCTCGGCGCCGTAGACCAGCGTGAACGCCATCGCCAGGGGGTAGGCGGCGAGCAGGACGCGCAGCTTGCGGCCGGCCAGCGGCCAGAAGAACAGCGCGATCACCATCGGGTAGGCGGCGTGCAGCGAGGGCATCGCGGCGACGTCGTTGGCGAACTTGCTGCCGTTCTCGAAGATGGTGCCCGCCCGGGGCAGGCCGCTGTCGTTGAGCACGGTGTTGACCACCCGGTCGACGGTCGGCATGTGGTGCTCCAGACCGGCCAGCCACGGCGGGTCGGCGGGGTAGAGCACGTAGGTGGCGAAGCCGATCGCGGTCATCGCGAGGTAGCAGCCGAGGAAATGCCGGAAGCGGGCGTGGTCGCGCTTCCAGAGCACGGCGAGGATCACGAACACCGCGAAGAAGTGCGACATGTAGACGGTGACGGCGGCGTAGTCGTACCACTGCGGGTTGCCGGGGTGGTAGAGCCAGTCCTGCAGCCGGACGGTCCAGGTCTCGCCGAAGCCGAGCACCTCGTCGAAGGCGATCTGCGGGGCGTAGTGCGGGGGCCACGGCGTGTGCGCCCCGTAGCCGCGCAGCAGGGAGTAGACCCAGACCACGGCCATCACCGGGATCCAGTCCCGCAGCACGTACAGCCAGCCCCGGCGGCCGCCGCTGTGCACGGACGCCGCGATCAGGGCGGCCATCAGCCACAGGAAGACGACGTCGTTGGCGTACGGCAGGCCGTAGACCGAGAGGTAGTACCAGAACGCCAGGACGAACAGCGGCCAGGCGAGGTGTCGGAGTTTCAGCCGGGACAGCAGGTGGAGCGCCAGGGAGCGTGACCGGGCTGCCAGGTGGGACGAGTCGATCATGCGTCACGAAGCTAGCAACGGCGGCTTGGAGATTCCTCATGCCGCGCGCCGGGCTTCCCAGCGATTTCCCAGGGGACACACGGACGGGTGGCGGAAACGGCCGATCGGACTAATGCTCGACATTAATAATGCCGAGTATTAATGTGGAGACATGGCGAGCAAGTCAACGGGTGCACGGAGCACCCCAGCGGGCGAAGGGCCCGACGACGGACCGGCCGGTGGCGGGTCCACCCGGGCGCGGCTGATCCGCTCCGCCGAGCGGCTGTTCGCGGCGCAGGGCGTGCACGGCGCGCAGCTGCGCGAGGTGGTCCGGCAGGCCGGGCAGGCGAACCCGTCCGCGGTGCAGTACCACTTCGGTTCGCGCGAGGGCCTGCTGGACGCGGTGATGGCCGAGCGCCAGCAGCGCACCGAGCGGGCGCTCGCCGAACGGATGCCGCGGCCCGAGGGCCGCTCGCTGGGCGAGCTGCTCGGGGCGCTGGTCGACGCGGAGGCCACCGAGCTGCGCACCGAGCGCGGCCGGGACTGCCTGCGGATCTCCACCCAGGTCAGCCACCGCAGCGGCATCCGGGAGCGGCGCCCGCACGCCGGGCTCGCGGGCACCCTGTACTGGCGGCTGATCCTGGAGCTGGAGGCGCCGCTGGTCCCGCTGGCCCCCGAGCCGGTCCGGCTGGAGCGGATCGACCTGGCGCTGACCCTGATCGGGGCCGCGCTGGCCGAACGCGCCCGGCAGCACGCCGAGGGCGAGCCCACCCTGAGCGGGGACGGCGCCTACCTCGCCGACCTCGTCTCCGTCTGCACCGGTCTGCTGACCGCACCGGTGCCCTGAACGCCCTGCCCGGCGCGGAATCCCGCGGACCCGGCGGCGGCAGCGGTGGAGCAGCAGAGCGGTGCAGCAGTGGAGCGGTGGAGCGGTACGACCGCACGGCTGCACGCCTGCACAGCTGCGGAGCAGTACAGCGCAGTACGGCAAGGAAGCACGGTGCCCACGAGGCACGCAGAGCACGAGGAGCAAGTCATGAGCGAGCTGTCCGGCAAGACCGTCATCATCACCGGCGGGGCCCGGGGCCTGGGCGCGGAGACCGCGAAGCAGGCGGTCGCGGCGGGGGCGAACGTCCTGGTCACCGACGTCCTGGACGAGGACGGCGCGGCCACCGCCGCCGAGTTGGGCGAGCGGGCCCGCTACCGCCACCACGACGTCGGCTCGGAGCAGGACTGGGCGGACGTGGTGGCGTACGCGCAGGCCGAGTTCGGGGCGGTGCACGGGCTGGTGAACAACGCGGGCATCTCCACCGGCAGCTTCCTGATCGACGAGTCGGTGGAGCACTTCCGCAAGGTGCTCGACGTCAACCTGACCGGCGTGTTCATCGGCATGAAGACGGTCGTCCCGGCGCTGCGGGCGGCGGGCGGCGGCTCGGTGGTGAACATCTCCTCGGCGGCCGGCCTGATGGGCCTGGCGCTGACCGCGGGCTACGGCGCGTCCAAGTGGGGCGTGCGCGGCCTGACCAAGATCGGCGCGGTGGAACTGGGCGTGGACCGGATCCGGGTGAACTCCGTCCACCCGGGCATGACCTACACCCCGATGACCGCGTCCACCGGCATCCAGCGCGGCGAGGGCAACTACCCCAACACCCCGATGGGCCGGGTCGGCGAGGCCCCCGAGATCGCCGCGGCCACCGTCTTCCTGCTCTCCGACGCGGCCTCCTACATCACCGGCGCCGAGCTGGCGGTGGACGGCGGCTGGACCACCGGCCCGACCGTCCGGTACGTGATGGGCCAGTGATCCGGGACGGCCGGCCCCGAGGGCGTCGTAGCCGGGGCCGGCCGGGCGGGGGGTGGGAGTCAGGGTGCGGCGGTCTCGATGCGCTCGACGATGAGCTCGCACAGTTCGTGGGTGCGCAGGGCGTCGGTGGCGTCGAGCGTCTTGCCGGCCCGGAGGGCGTCGAGGAAGTGCAGGACGACCTGTTCGATGCCGCGCTGGCGGGCGACCGGGACCCAGTCGCCGCGGCGGCGGACGGTGGGCTGGCCGCGGTGGTCGATGATCTCGGCGAGGTTGTGGACCTCGCGCTTGGAGTCGGCGCCGGAGACCTCGAGGATCTCCTCGGTCGAGCCGGAGACCCGGTTCATGATGCCGAGGGCGGTGAAGCCGCGTCCGGCCAGGGTGAGGACGAGGTGCTCGACCAGGCCGTCGCGGACGCGGGAGCGGACGTCGACGTGCTCGATCTCGCCCGGGACGAGGAAGCGCAGGCTGTCCACGACGTGGATGAAGTCGTCGTAGACCAGGGTGCGGGCGCGTTCGGGCAGGCCTTCGCGGTGCTTCTGCAGGACGATCAGGTCGCGCGGGCGCTCGGCGGCGAGCAGGTAGCCGGGGGCGTGGCGGCGGTTGAAGCCGACCAGCAGGGAGCGGCCGGTGTGCTCGGCGAGGGCGACCAGGCGGCGGGCGCCGTCGAGGTCGTAGGCGAGCGGCTTGTCCACGTACACGTCGACGCCGCGGGTGAGCAGTTCCTCGACGATCGGGACGTGCTGGTCGGTGGCGGCGTGGACGAACGCGGCGCGGATGCCGGAGTCGATCAGCTCACCCAGGTCGGTGGTGCGGAACGGGAGGCGGTGGGCGTCGCCGATCCGGTCGAGCTTGGCCCGGTCGCGGGTCATCAGGCGCAGGTCGATGCCGGGCTGGGCGGTGAGGACCGGCAGGTAGGCCTTCTGCGCGATGTCGCCGAGGCCGATGACGCCGATCGGGATCGGGGTCGTGCTGCGGCCGGTCTCGTGATCGCTCATCGGGCACTCCTGCGAGGGTGGGTGGTGGTCGTCCCTGACCACCCGGCAGCATATGCCAGGACGGGTGCTGAGCAGTCAGAACGCCCACGGATCGGCCGATTCGCGCCGGTGCGGGACCCGGTCGGTTCGGCGCCGCCCGGAGGGCCGCCACGATCGGCGACGGCGTTCGGGGCGGCTTGATTGACGGTACATCACCAACTATTCCCGCTGGTCGATCGGGCGCACCCGAACCGGGGCGGGCGCGGCGCGCAGGGCGGCGGCGATCCGGGCGGCCGGGGCGGGGCTCCGGGGCGCGCGGATGGACACCGCGTCGCATCCGGCCAGGACGGCCGCCCGGCGGCGCTCCCCCGCACTGCGGCGGAACCGCGAATGCCGCCCGGGCCGGGTCGGGTCGGGTCGGGTCGGGTCGAGCAGGAGGGGGACGGCCCGGCCGGGGCGTCCGCGCCCGAGGGCCTGGCCGCCCCGGCCTTGGGCACCGCCTTGTTGACGACCGTCGGCCCCGGGCGGGGCCGTCAGTCGGTACCGGGTTCGGGCACGGGCCCGGGCACGGGCCTGCCGAGTATTCGGCGGAAGTCGGCCGCCGCTTCCTCGAAGCGGCCCGCGTAGCCGCCCTGGGCGAGGCACAGCACGAAGGCCACGGCGTCGTCCGGGTGCGGGTCGGCGTACGGCTGTCCGTTGTAGTCGAGGAACAGCAGCATCGACTCGAAGGCGGTGCGCTTGTTCCGGTCCGTCATGGGGTGGTTGCGGGCGAGGGACTCGCCGAACGCGACCGCCTTGGCCCAGACGTCCGGGTAGGCGTCCGCCCCGAAGGCCGAAGCCCGCGGGCGGCCGAGTGCGGACTGTAGCAGCGGGCGCTCGCGCACCAGGTCGGGGCCGCCCAGCAGGTACTCGACGTCCTCCTCGTCCAGGTGGTCCGTGATGTGCCCGCTCACAGTTCGGCCAGCCTCTCCAGCGTCTCGGCGTTCGCCGCCCGGATCCGGGCGACCAGGGCGGCCCGCCGCTCCGCGCGCGACCGCGCCGGGCGGTCGGCGACCTCCGGCTCCTGCTCCTGCTGCTCCACCGTGGTGCCTCCTCCCGCCCTGGTTCGGTTCGTGAGCGGAAAGTAGCAGCTGACGCCCGGTGCAGTCGATCGATTATTCGATGGGGGAAGGTTCCTGAAGAACCGTCAGGACGTCCGACGGAAAACCGGTGGAGCCCGGTGGGGCCGCGCTGCCATGATCGCGCGATGGGAATGCTCGACGCGGTGGCGGCCCGGGTGTCCGCCGGGGCCTCGGTGGAGTTCCGGCCGACGGGGTCGTCGATGGTGCCGCTGATCCGCAGCCGACAGCTGGTGCGGGTCGCCCCGGTGGACCCGGAGCGGCTGGCGGTGGGCGACATCGTGCTGGCCCGTGTCGCCGGGACGGTCCACCTGCACCTGGTGTCGGCGCTGGAGCCGGCCCGGCGGCGGGTGCAGATCAGCAACAACCGGGGCCGGGTCAACGGCTGGACGGGCCACGACCGGGTGTTCGGCATCTGCGCGGCGGTGGACGGGGTGGACCGGCCCGGCGCGGCCGGGAAGACCCGGGGCGGGTGAGGGCTCAGAGCGGCAGGTCGACGGCCAGCGGGCGGTGGTCGGAGAGCGGCAGGCGCAGCAGGTGGTGGGCGGTGCGGGGGTGGGTGCGGGGCAGTCCGGCGGCGAGGATGTGGCCGAGCTGGCACCGGGGCCGGTGCGCGGGAAAGGTCCGGGCCCGGGCCGGGTCGCGCCATCCGCCGGGAGGCCGGGAGGCCGCCGGAAGAGCACGGTGGATCAGGCCGGACGGGAGGTCAGGCCGGGTGGTCGAGGTGTTCGGCGGCCCGGGCCAGGGCGGTCAGGACGGGGCTGATCAGCGGGTGGAGTTCGGCGCCGGCCCGGGTCGCGGCGAAGACACGGCGGGTGGCCAGTGGGCTGTCGACGGGGCGGACGGCGACGACGGCGAGTTCGGTGCCGCGCAGGGCCGAGCGCGGGACGAGGGCGACGCCGGCGCCGGCCGAGGCGAGGGCGGTGACGGCGCGGAAGTCGTCGGAGGAGTGCACCAGGCGGGGCTGGAAGCCGGCGTGTTCGCAGGCGAGCAGGACGACGTCGTGGCAGGGGTTGCCGGGGTAGGGGCCGATCCAGGGTTCGGCGGCGAGGTCGGCGACGGCGACGGGGCCGGCCCCGGCGGCCAGCGGGTGGTGCAGCGGGAGGACGGCGTCGAAGGGCTCGGCGTACAGCGGCAGCCGGGTGAGGCGGCGGTCGTCGGGGCGCGGGGCGCCGCGGTACTCGACGGCGACGGCGAGGTCGGCGCGTCCGTCGAGCAGCATCGGCAGGCTGGCGTCGCCCTCCGCGTCGAGGACCCGCACCCGCAGGTCGGGGGCGGTGTCGGCGAGGGCGGTGATGGCGGGGGCGAGGACGAGGGCGATGCCGGTGGCGAAGGCCGCGACGGTGACCTCGCCGGCGGCGCCGGAGTCGTAGGCGGCGAGGTCGGCCTCGGCGCGTTCGAGCTGGGCGAGGACGGCGTCGGCGTGGGTGAGCAGGATCTCGCCCGCGGCGGTGAGCCGGACGCCGCGGCCGGCCCGGACCAGCAGGGTGTGGCCGGTCTCCTGTTCGAGGGCGGCGAGCTGCTGGGAGACCGCGGAGGGGGTGAGGTAGAGCGCGGCCGCCGCGGCGGTCACGGTCCGGTGGTCGGCCACGGCCCGGAGGGTCCGCAGCCGTCGTGCGTCGATCACGGGTCAATTCTGCCAGCGCGGCGGGGCCGGTCGGGACGCCGGGTGGCCGGTGGCGCGGCTGGGGCCGGTGCGGCACGGGTGGCGGGGCGCCCGCGGACCATTCGGCGGGGGAACGGGCGGCGCAGGGAACCGAGAACGGGCGGCGCGGGGAGCCGGGAACGGCTCCCCGCGCCGGGCGGGCCGCCCGTGGAGGGGGGTCGGGGCGGCCCGTGGGGTGGGTGCGGTTGAGGGTGCCCGCACCTGGTCGGGTCGGGTCAGGCGTCCAGCGCCGCGCGGGCGTCGACGAACGCGGCGACGGCGCGCTCGACGTCCTCGGTGCTGTGCGCGGCGGAGAGCTGGACCCGGATCCGGGCGGCGCCGTGCGGCACCACCGGGTAGGAGAAGCCGATCACGTAGACGCCGCGCTCCAGCAGCAGTTCGGCGAGGCGGCCGGCCCGGGCGGCGTCGCCGATCATGACGGGGGCGATGGCGTGCTCGCCGGGCAGGATCTCGAACCCGGCCTCGGTCATCTTCGTCCGGAACAGCTCGGTGTTGGCGCGCAGCCGGTCGCGCAGGTCGTCGCCGGTCTCCAGCAGGTCCAGCACGGTGAGCGAGGCGGCGGCGATCACCGGGGCGAGCGAGTTGGAGAACAGGTAGGGGCGCGAGCGCTGGCGCAGCAGGGCGACGATCTCGCGGCGGGCGGCGACGTAGCCGCCGGAGGCGCCGCCGAGGGCCTTGCCGAGGGTGCCGGTGATGATGTCGACGCGGTCGGTGACGCCGTGCAGTTCGGGGGTGCCGCGGCCGGTGGGGCCGACGAAGCCGACGGCGTGCGAGTCGTCGACCATGACCATGGCGTCGTAGCGGTCGGCGAGGTCGCAGATCTCGCGCAGCGGGGCGATGTAGCCGTCCATGGAGAACACGCCGTCGGTGACGATGAGCCGGCGGCGGGCGTCCTGGGTGTCCTGGAGCTGCTTCTCCAGGTCGGCGAGGTCGCGGTTGGCGTAGCGGTGGCGGCGGGCCTTGCACAGGCGGATGCCGTCGATGATGGAGGCGTGGTTGAGGGCGTCGGAGATGACGGCATCGCGCTCGTCGAGCAGGGTCTCGAAGACGCCGCCGTTGGCGTCGAAGCAGGAGGAGTACAGGATGGTGTCCTCCTGGCCGAGGAACTGGGACAGGCGCTGCTCCAGTTCCTTGTGCACGTCCTGGGTGCCGCAGATGAAGCGGACGGAGGCCATGCCGTAGCCCCAGCGGTCCAGGGCGTCCTTGGCGGCGGCGACCACGGCGGGGTGGTCGGCGAGGCCGAGGTAGTTGTTGGCGCAGAAGTTGAGCACCTGGCCGCCGTTGCCGGAGGTGACGGTGATCTCGGCGGACTGCGGGGTGCCGATGACGCGTTCCGGCTTGAACAGGCCGGCTTCGCGGATCTCGGCGAGGGTGGCGGCGAGGTCGTCGCGGACGTTCTCGAACACGGTGGTGTCGCTCCTAACGGCAGGTACGGCGGTCGTGTGCGCGGTGCGGGTCACGCGGTAACGGGTCACACGGTGCGGATCACGCGGTACGGATCACGCGGTGCGGGTCACAGCGTCGTCCAGTCGAGGATGACCTTGCCGCAGTTGCCGCCGGCGGCCTCGTCGAAGGCGGCTTCGAAGTCCCGGGCGGCGTGCCGGCCGGTGATCACCGGGGTGAGGTCGAGGCCGCCCTCCAGCAGCACGGACATCGCGTACCAGGTCTCGAACATCTCGCGGCCGTAGATGCCCTTGATGGTGATCATCGAGGTGACCACGCGGGCCCAGTCGATCGGGAAGTCGTCGGCGGGCAGGCCGAGCATGGCGATCTTCCCGCCGTGCGTCATGTTGGCGATCATCGACTGCATCGCCTCGGGCCGACCGGACATCTCCAGGCCGACGTCGAAGCCCTCGCGCAGGCCGAGCTGGTGCTGGCCGTCCTCGATGGTGTGCTGCGAGACGTCGAGGGCGAGGGTGACGCCGAGCTCGCGGGCGAGGTCGAGGCGGTACGGGGAGACGTCGGTGATCATGACGTTGCGGGCGCCGGCGTGCTTGGCGACGGCGGCGGCCATGATGCCGATCGGTCCGGCGCCGGTGACCAGGACGTCCTCGCCGACCAGCGGGAAGGACAGCGCGGTGTGCACGGCGTTGCCGAACGGGTCGAAGATCGCGGCGACGTCGAGGTCGACGGGGACGCGGTGCACCCAGACGTTGGAGGCGGGCAGCGCGACGTACTCGGCGAACGCGCCGTCCCGGTTGACGCCCAGGCCGATGGTGTTGCGGCACAGGTGGCGGCGCCCGGCCAGGCAGTTGCGGCACTTGCCGCAGACCAGGTGGCCCTCGCCGCTGACCAGGTCGCCGACGGCGACGTCGGTGACGGCGGCGCCGACCGCGGCGACCTCGCCGACGAACTCGTGGCCGATGGTCATCGGGGTCTTGACGGTCTGCTGGGCCCAGTTGTCCCACTTGCGGATGTGCAGGTCGGTGCCGCAGATGCCGGTGCGCAGGACCTTGATCAGGACGTCGCCGGGGCCGATCTCCGGTTCCGGGACGTCGGTCATCCAGAGTCCGGGTTCGGCGTTCAGCTTGACGAGTGCCTTCACGGCGAGCGCTCCTGACGCGGGTTCGGCGGGTCTGCGGTCGGCAGGCCCCGGGGCGGGCCTCGCGGGTCGCAGGCCCGGTGGGGCGGCCCGGCGTGCGGCGGTCGCCGACCGGGCAGGGTGAAATCTGCCTGGTCGCGGCGGGTGCGGTCCATCGAGGAATTCTTAACGGGTGCCACAGCTGGGCTGAACGATCGTGCCCGAGCTGGGCCCGGGGTCCCGCTCCGGCGTGCCGCAAGACACCCGGACGGAGCAGCGGCGGGGGCTCACGGACGGCGCCGGAGCGGCTCGCGGGTGACTCGCGGGCGGCTCGCGGGCGGGCCTGACGGCGGGTCACCCGGGCGTCCGCGCCTTGACCTAGCCTTGACATAACCAATTGGTCCAGTCCATTTTGTTGTGCGCGCTCCCTACGCACCTCCGCCCCCATCCCCCACTGGAGGTACCCGTGCACGCCCCCAACCGCCGCGCCACCGCGGTCGGCGCGGCCGCGCTGCTGCTGGCCACGGCCGCAGTCGCCGCCGTCCCGAGCAGCGCGAGCGCCGCGAACATCCTGACCAACCCCGGTTTCGAGACCGGCAGCCTGAGCGGCTGGACCTGCTCCGGCGGCCTCGGCTCCGTGGTCTCCACCCCCGTCCACGGCGGCAGCAAGGCGCTGGCCGGCGCGGCGAGCGCCTCGGACAACGCCAAGTGCGTCCAGACCGTCGCGGTGCAGCCCAACACCACGTACTCGCTGTCGAGTTGGGTGCGCGGCAACTACGTGTACCTCGGCGTCACCGGCGGCACCTCGACCTGGACGCCGTCCGCGTCCGACTGGAAGCAGCTGACGGTGAGCTTCACCACCGGCGCTTCGCAGACCACCGCCGAGGTGTACCTGAACGGCTGGTTCGGCCAGGGCACGTACTACGCGGACGACATCAGCCTGGACGGCCCCGGCGGCGGCACGCCGGACACCCAGGCGCCGACCGCGCCGACCGGTCTGACGGCCACCGCGACCGCGGCCACCCAGGTCTCGCTGTCCTGGGGCGCCTCCACCGACAACGTCGCCGTCACCGGCTACGACGTCTACCGCAACGGCACGCTGGTCACCACCGTGACCGGCACCAGCGCGACCGTCACCGGCCTGACCGCCTCGACCGCCTACACCTTCACCGTCAAGGCGCACGACGCGGCGGGCAACGCCTCCGCCGCCTCCAACTCGCTCGCGGTGACCACGCCCGCGGGCGGCGACCAGCAGGCGCCGACCGCGCCGACCGGTCTGACGGCCACCGCGACCGCGGCCACCCAGGTCTCGCTGTCCTGGGGCGCCTCCACCGACAACGTCGGCGTCACCGCGTACGACGTCTACCGCAACGGCACGCTGGCGGCCAGCGTCACCGGCACCACGGCGACCGTCACCGGCCTGACCGCCTCGACCGCCTACACCTTCACCGTCAAGGCCCGGGACGCGGCGGGCAACGCCTCCGCCGCCTCCAACTCCCTCGCGGTGACCACCCCGCCGACCACCACCCCGAGCGGCTTCAAGCAGGCCGCGCCGTACCTGTACAACGGCTGGGGCAACCCGCCGTCCCCGACCACCGTGATGAACGCGACCGGCATCAAGTGGTTCACCCTCGCCTTCGTGCTGGCGCAGAACGGCTGCAACCCGACCTGGGACAGCCAGCGCCCGCTGCTGAACGGCGTGGACCAGCAGACCATCAACGCGGTGCGCGCCGCGGGCGGCGACGTCGTCCCGTCCTTCGGCGGCTGGTCGGGCAACAAGCTCGGCCCGAACTGCGCCGACGCGACCGCGCTGGCCGGCGCCTACCAGAAGGTGATCGACGCCTACAACCTGAAGGCGATCGACATCGACATCGAGAACACCGACGAGTTCGAGAACTACACCGTCCAGGACCGCATCCTGAACGCGCTGAAGATCGTCAAGCAGAAGAACCCGGGCATCAAGACGATCGTCACCTTCGGCACCGCCACCAGCGGCCCGACCGCGGACGGCAACCGCCTGATCGAGCAGTCCAAGGCGCTCGGCGCGGACATCGACGTCTTCACCATCATGCCGTTCGACTTCGGCAACGCGTCGACCGACATGTACGCCGCCACCATCAGCGCGGCGAACGGCCTGAAGAACAAGCTCAAGTCGGTCTACGGCTGGGACGACGCCACCGCGTACGCGCACCTGGGCATCTCCGGCATGAACGGCCTCAGCGACAACAACGAGACCACCACCGTGGCCAACTGGACCGCGATCCGCGACTGGGCCAACACCAACCACATCGCCCGCCTGGCGTTCTGGTCGGTCAACCGCGACCGCGGCTGCGCGGGCGGCGGCTTGCAGGAGACCTGCTCCGGCATCGCCCAGTCCGACTGGCAGTTCACCTCCATCACGGCCGGCTTCACCGGCTGACGCGCCACCACTCCCCGACGGCCCCGGTCTCACCCCACGGAGACCGGGGCCGTCCCCGTGCTCGGACGCTCGGACGCTCGGACGCGCGAGGTGGGCGGACGCGCGAGGTGGGCGAGGTGCTCGGTGTTCGGGGTTCGGGGTTCGGGGCTCAGGCGAAGGCCCGGGTGTAGTCGGGGAGTTCGACGGCGGAGGCCTTGGCCGCCTGGGCTTCCATGATGCGGCGCAGGGGCCGGCGGGTCATCCAGCGCATGGAGGCGGCGCGCAGGGCGATCATCGGGGCGCTGTTGGGGGCGAAGCCGCGCATGCCGCCGGGCGGGAGTTGCTGGGCCTGGGCGGCGTAGGGGCGCATGCGGTGCTGGTAGGCGGCGTAGGCGGTGGTGAAGTCGCCGCGGGCGGTGGCGAGTTCGCCGGCCAGGAGGTGGGCGCCGACCAGGGCGAGGCTGGTGCCGAGGCCGGTGAGGGGGGTGGGGCAGCAGGCGGCGTCGCCGATCAGGGCGGTGCGGCCGCGGGTGTAGCCGTCGAGGCGGACCTGGCCGAGGTGCTCGAAGTAGAAGTCCTCGGCGTCGGCCATCGCGGCGAGCAGCCGGTCGGTCTCCCAGCCGGCCCCGGCGAACTTCTCGGTGATCAGGCGCTGCTGGGCCGCCCGGTCGCGGCGGTCGTGGGCGATCGGGGCGGAGCGGAAGCCGAAGGCGACCTTGGTCTCGCCGGGCAGCCGGCCGGGGCGGGCCATCACGACCCGGCCGCCGGGGGCGTTGTACATCAGGAACCAGTCGTCGAGCGCGAGGTCGAGGCGGGCAGTGAACCAGGCGGTGTAGCCGCCGAGCGGGACGAAGTGGTCGCGCTCCGGGCCGAAGGCGAGGCGGCGGGTGGTGGAGTGCAGGCCATCGGCGCCGACCACCAGGTCGAACCGGCGGGGCGGGGCGTTCTCGAAGACGGCGTGGACGCCGTCGGCGTCCTCGTGCAGGGCGGTGAGGGTGTCGTCGAAGAGGTACTCGACGTCGTCGGCGGTGGCCTCGTACAGCAGGCCGGCCAGGTCGCCGCGGAGGATCTCCAGGTCGGAGACGATGCCCTCGCCGCCGAAGAGCTCGGTGGGCATCCGGGCGGTGTGCCGGCCCCGCCGGTCGACCAGGGCGATGCCGCGCTGGTCGACGGCGAGCTCGCCGGCCCGGCCCAGCAGGCCCATCCGTTCGATGACGGTGCGTCCGGCGCCGCGCAGGTCGACGGTCTGGCCGCCGGGCCGGGGGGCGGGGGCGCGTTCCACCACCACCGGGCGGAATCCGGCCCTGCGTAGCCAGTACGCCACGGCGGGGCCGGCGATGCCGCCGCCCGAGACGAGGATGTCGAGATTGGTCGTCGCGTTCTTCATGACACCGAACGTACGCCGTACGCACTGCACTAGGCAATGCGTTTCGGAGGGATTTCGAGATTGCTGCACTAGTGCACTAGTGCGCCCGTCCAGGTGCCGGAGGGTGGTGGCGGGAGCGCTCCGGCAGCTAGCATGGTGCCCACTGGTGCACTAGTGCGGAGGTGGGCGGGTGGACCGCTACGAGCAGATCGCGGCCGAACTGCGGGGGCGGATCGAGCGCGGCGAGCTGCGCCCGGGCGACCGGGTGCCCTCCACCCGGGAGATCACCCGGCGGTGGAACGTCGCGATGGCCACCGCGACCAAGGTGCTGACGGAGCTGCGCGGCCGGGGCCTGGTGCGGGCCGTCCCGGGCGTCGGCACGGTGGTCGCCGGGAGCCCCGCGCCCTCCCCCGAGCCCGGTCGGGCACCGCGCGCGGCCGGGCGGCAGGTGCCCCGGCGGCCCGCGCCGGAGGGCGTGCTGACCGCGGAGCGGATCGTCGCCGCGGCGGTCGCGGTGGCCGATGCCGAGGGGCTGGAGGCGCTGTCGATGCGCCGGGTCGCCGCCGAACTGGACGTGGCCACCATGTCGCTGTACCGGCACGTCCCGGACAAGGACGGCCTGGTCGACCTGATGATGGACCGGGTCTTCGCCGAGGTCTCGCTCTCCGCCGCGGACGCCGGGCTCGACTGGCGGGCCCGGCTGGAGCTGGCCGCCCGCCTGTTCTGGGGCCTGTTCCGGGCGCACCCCTGGCTGGCGTCCGCGATCTCGGTGACCCGCCCCCAGCCGCTGCCCAGCGCGCTGCCGCTCGGCGAATGGATGCTCGCCGCCCTGGCCGGGGCGGGCCTGGACCTGCAGAGCGTGCTCACCGCGTACCTGACGCTGTTCAACTACGTCCGGGGCACCGCGCTCAACCTGGAGATGGAGGCCGCCGCGGAGGCCGCCAGCGGGCACGACGCCGAGGAGTGGATGGACCGGCAGGAGGGCGTCTTCATGGAGCTGGTCGCCGACCACCCGACCTTCCTGCGGGTCACCCGGGAGGGCTACGACTTCGACCTCGACCGGCTCTTCGAGTTCGGCCTGCAACGGCTGCTGGACGGGCTGGCGGTGCTGGTCGGGCAGGCGGCAGAGGCCGGGGAAGCGGCGCAGGCAGGTCGGGCGGTACAGGCCGGGGAAGCGGCGCAGGCCACGGAAGCGGCGCAGGCCGGTCAGGACAGCAGTTCGCCCAGGTCGTAGGAGACCGGCTCCTCCAGCTGCGCGTAGGTGCAGCTCTCCGGCGTGCGGTCGGGCCGCCAGCGCTTGAACTGCGTGGTGTGCCGGAACCGGGTGCCCTCCATGTGGTCGTAGCCGACCTCGGCCACCCGCTCGGGGCGCAGCGGCACCCAGGAGAGGTCCTTCTTCCCGGTCCAGCGGCTGATCGCGCCGGGCAGCCGGCTGCTCGCCTGGGCCCGCTCGTCCTCCCAGTGCGCCCACGGGTGGTCGCCCAGCCGTTCCGGGTCCAGGCGCAGCGGGGCGAGTTCGGCGGCGAGTTCGGCCCGGCGGGCCATCGGGAAGGAGGCGCTGACGCCGACGTGCTGGAGGGTGCCGTCGGTGTCGTACAGGCCGAGCAGCAGCGAGCCGACCACCGGCCCCGACGTGTGCTCGCGGTAGCCGGCCACCACGCAGTCGGCGGTGCGGACGTGCTTGATCTTGAACAGGGTGCGTTCGCCGGGCCGGTAGGGGGCGTCGAGCGGTTTGGCGACCACGCCGTCCAGCCCGGCGCCCTCGAAGCGGGCGAACCAGCCGCGGGCGGTGTCCAGGTCGGTGGTGGCGGGGGCGAGGTGGACGGGCGGGGCGGCGTCGGCCAGCAGGCGGGCGAGTGCGGCGCGGCGCTCGGCCAGCGGGCGGCCGGTCAGGTCCGCGTCGTCCAGGGCGAGCAGGTCGAAGGCGACCATGCTGGCGGGGGTGCGCTCGGCCAGGGTGCGGACCCGGGAGGCGGCGGGGTGGATGCGTTCCAGCAGCTCCTCGAAGTGCAGCCGTCCGTCGTGCGCGACGACGATCTCGGTGTCGACGACGCAGCGCTCGGGCAGCCGCTCCCGGACCGCCCCGACCAGCTCGGGGAAGTACCTGGTGAGCGGTTTGCCGGTGCGGGAGCCGAGTTCGACCTCGTCGCCGTCGCGGAACACGATCGCCCGGAAACCGTCCCACTTGGCCTCGTACTGCATGCCGGGCGGGATCGTGGTGACGGGCTTGGCCAGCATCGGGGACACCGGGGGCATCACGGGCAGCTGCATGCCTCCGATGGTCGCCCGGCGGAACGGGCGGGGGCGGTGTGTCGGGCCGCCCGGCGTGTCGGAGGGTCCTGACGTGTCGGAGGGGCTTGGCGCATCGGAGGGGCTTGGCGCGTCGGGGGGTCCGGCGTGTCGGAGGGGCCGGGAGCCGGAGCGGGCTGCCTAGCGTGGGGCCATGGCTGGAGCAGCGGTGGAACTGGAGGTCGGCGGCCGGACGGTGCGGCTGTCGAACCCGAGCAAGGTCTACTACCCGGAGCCCGGGTACACGAAGCGGGACGTCGCCGAGTACTACCTGGCGGTCGCGCCCGGGGTGCTGCGCGGGCTGCGCGAGCGGCCGACCACGCTGCAGCGCTTCCCGGACGGCGTGGACGGCGAGTTCTTCTACCAGAAGCGCGCCCCGAAGAACCTGCCGGACTGGCTGCCGACCGCGCGGGTCGCCTTCCCGTCCGGCCGCACCGCCGACGAGGTCTGCCCGACCGAGGAGGCCGCCGTGCTGTGGGCGGCGAACCTGGGCTGCCTGACCTTCCACCCGTGGCCGGTGCGCCGCGCGGACACCGAGCACCCGGACGAGCTGCGCATCGACCTCGACCCGCAGCCCGGCACCGACTTCGCCGACGCCGCCCGGGCGGCGCTGCAACTGCGGCCGCTGCTGGCGGAGTTCGGGCTGACCGGCTGGCCCAAGACGTCCGGCGGCCGGGGCCTGCACGTGTACGTGCCGATCGAGCCGCGCTGGACGTTCACCGAGTGCCGGTACGCCGTGATCGCGCTCGGCCGCGAACTGGAGCACCGCTCGGGCGGTGAGGTCACCACCGCCTGGTGGAAGGAGGAGCGCGGCGCGCGGATCTTCGTCGACTACAACCAGATGGCCCGCGACCGCACCATCGCCTCCCCGTACTCGCTGCGCCGCCGCCCGCAGGCCACCGCCTCCGCGCCGCTGCGCTGGGAGGAGCTGGAGCGGGTCTCCCCCGCCGACTTCACGCTGCGCACGCTGCCCGGTCGGTTCGCCGACCTCGGCGACGTGCACGCCGGGATGGACGACGAACGGGCTTCGCTGGAGCGGGTGTTGGAGCTGTACGCGCACCAGGGCGCGGGCGACCTGCCCTACCCGCCGGACTTCCCGAAGATGCCGGGCGAGCCGTCCCGGGTGCAGCCGAGCCGGGCCCGGAAGCGGGACTGACGGCCGTCCCCGGGGGACGGGACGGGAGAGCGGCGGGGGTGGCGGGCGGGCGGAAAAACCGTGGAACCCCGTCCGCGCCGTCCGTAGCATGCGCGGGTCGGCCCGCCCCGGTCCCGGGGTCCGTACCTGTCGGGGAGTCAGGATGTCCGTTCCGCGTGCCCTGTTGCCGCGTTCCGCCCCGGCGGCGGCCGGTGTCTCGTCCCGGGCGGTCGGTGCGCTGCTGGACCGCCTGGCGGCGCCTTCCGTCGAGTGCCACTCGCTGATGGTGGTGCACCGGGGGCAGGTCGTCGCCGAGGGCTGGTGGGCGCCGTACTCGGCCGAACGGCCGCAGCTGCTCTACTCGTTGACGAAGTCGTTCACCTCGGTCGCGGTGGGCCTGGCGGTCGCCGACGGGCTGCTGTCGCCGGAGGACCGGGTGGTGGACGTGCTGCCCGAGCACGTGCCGGCCGACGCCTCCGAGCAGGCCCGCCGGCTGACCGTCCACCACCTGCTGACGATGACCACCGGGCATCCCGCGGACGGCCTCACCGAGGCGTGGGAGCGCGAGCCGGACGACCTGGTGCGGGGCTTCCTGGGCCTGCCGTTCACCGTCCCCGAGGGGACGCGGCACGTCTACGACAACGCGACCACCTTCCTGCTGGCCAGGATGGTGGAGCGGGTCACCGGGCGCGGCCTGCCGGAGTTCCTCGACGAGCGGCTGTTCGGCCCGATGGGCGTCGACCACGCCGAGTGGGACCGGGTCGGCAGCGGCGCCGCGTTCGGGTTCCACGGGCTGCACCTGACCACCGAGGCGGTGGCCGCCTTCGGCGAGCTGCTGCTGCGCGGCGGCCGCCGGGGCGACCGGCAGCTCGTCCCGCGCGCCTGGGTCGAACTCGCGACGCGTCGGCACGTCGCCTCCGAGTCGTTCATCAGCGGCGCGAAGGATGCGGACTTCTCCTGCGGCTACGGCTACCAGTTCTGGATGTCCCGGCACGGGTACCACGGCAACGGCGCCTTCGGGCAGCAGTGCGTGGTGCTCCCCTCGCACGACCTGGTGGTGGCCGTCACCGCGCAGGGCGACTCCCAGCCGGTGTTCGACGCCCTGTGGGAGTGCCTGCTGCCCGGCATCGGCCGGCCGGACGGCCCTGCGGACGACGCGGCGCTGGCCGCCCGGCTGCGGGGGCTGTCGCTGCCGCCGGTGCCGGGCACCGCCGGGCCGGGGCGCCCGGTCCGCGCGGTGCTCGACGCCTCGCCCGAGGGATCGGCGCTGCCGGACGGGACGGCGGTGTCCGTCGACCCGGCCGACGGCGGGTGGGTCGTCCGCCTCGGCCCGCTCCCGGAGGTCCCGGTCGGGCACGGCACCTGGCGGGAGAGCGCCCCGCTGGGCCGCCCGGTCCTCGCGGTCGGTGCCTGGCAGGACGGCGGTTTCGTCGCCGACCTGTACCTGGCCACCACGCCGCACCGCGTCCGGCTGACCGTGGACGCCACCGCGGCGACGGCGACGGCGGTGTGGAGCACCGTACCGCTGACCGGCCCCCGGCTGGAGCTGCACCTGCGCTCACCGCTGATGACCCGGCCGGACGTCGCGTAGCACGGAGGCGGCCCGACAGCGAGAGGCCGCGAGAGCAGGACAGCCCGAACCGGACGGCGCAGCCCTCCGGCGAACCGCCCCCGGTCAGGCCGCCGCGGCCGTCGGGCGGGTGGCGGCTGCGGTGGCGGTGGCGATGGCCAGGGGGTCGCGGGCGGGGCGGGCGAGGAGGTCGGTGAGGTCGGGGGTGGTGTCGGCGAGGAAGCCGTGGCGGATGCCGGTGGCGATCGAGGCGAGCATGGGCGGCTGGAACGGGAGCAGCCCGGGGGTTGCGCCGAGGCGGCGGCGGTACTCGCCCAGGTCGATGGTGCGGTGCGGGACGCCGAGCCGGTCCGCGACCCCGGCGGCGGTGACGGGCGGGCCGACCAGGTCGAGGACCCGGCCGCGGTGCGGGGCCGGATCGGCCGCGACGGCCGCCGCGGCCTCGGCGAGGTCCGCCCGGGCGACGGCGGCCAGCGCGCCGTCGCCGAACGGGGACTCCAGGGCGTCGCCGGTCCAGGTCAGCAGGGCGCCGAAGAGTTCGGCGTACAGGCCGTTGCGGAGGATCGTCCAGGGCAGCGAACCGGTGCGCAGCAGGCGTTCGGTGGCGCGGTGGGCGGCGGCGAAGGCGAGGTGGTCGCCGGCCGTGGTGAGGCTGGTGTAGACGACGTGGCCGACGCCGTCGCGGGCGGCCGCGCCGAGGACGGCCGCGTGCCGGGCGATCACCCGGTCGTCCTCGGCGTAGCCCGCGGAGACCAGCACCAGGGTGGCGACGCCGGTGAGGTCCAGGGCGGCGGGGTCGTCGAAGTCGAGGCGGCGGGTGCCCTCCCCCGGGGTGCGGCTGCTCCCGGCCGCCGTGGTGCCGCGCTCCCGCAGGGCCGTGAGGATCGCCGAGCCGAGGTTCCCGTTCGCTCCCGTGACCAGGATCATGCCGATCGCCGCCTTCCGTCGTGCTGGTTCTCTTCGGTAACTAGGCTTGATCCTCGATCGGCAGGGCACGGGCCACAAGGAGGCAGTTCGGTGTCACTCACGCACACGGCGGTAACCACCCCCGCGGACCTCGACCCCTGCGGGCGGCACGACCACCCCGACTGCGGCATCCGGGACGTGCTGGACCGGATCGGCGACAAGTGGTCGGTGCTGGTGGTGGTCGAACTCGCCGGTGGGCCGCGGCGGTTCCGCGAGTTGCAGCGCGCCGTCGAGGGCATCTCGCAGCGGATGCTCACGCTCACCGTCCGCCGGCTCGAACGCGACGGCCTGGTGCGGCGCACCGTGTACCCGACCGTCCCGGCCCGGGTCGACTACCGGCTGACCGAGACGGGGGCCGGGCTGACCCACCTGGTCAAGGCGCTCGCGGACTGGTCGCTCGCGCACCGCGGGGCCATCGCCGAGGCCCGGGCGGCGTACGACCTGGAGCACCCGGGCCACGACGTCCGCTGACGGGCCGTCAGGGGGATCGCGGGAGGTGCCGGTGCGGCTTCCGGAGCACCGGGCGGGTGTTCCGGAAGCCGACGCGGGCCCGCCGGTGGGCGGGCCGGGCCGGTCAGCTCCGCAGGAACTCGCGGTTGAGGCGGGAGATCCCGCTCAGCGGGATGCCCTTGGGGCAGGCGGTGGCGCACTCGCCGGTGTTGGTGCAGCCGCCGAAGCCCTCGTCGTCCATGGTCTCCACCATGTTCCGCACCCGGGAGGCGCGTTCGGGCGCGCCCTGCGGGAGCACGTTGAGGTGGACGACCTTGGCGGCGGTGAACAGCATCGCGGAGCCGTTGGGGCAGGCGGCGACGCAGGCCCCGCAGCCGATGCACTCGGCGTGCTCGAAGGCGAGGTCGGCGGCCTCCTTGGGGACGGGGGTGGCGTGCGCCTCGGGGGCGGAGCCGGTGGGGGCGGTGACGTAGCCGCCGGAGCCGATGATCCGGTCGAGCGCGGAGCGGTCCACCACCAGGTCGCGGACCACGGGGAAGGCGCCGGCCCGCCAGGGTTCGACGTCGATGGTGTCGCCGTCGGTGAAGTGCCGCATGTGCAGCTGGCAGGTGGTGGTGCGTTCGGGGCCGTGGGCCTGGCCGTTGATGACCATGCCGCAGGCGCCGCAGATGCCCTCGCGGCAGTCGTGGTCGAAGGCGACGGGGCGCTCCCCGCGCAGGATGAGTTCCTCGTTGAGGGTGTCGAGCATCTCCAGGAAGGACATGTCCTCGCTGATCCCGGAGACCCGGTACTCGGTCATCTCGCCCGGGGTGTCCGGGCCTTGCTGGCGCCAGATGCGCAGGGTGAGGTTCACGCGTAGCTCCGCTGGGTGGGGTGGACGTGCTCGAAGACGAGCTCTTCCTTGTGCAGGACGGGGGCTTCGCCGGTGCCGGTGAACTCCCAGGCCGCGGCGTAGCCGAACTCCTCGTCGCGGCGGGCGGCTTCGCCCTCGGGCGTGGCGGACTCGGTGCGGAAGTGGCCGCCGCAGGACTCGGCTCGGTGCAGCGCGTCCAGGCACATGAGTTCGGCGAGTTCGAAGTAGTCGACCAGCCGGTTGGCCTTCTCCAGGGCCTGGTTGAGCTCCTCGCCGGTGCCGGGCACCTTGATCCGGCGCCAGAACTCGTCCCGGATCAGCGGGATGCGCTCCAGCGCGCGGCGCAGTCCGGCCTCGTCGCGGGCCATGCCGCACTCCTCCCAGAGGAGTTCGCCGAGTTCGCGGTGGAAGGAGTCGGGGGTGCGGTCGCCGTCGACGGCCAGGATCCGCTTCAGCCGGTCGGCGGACTCGGCCTGGACGGCGGCGAGTTCGGGGTGGTCGGCGGGGACGGCGGCGAGCTTGGTGCGGCCCAGGTAGTCGTTGAGGGTGGGCGGCAGCACGAAGTAGCCGTCGGCCAGGCCCTGCATCAGGGCGCTGGCGCCGAGCCGGTTGGCGCCGTGGTCGGAGAAGTTGGCCTCGCCGATCGCGAACAGGCCGGGGATCGTGGTCTGCAGGTCGTAGTCGACCCAGAGGCCGCCCATCGTGTAGTGGATCGCCGGGTAGATCCGCATCGGGACGGTGTACGGGTCCTCGGCGGTGATCCGCTCGTACATCTCGAACAGGTTGCCGTACTTGGCCTCGACGGCGTCCCGGCCGAGCCGGGCGACGGCGTCGGCGAAGTCCAGGTAGACGCCCTGCCCGCCGGGGCCGACGCCGCGGCCCTCGTCGCAGACCACCTTGGCGGCCCGGGAGGCGATGTCGCGGGGCACCAGGTTGCCGAACGCCGGGTAGATCCGCTCCAGGTAGTAGTCCCGCTCGTCCTCCGGGATCTGCGCCGCCGGGCGGGTGTCGCCCTTGGCCTTCGGCACCCAGATCCGGCCGTCGTTGCGCAGCGACTCGCTCATCAGGGTCAGCTTGGACTGGTGGTCGCCGGAGCGCGGGATGCAGGTGGGGTGGATCTGGGTGAAGCACGGGTTGGCGAAGTGCGCGCCGCGCCGGTGGGCCCGCCAGATCGCGGTGGCGTTGGAGTTCTTGGCGTTGGTGGAGAGGTAGAAGACGTTGCCGTAGCCGCCGGTGGCGAGCACCACGGCGTCCGCGGTGTAGGAGCGGATCTCGCCGGTGACCAGGTCGCGGGCGACGATGCCGCGGGCCCGGCCGTCGACCACCAGCAGGTCGAGCATCTCGGTGCGCGGGTGCATCTCGACGTTCCCGGCGGCGATCTGCCGGGACAGCGCCTGGTAGGCGCCGAGCAGCAGCTGCTGGCCGGTCTGGCCGCGGGCGTAGAAGGTGCGGGAGACCTGGACGCCGCCGAAGGAGCGGGTGTCGAGCAGGCCGCCGTACTCGCGGGCGAACGGGACGCCCTGGGCCACGCACTGGTCGATGATCTCCACCGAGACCTCGGCGAGCCGGTGCACGTTGGACTCGCGGGCCCGGAAGTCGCCGCCCTTGACGGTGTCGTAGAACAGCCGGCGCACCGAGTCGCCGTCGTTGCGGTAGTTCTTGGCGGCGTTGATGCCGCCCTGCGCGGCGATCGAGTGGGCCCGCCGCGGGGAGTCCTGGAAGCAGAACTGGACGACGTGGTAGCCCTGTTCGGCCAGGGTCGCGCCGGCCGCGCCGCCGGCCAGGCCGGTGCCGACCACGATGACGGTGTGCTTGCGGCGGTTGGCCGGGTTGACCAGCTTGGCCTCGAACCGCCGCTGCTCCCAGCGCTGTTCGATCGGCCCGGCCGGGGCGGCGGTGTCGGCGAGCGGCGCGCCGAGGGTGTAGTCGAGGTAGCTCATTGCCGTGCTCCCGGTGGGGTGTGGGGGGTTCATCGGACCAGTCCGGCCATCACGGCCACCGGCACCGACAGGAACCCCGCGGTCAGCAGCAGCGCCAGCCCGTTCGCCGCGAGCTTCAGCGCCCGGTCCCGGCGCGGGTTGTTGACGCCCAGGGTCTGCGCGGCGCTCCAGAAGCCGTGCCGCACGTGCAGGCCGAGCGCCAGCATCGCCAGGCAGTAGATCCCGCCCGAGTACCAGGTGGAGAACGAGGCCACGATGTTCTGGTACGGGTGGCCCTCCTCGGCGGCCGGGTTCACCGTGAGGGTGGTCAGGTCGAGGATGTGCCAGACGATGAACAGCCCGAGGATCACCCCGCCCCAGCGCATCGTCCGGGTCGCGTACGTCGCCCGCTGCCGCTGGTGGACGTACTTCACCGGGCGGGCCCGCAGGTCGCGGCGGGAGAGCTGGTAGGCGGCGGTGCCGTGGGCGACCACGGCCGCCAGCAGGGCCAGCCGGGCCAGCCAGAGGAACCAGCCGTAGTGCAGGAGGGGCTGGCCCAGGGTGCGCAGCCAGTGCGCGTAGCCGTTGATGTCCTGCGGGCCGAAGAACACCTTGAGGTTGCCGAGCATGTGGGCGACCAGGTAGGCCAGCATCACCAGGCCGCTGACCGCCATCACCGCCTTCTTGCCGACGGAGCTGCGCCACAGCGACGCCAGGGAGGACGGGTGCCGGCCGGGGGCAACGGTCCGGGTCGTCCGGTTCGCCCGGTTCGTCCGGGTAGCAGAAGCCATGACCATGACCGTAGGCCGGGCGTGTCGGGGGTGTCCAAGACATGGAAGCGCTGATCGCGATAGGCACTGCCTATGATGGCTGGTGTGCAGTTGCAGCAGCTCGCCTACTTCGTCGCGGTCGCCGACGCCCGGCACTTCACCCGGGCCGCCGAGCTGAGCCACGTCTCGCAGCCCTCGCTGTCCCAGCAGATCCGCTCGCTGGAACGGGAGTTGGGCGCCGAGCTGTTTTACCGCGCGCGCTCCGGGACGACCCTGACCGACGCCGGCGCGGCGCTGCTGCCGCTGGCC
The DNA here is from genome assembly GCF_013364235.1 of Kitasatospora sp. NA04385. Lineage (NCBI taxonomy): Bacteria > Bacillati > Actinomycetota > Actinomycetes > Kitasatosporales > Streptomycetaceae > Kitasatospora > Kitasatospora sp. NA04385. The sequence goes on along the minus strand of NZ_CP054919.1, from coordinate 7,711,048 downwards.
CGCCGGATCCTGGCCGACGCGGACAGCGCCCGGCGGGCCGTCGCCGAGACGGTGCAGCTGCGCCGCGGCCGGGTCCGCTTCGGGGCGCCGCCCTCGCTGTGCGCCAGCCTGGTCCCGCAGGTGCTGGGCACCTACCGGGCCCGGTACCCGGGCGTCGACCTGCGGCTGACCGAGGGCGGCTCGCGCGACCTGGTCCGCGACCTGGAGGCCGGACAGCTGGACCTCGCGCTGGTGATCACCCCCGGCTCCGCCCCGCCCGCGCCGCTCGACGTCACCCCGCTGCTGCACGAGGACCTGGTGCTGGTCTCGGCCGACCCGCTCCCCCGCCGCCGAGCCCGGATCACCGACCTGCGCGGCCGGGACCTGGTGATGTTCCGCGAGGGCTACGACGTCCGCGAGACCACCCTGGCGGCCTGCCGGGCGGCCGGGTTCGAGCCCTCGTACGCGGTCGAGGGCGGCGAGATGGACGCCGTCCTGGCCGCCGTCCGGGCCGGTCTCGGGCCCGCGGTCGTACCCGGCATGGTCGCCGCCAGCGCCGCGCTGCCCAGCACCCCCTTCGTCCCGCCGGGCCTCGGCCGCACCATCGCGCTCGCGCACGGCCGCGAACTGCCGCTCACCCGCGCCGCGGCCGCCTTCCGCGAGGCCCTGCTCGCCTACCTCCGGGAGGCCGACCGCACCGACTCGCTGCCGCCGGGCACCCGGCTGCTCCCCGCCCCCTGACCCCGGACGGGCCGCGCGTAGGGTGGGTGCACGGAACATCGGTACGCATCGCGGTACGACGAGAGGTGGTCCGGGTGACCGGGAACGTGGTGGCGGTCAGCAGCAACGGGGAGTACTCGTTCACGAAGCCGAACCGGGAGGGCATCCGGCTGGTCGAGGGCCTCGGGGTCGAGGGGGACGTGCACGCCGGGGTGACGGTGAAGCACCGCTCCCGGGTCGCGCAGGACCCGACCCAGCCGAACCTGCGGCAGGTGCACCTGATGCACGCCGAGCTGTTCGAGGAGCTGGCGGAGTCCGGTTTCACCGTCGGGCCGGGGCAGTTGGGCGAGAACGTCACCACCCGGGGCGTCGACCTGCTGGGGCTGCCCGTCGGGACGCTGCTGCGCTTCGGGGACGCGGACGGCGGCGCGGCGGTGGTCGAGGTGACCGGGCTGCGCAACCCGTGCGCGCAGATCGACGACTTCCAGCACGGGCTGCTCAAGCAGGTGGTGGAGCGGGACGGGAGCGGGGCCGTGGTCCGCAAGGCCGGGATCATGGGCGTGGTCCGCTCCGGCGGCGAGATCCGCCCCGGCGACGGCATCGCCGTCACGCTGCCGCCCGAGCCGCACCGCCCGCTCGACCGGGTCTGAGCGCCTGCGGGGCGGGCGGGGCGGGTGCGGGGGGGAACGGGGATCACCCGCCCGTCGCGTCCACCGCCCGCCCCGCGTCCACCGGGCCGTCCGCCCGGTCGTCCGCTTGGTCGTCCGCTTCCCAGCGGAGCAGGTCGCCCGGCTGGCAGTCGAGCACCTCGCAGAGCGCGGCGAGCGTGGTGAAGCGCACCGCCTTGGCCCGGCCGTTCTTGAGCACCGCCAGGTTGGCGGGCGTGATCCCCACCCGGTCGGCGAGCTCCCCCACGGACATCTTCCGCCGGGCCAGCATCACGTCGACGTCGACGACGATCGGCATCAGACCACCTCGTCCAGCTCCGCCTGCATCCGGGCCGCTTCGACGTCGCGGGCGACGGCCTGGGAGAGCAGCGCCCGCAGCACCAGCACGATGAGCGCGACGCCCAGGACGGCCACCCCGATCCCGCCCATGATCAGGGTGACGCCGGGGTCGTCCCGCTGGCCGGGCGCGTTCAGGGCGGTGACCGTGAACCAGACGAGGGCGGCCGCGACGACCGCGCCGATGATGCCGTCCACGTAGCGGAAGGCGGCGTGGGAGAAGACGGTCCCGCGCCGCACCATCGTCACCAGGCGCCACACGCAGACCAGGGCGACCTGCGCCGCTCCGATGCCCAGGATGGTGACCACCCGCAGCGGGGTGAGCGGGAGCGAACCGTCCTCCGGGTCGTTCCCGCCGACCAGCGCCCACGCCATCATCGTCTGGACGAACACGGTGCCGGTGAGCACCACCACGAGCACGGCACGCAGGGCGCGCACTGTCAGTTTTCCCATGACCCACACTTCCATCGAGAGACGATGGGAATCTATCGATTTTCGATTGATCGGGCAAGGGCTGGGCGGACGGACGGCCGCCCCCGGAGGCGCCGGCCATCGGTCGCGGTGGCGGTGGCGGCCGTCAGTCGCGGTGGCGGGCCAGTTCGGCCCGTCCCCGGACGCCGTACTGGCGGTAGAGGCGGGTCAGGTTGGCCTCGACCGCCTTGACCGAGAGGTGCAGCCGGGCGGCGATCTCGCGGTTGGTGGCGCCGGAGCGGATCAGGGCGAGGATCTGCTGCTGCATGGGCGTGGGGTCGGCCTCCAGCGCGTCGAGCGCGGCGAGGGCGGCGGTGGCGTGCTGCTGCCAGGGCAGGCAGCCAGCGGCGGTGTAGCGGGCGTGGGCCTCCTGGAGCGCGGTGCGGGCGGCGGCGCGGCGGCGGGCGCGGCGTTCCAGGGCGCCCAGCGCGAGGTGGGCGCGGGCGAGTTCGAGCGGGTAGGGGTGGGTGTCGGGGATCAGCGCGCGCAGCGTGTCGGCGGCGCGGCGGGGGTCGGCGGCGGCGGTGAGGTGGGCCTCGGCGCGGTGCAGGCCGAGGGTGAGGACGTCGCGGCCGAGCCGGGCGGCGCGGTCGCGGGCGTCGGCGAGGGTGGCGGCGGCTTCCTCCTGGCGGCCGGAGAGGGCGAGCGCCTCGGCCAGGTCGGCGTCCACCAGGAAGAGCGAGGGGTCGGTGAACTCCATGCGGCGCAGCAGGAGTCGGCACCGGGCGAGGTGGTCGGCGGCGGCCGGGTGGTTGCCGCGCAGGAGTTCGACCCGGCCGCGCAGGCCGTGGGCGTAGGCGAGCCACTCGCGGTCGTGGTCGTCCTCGGCGGCGCGGATCGCGGAGTCGAGGAGGCGGGCGGCGCGGTCGGCGGTGCCGCCGTTGAGTTCGGCGGCGCCGCCGAGGACGCGGGCCGGGCCGGGGCTGGGTTCGATGCGTTCGCGCAGGTCGTGGGCGGCGCGGCCGGCGGCGTACGCCTCGGTGCAGCGTCCGGCGCGTTCGTAGACGGAGGCGGAGATGTAGAGGACGTCGGCGAGGTCCTCGGTGCGGCCGGTGGCCTCGACCTCGGCGCGCAGGGTTTCGACCTCGGCGACGGCGCGGGGCAGGTCGCCGCTGCGCAGGGCGGCGACGGCGAGCCCTTCGCGGCAGAACACGGCGGCGGCGGTGGGGGGCCGTCCGGCGGCGAGGCGGCAGCCGCGTTCGAGTTGGGCCAGGCCCAGGGCGGGGTCGGTGAGCAGGGTCAGCGGGGCGCGCTGGGCGAGGAGTTCGACCAGCAGGTCGGGGTCGTCGGCGTGGTCGGCGTGCTTCTCGGCGGTGGCGAGTTCGGCGAGCCCCTCGGCGCGGTCGCCGCGGTGCAGGGCGCGGACGGCGCGTTCCTGGTGGACGGCTGCGGTGAGGGCGGGGTGGCCGCCGGTGTCCTCGGCGGCGGCGGCGAGCAGCGGTTCGGCGCCGGGGTGGTCGGGGCCGAGCAGGCGGGCGAGCAGCAGCCGGGCGTGCACCCGGACGTCGGCGGCGGGGGCGTTCTCCAGGCGTTCGCCGCAGGCGCGGGCGAGGTCGGGCAGTCCGGCGGCGACGGCGTTGCGGGCGGCGGCGAGCAGGCGGCGGCCCGCGGTGTCGGGGTCGGGGGTGTGGTCGGCGGCGAGGCGGAGCAGTTCGGCGGCGGTGCCGGGGGCGCCGCGGGTGAGGGCGGTGTCGGCGGCCCGGTGCAGCCGGGAGGCGAGGTGCGGGTCCGGGGCGTCGGCGGCGAGCGCCTGGTGGCGGACTTGCTCGACCGGGTCGGCGGCGAGTTCGGCGAGCAGTCGGTGGGCGGCGCGCAGGGCGTCGGGGGTGGCGTCGGCGAGGACCACTTCGGCGACCAGGGGGTGGCTGAACTGGGGTGCGCCGGTGGGGTTCTGCTGGACGATGCCGTGGCGGCGGGCGGCGGCGAGCGGTTCGGTGACGGCGGCGGGCAGGCCGGTGCCGCTGCGGGCGGCGGCCAGGACGGTGAGCGACTGCCGTGCGGCGTGCGGGAGTTCGCCGAGCCGGGCGGAGACCAGGGCGCGCAGCCGGTGCGGGACGTCGAGCGGGCGGGCGGGGTCGGCGGCGAGTGCGCTCTCGCTGCCGCCGACCAGTGCGCGGCCCAACTCCAGGGCGTAGTAGGGGTTTCCGCCGCTGACGGTGTGGACGCGGGTCAGGGTGAGACCGCTCAGCCGCAGGTCGAGCCGTTCGCGCAGCAGGGCGCCGGTGCCGCGTTCGCCGAGCGGTCCGACCGCGATCTCGCGGGCGGCGGGCGGGCAGAGCGCGCCCATCTCGGGTGCGGCGTCGGCGCGTTCGGTGCGTTCGGTGACGGCGAAGCGGACCCGGCGGTCGGCGAGCCGGCGGGCGGTGAAGGCGATGACCTGGCGGCTGGCCTCGTCGAGCCACTGGGTGTCGTCGAGCAGGACGAGGACGGGGGCGCGCTGGGCGAGCCGGCGCAGCGCTTCGAGGACGGCCACCCGGACGGCCAACGGGTCGGTGGGGGCGCCGGGTTGGGGGGCGCGGTGGAGCAGGGCGCACTCCAGGGCCTGGCGCAGGTGGTCGGGCAGGTCCTCGGCGAGGCCGGGGAGGGCTTCGCCGAGGAGGTCGATCAGGGCGAGGTGCGGCAGGTCCGCCTCGGCGGCGGTGGGGCTGCTGCGCAGCACGGTCTCGCCCGCCGGGCCGGCGTCCTGGGCGAGGGCGTCGAGCAGCGCGGTCTTCCCGATGCCGGCCGGTCCGTGCAGCAGGACGCCGCCGGTGGCGGTGAGGGCGGCGCGGATGTCGGCGAGCAGGTGGGCGCGGTCGACGAGTGGGGGCTCGGTCGGGTCCGCCGGGGTGGTGGCGGACCCGGCCGGTCCGGGGAGGATGCCGGTCATGGCGGTCAGTGTGCCGCCTCCGAACCGGCTGCGCGAGGGTGTCGCATGAACACGACACCCTCGCGACCCGCTGTTAAGTCCCTTTTAAGGCTTGATCGTTGGGGACTTCAGGAGGTCCTCCGGTCAGCCGACGCTGACGTCGTCGATCAGGAAGACCGTCGACAGGTAGGCGTCCTCCTGGCCGGCGAACTGCAGGTTGACGGTCTGGCCGCGGAAGGCGCTCAGGTCGACGGTCTTCTGCACGTAGCCGGAGGAGGCGTTGGCGTTGGAGTACGTCGCCAGGGTCTGGCCGTTGGCGCTGACCTTGAGCGTGTCGTAGGCGGTGGAGCCGGACTCCTGGGTGGTGACCTTCAGCCAGAAGGTGAGCTTCGGGCTGCCGGTGGACGGGACGGCGACGTTGTTCTGCGCGAGGGTCTCGCTGGCCGCGGAGCCGTAGCCCATCATCCAGGCGTACCAGGAACCGCCGTGCGCCTGCTGCTGGTTGGAGTTGGTGATGTCGTTGGCGCTCTGCGTCCAGCCGGTGGTGCCCTGCTCGAAGTCGCCGTTGACCAGCGCGTTGCCGCCCGGGTTGGGGTTGCCGGTGGACGAGGAGGACGGCGACGGCGACGGCGTCGGGGACTGGTTGCCGCCCGGGTCGGGCAGCGCGGTGCCGAGCGAGACGGCGGCCCAGGCCTTGGAGACGATGTACCGCTCCTGCGAGTTGGCGCCGTACAGGTCGGCGGCGGCCTGCAGGGTCGCGGTGCGCGCCGAGGAGTAGTTGGTGGTGGAGGTCATGTAGGTGGACAGGGCGCGGTACCAGATCGCCGCGGCCTTGTCCTTGCCGATGCCGCCGAAGCTGTCGCCGTTGCACGGGGTGCCGTTGTGCGGCAGGCCGCCGATGGTCTTGGCGCCGGTGCCCTCGGCGGTCAGGTAGAAGAAGTGGTTGGCGATGCCGGAGGAGTAGTGCACGTCGACCTGGCCGGCCCGGCTGCTGTAGCAGGACAGCGAGGAGCCGTCGGCGGCCGGGTTGTCCATCCGGCGCAGGTAGCCGTTGCCCATGTGGAGCTTCTCGCCGATGTAGTAGTCGCCGGGGTCGGTGCTGTTGCCCGCGTAGAACTCGACCATGGTGCCGAAGATGTCGCTGGTGGCCTCGTTGAGGCCGCCGGACTCGCCGGAGTAGTTGAGGTTGGCGGTGGCGGCGGTGACGCCGTGGCTCATCTCGTGGCCGGAGACGTCCAGGGCGGTGAGCGGGGTGTTGCCGTTCTGCGAGGAGCCGTCGCCGAAGGACATGCAGAAGCAGGAGTCGTCGTAGAAGGCGTTCAGCAGCTGGTTGTCCACGTGCACGTACGCGGGGGCGCCGCGGCCGTCGTTGCGGATGCCGCTGCGGTTGAAGGTGTTCTTGTAGAAGTCCCAGGTCTTGGCGAGGCCGTAGGAGGCGTCGACGGCGGCGCTCTCCCGGCTCGAAGTGGAGCCGTTGCCCCAGGAGTTGGACGACTTGGAGAACGTCCGGGCGTTCTGCGCGGGGTTCGACTGCGGGCTGTTGTACGAGTCGTAGACGACCGTGGAGCCGTGCAGCGCGTCGGTCAGCGTGTAGCCGCTGCCGCCCTGGCTGGTCTCGATGGTGACCTGCCCGACGTTGACGCCGTTGCCGGTGCCGGAGATGGTCTGGTTGACCTCGTACTGGTCGAGGACCGCGCCGCTGGCGGCGTCCACCAGGACGGCCTCGCGGGAGTTGGCGCCCGCCTCACCGGTGCCGGTGACGGTGTTGCGGTAGGCCAGCACCGGGACCTTGCCGACCGCCCAGACCACCAGCTGGCTGGTGTCGAGGCTGGTGGTGCGGGCCTGCTTGACGTGCTTGGCGCTGCGCACGGCGGTGGCCGAGGCGTCCTGGCCGGACAGCTTGGGCGACACGCCCGCCACCTTGATCGCGCCCTCGTGCGCCCAACTGGTCGAGGTGAGCTTGCCGTTCTTGCCGTAGTGCACCACCAGGTCGCCGCCGATCACCGGCAGCCCGCGGTAGGTGCGGTCGTACCGCACGTGCCGGGAACCGTCGTTGTCGACCATCACGTCCTTGGCCAGCAGGCGCTCGTCCGGGCCGAGGCCCAGTGACTTCGCCACCGCGCCGGCGTCCTTCCCGGCCTGCTCCATGACCGCGATGCGGCCCACGGTGGTCATCGCCTGGTACCCGGCGCCGTTCGCGGTGGTGCCGCTGGCCAGCGCGGGGGACTGAGAGCTCGCCACCATCACGGTGCCCATGGTGAGGGCGGCCGCAACAGCTGCCGCCAGAGCGGTCTTGCGGTTCATCGGGTTTCCTCCCACCGAGCCGGGGTTGATGGGGGACGGCCGACGGCGCCGGTGGGGTGTGGCGTCGCGGCCGGTTTCGGCTCGGCGGCAGGACGCTAGGACCGCGGGGCGCCCCCGCGACATGCCCTCGCGGACTCGGCAAGGGCCGGTCAAGGGTGCGTCGCGCCCTCCCCCAGGGAGCCCCTCCGGCGCGGCGCCGGGCGCTCGCCGCATGCTCTCCGGGCACTCGACGGGGGCTCGGCGGGGGCTCGGCGGGGGCTCGGCGGGGGCTCGGCGGGGGCTCGGCGGGGGCTCGGCGGGGGCTCCCCCGACGCTCGACGAGGGCTCCCCGGGTGCTCAACGGGCGACGCGGAAGCCGATGTTGCCGCTGGAGCTGTCGGGGGTGTTCGAGGAGCGGGCGGCCAGGCGGTAGCGGTTGCAGTAGGAGGCGTGGCACATGTGCGAGCCGCCGCGCATCACCCGGGCGGTGCCGGTGGGCGGGCCGAGCGGGTCCCGGCGGGTGGCGGGCGTGTCGGGGCGGTGGTGGTCGGGGCTGAAGTGGTCGGCGCACCACTCCCAGACGTTGCCGAGCACGTTGTACAGGCCGTACCCGTTGGGGCGGTAGGAGCGGACGGGAGCGGTGGAGCGGTGCCGGCCGGTGTTGCGGGTCGGGAAGTCGCCCTGCCAGATGTTGAGCACCTCCCGCCCGTCGGGGGCGAGTTCGTCGCCCCACGGGTAGCGGGTGCCGCTGCGGCCGCCGCGCGCCGCGTACTCCCACTGGGCCTCGGTGGGCAGCCGGGTGCCGGACCACGCGCAGTACGCCTGCGCGTCGTTCCAGGAGACGTGCACCACGGGGTGCTGCTGGCGGGTGGCGAAGTCGCTGCCGGGACCCTCGGGGGCGCGCCAGGTGGCGCCCTCGACGGCCCGCCACCACGGGGTGGCGGCGACCTGCGGGGAGGCCGCGCGCAGCCGGTCGGCGAGGAAGCCCTCGAAGACGAAGCTGGAGCCGAAGCGCTCGGCGTCGGTGACGTGCCCGGTCTCCCGGACGAAGGAGGCGAACTCGGCGTTGGTGACGGTGGTCGCGGCGATCGCGAACGGCGCGAGCCGCACCTCGCGGACGGGCCCCTCGCCGTCGCCGGGGATGCCGTCCGGGTCCTGTCCGCCCATCAGGAACGCCCCGCCGGGCAGCTCCAGCAGCCCGCGGACGGCCCGCAGCGCGGCGGGCGAGGGCGGCTGCGACGGCGACGGCGACGCGGCGGGCGAGGACAGCGTGACGGGCGGGGGCAGCGCGGCGGGCGGGGCCGACGGGCTCAGGGTCAGCACGGACGGACCGAGGTCGGCGGGCTCGTGCCCGGGGGTGCAGCAGGAGAGCATGGCGGCCTCTTCGGTTCGGGAGGGACGAGGTCCGGCCGGTCGCCGGGGAGACGACCGGCCGGGGCTTGCGAGCGGGGCTCGCCGGGCTCGGTCAGGCGGTGCGCTCGGCGTTGAGGGTGGCCGCGAGGGCCGGGATGCCGAGCGCCTGCTCCTGGGCCGGGGTGGCCTGGTACAGCTTGTTGACCAGCTGGTACGGGTCGGCGTCCAGGTCGTAGTACTCCCGGAAGGCGACCTCGCCGGTGCCGACGGGCAGGCCGTTCGCATCGGTGTGCAGCTTGTAGTACTCGGTGTACTGCCGGGTCTTCGACAGGTACGAGGACCAGGTGTGCGGGCTCGCCGCCTGGTGCGGGCCCTGCTCCCACCACTCGACCAGCAGGTGGTCGCGGCTGTACGAGCCGAGCAGCGAGTGGCCGTCGACCGCCCAGTCCGGGGTGATCCCGGCGGCCTGCAGGACGGTGGGGGCGATGTCGATGTTGGCAACGATCCGGTTGTCGGCGGGGCTGCCCGCGCCGAGGCCGCCGGCCGGCCAGGACACGTAGAACGGCACCTCGACCGAGGGCAGGTAGGGCACCGACTTCTTGGACCAGCCGTGGTCGGCCCAGGTGTAGCCGTTGTCGCCGAGGTAGACCACCAGGGTGTTGTTCAGCTGCCCGAGCGCGGCCAGCTTGTCGTGGATCGCCTGCACCGCGTCGTCCACCGAGAGCAGGGTGCGCAGCTGGTTGGTCCGCAGCTGGCGCCCGCTGGCCAGGGTGCCGGTGGAGTTCTGGATCCACTCGGGCTTGTCGCTGCGGTCGGCCTCGTCGACCGACGGGCGGCCGTTCCAGACCGGGACGACCGTGTCGGCGTACTTGGGCTCGGGGGTGTTCGGCGCGTGCGGGGCCTTCGGCGCGACGAACGCGAACCAGGGGCGGGTGTCGGTGGCGGCCTTGTCGAGGAAGGCCAGGGTGCGGTCGCGGATGACCGAGGTGGAGTAGCCCGCGATGGTGTGGACGGTGCCGTTGTCGTTGTACTGCCCGTTGTTGTAGACCACCGGGTCCGACAGCAGCCACTCCTCGAAGTGCGGCGGGTTGTCGGTCGGGTGCCAGGCGTTCAGGTACTTGCCGAACAGACCGGTGCGGTACCCGGCCTGGCTGAGCGCCCGCTGGATCGTGTCGTGCTGGTCGAGGTTGTACGGGTGCCCGTTGTCGCGGACGCCGTGGTGGTGCGCGTACTTCCCGCTGAAGATCGACGAGCGGGACGGCGCGCACAGCGGCGTGGTGACGTGCCCGGCGGTGAACCGCACGCCGTGCCCGACCAGCCAGTCCACCGTCTTGGGGGTGGCCCACTCGGTCTGCTTGGGCTGGTCGTCGGTGAGGATCACCAGGATGTTCGGCCGGCTGCTGCCCGCGGCGGCGGCGCTCCCGGCGCCGAGGCCCAGTGGCAGCGCGGTGGCGGCGGCCACCGAGGCGGCGCCGGCCAGGAAACCGCGACGGCCCAACTTCGGCTCGTCGCGGTGCGGTTCGGGGTTCCGACTCATGGCGTGCGTACCCTTTCGCTGGAATGGCTGCAGGAGTGGCGGCGGGCGGTGCGAGTCGGCGGGCGTCCCCGGCCGGGCGGAACGGATCGTGCGCGGCGCGCTGACGGTGAACCTACGGGCGCGCCGGAGCCCCCCGCAATTGGCAGCGGGCAGACAACGCACGCTGTTCACGGGCCCGTTGCAATGTTTCGTCCCCGGACCGCGGGGACGTCCCGCTCGCGCCGTCAGCGGCGGTTGACGGGGCTCCGGTCGTTGCGGTGGTGGCGGTGGCGGTGGCGGCGAAAACGGGTGTCCGGCACCGGACCCGTCGTCCTAGGGTGACCTTCGTGGACGGAGTGGGCGGAGTGGGTGGAGTGGAAGGCGTGGGTGAAGTGGACGGAGCGGAACTGCTGCCGGACCTGGACGGGACGGAGCCAGGCCTGGTCGTGCTGATGTGCGGGCTGCCCGGTTCGGGCAAGAGCACCTGCGCGAAGGCCCTGGAGCGGCGCGGCTTCGTCCGGCTGTCGATCGACGAGGTGGTGTGGGCCCGGATCGGCCACGACCCGGCGCGGCTCGACCCCGCGGTCTACGAGCGGCTCAAGGCCGAGGCCGAGGAGGAGCTCTGGCAGGAGCTGGTCCGGCTGCTGGAGGCCCGCCGCCCGGTGGTGATCGACTACAGCTTCTGGCGGCGCAGCACCCGGGACCGCTACAAGGCGCTGATCGAACGGCACGGCTGCCGCTGGGAGTTGATCCGCCTGCGGGCCGAACTGCCGGTCCTGCTGCGCCGCCTGGCCGCCCGCAGCCTGCACGGGGGCGCGAACAGCGTGACCGTCCCGGAGGAGGTGCTGCGGCGCTACTACGACGCCTTCGAGGAGCCCGTCGGCGAGGGCGAGCGGGTCGTCGTGCAGCACTGAGGGCCGGCCGTCACCTGGCCAGGTCACGGACCAGGGTGCTGCTCACCTGCGGGAGTTCGCCGTACTCGGGGTCGTCGCAGTCGACCGGGAGCTGGTGGATCACCGCGGCCAGCCGGGGCGGAAGCTTCACGTCCAGGCCCTCGTGGCACAGGGCGAGGATCTCGGCGAGCACCCCGGCCGGGAGCAGCGCGTCGCGGAAGCCGAGCACCCGCTGCGGGGGGCGGGGGGCGCTGGCCAGCGCCTCGGCCTGGCGGCGCCAGACCTCGGCGTCCAGGAACTCGCCGAGGCTGCGGTGCAGCAGGCTCAGGCAGGACGCGGCGGTGTAGGAGCCGCCGCCAGCCGCGAACTGCCACCAGAACTGGGCGCCGTCGCGGTGGTGGGCGGCGTACAGCAGGGCGCCCAGGACGAGCGCCCCCTCGGGGTGGATCCGCCGGTCGTTGACGAGCAGGTCGAGCGAGGCGGCGGCGGTCGGCATCGCGAGCACCAGGGTGGTGGCGAGGTCGAGTTCGTGCGCGGCCTGCAGGTGCTCGGAGGGGAAGGGGCGCGGCGCGGTCAGCAGCCGGTCCCAGGAGACGCCGGTGTCGTCGGGGCGCGGCCCGGGCCGCCGGGTGGACGGGTGGAGGTCGTCGCGTCCGGCGCTCGTCGGGGTTCCCCCGTTCATCCGCGTGTTCATCCGTGCTGCCCGCCCATCGGTGCTCCGCCCCTTCGCCGTCCTCCCCGGTGCCGCCGCCCGTCCAAGGTCCGCCGCCCGTCCGGGGCCCGCCGTGCGCCCGGGGTCCGCCCGCTCACCGCTGCCGCTCGCCGCGGGCACCGAGGGCGGTGGCCAGGCGGTCGAGCGCCTGGCCCGCGGTGGAGCGCACGTTGGCCTCGGTGGTGGCCAGGCAGTCGGCGATCTGGTCGTCCGTCAGGCCGAGCAGGTAGCGGAGCACGACGACGTCGTGGCGCCGCTCGGACAGCCCGCACAGCGCAGCGTACAACTGCTCGTGGCTGCCGCCGGTCTCCGGCAGGTCGTGCGCCCGCTCGGCGGCGGCCCGCAGCACCTGGACCCAGCGCGGGACCAGCCCCGGGGAGGGCGGCGGCTCGCCGTCCATCATCCGTTGCAGCAGGAGCGCGCCGACCTCCTCCTTGAGGATCGTCCAGGCCTGGAACGCCGGGAACTGCTCGCGCAGGATGCGCGGCCACTCCCGCCACACCCGGCTCTTGACGGTCTCCACCGCCTCGCGCGCGGCGCCGTCGTGCAGGCGGGTGCCCGCGAAGCCGGACCACGTCCGGTGGTGCGTGTCGCAGAACGCGTCGAACGTCAGGCGGTGCCGGCCCCCCACCGCCCAGTCACTCTCGTTCACGCACCCAGCTCCTCCCCAGCACGACCGGCCGACGTCCGGACAGCACGCCGCCGCGGGAACTCACGTCCCCTGGAGGAACATTAAGGCGCATGAGGTACCTAGATGGTAATCCGGCACAAGAGGTTTCAAGATCAGACATAAGTCGCCCCAGCTGAAAACCTGCCTAATGGGAATTCCGACCACTCCCGATCACCTGGCGACTGTTTCCGACCGGTTCCGCACGCTGCCGCTCCGGGTGCGCCCCGCGCTCTTGATTGTCCGTTCGTCCGTGTGGGCATAGTGGGGGCGCAGTCACGGACGATCAGGGGGAGCCATGGCAGACGCACGCGGACGGACCGACGAGATCGAGGTCAACCTCGACATCCACCTGCCGCACTCGGCCCGCATGTACGACTTCTACCTGGGCGGCACCACCAACTTCCCCGCCGACCGGGAGGCCGCCGGCCGCGCCCTGGCCGTCTTCCCCTACGCCCGCTCGGCCGCCCGCGCCAACCGCGCCTTCATGCGCCGCACCACCCGCCGGCTCGCCGAGGCCGGCATCCGGCAGTTCCTCGACATCGGCACCGGCATCCCCACCTCCCCGAACCTGCACGAGGTCGCCCAGCAGGTCGTACCCGACGCGGCGGTGGTCTACGCCGACAACGACCCGATCGTCCTGCTGCACGCCCAGGCCCTGCTGCGCGGCACCGAACAGGGCGTCACCGCCTACGTCCAGGCCGACGTGCGCGAGCCCGAGGCGCTGCTGGAGGCCGCCGCCCGCACCCTCGACTTCGACCGGCCGATCGCGCTCAGCATGAACGCGCTGCTGCACTTCGTGCCGGACGAGGCCCACCGGATCACCGAGGGGCTCAAGGCCCGGCTGCCCCGCGGTTCCGCCCTGGTGATGAGCCACCTCACGCCGGACTTCGCCCCGGACGAGACCGCCCGGCTGATCCAGGTCTACACCGCCGCCGGGACCCCCGTCGCGGCCTGCACCAGCGAGGAGTTCGGCCGCTTCTTCACCGGCTGGGACGTCCTCGCCCCCGGCATCGTCGCCACCCCGCGCTGGAACCCCTCCGCCGACGACGACACCGAGCACATCACCGACGCCGGCGCCTCCTGCTACGGGGCCGTCGCCATCCGCCCCTGAGGCCGACGCGGCGCGGCGAACCGGCGCCACCGGCGTGCCGCGACACCGTGGTGGCGCAGCAGCGTGGTGGCGCAGCAGCGCAGTGGCGCATCGCGCCGCCCGCGCCGGACCCGTCCGCGCCGAACCGGCCCGCCGCGCCCGTTCCGACCGACACCGCGTCGGCCGGGGCCGGGCCCCGGCGGGCCGGGTGCGTTCACCCCGCCGCGACGCTCCCCGCACGCCCGGTGTTCTCGGCGCGCTCCCCCGCCGCATCGGACGGCCAGGCCCGCATGGCCAGTTCGGCGATCCGCTCCAGGGTGGCGCGGTCGGCGCCGTCCCGGGCCTGGGTGGACATGCCCTGGATGACGGAGGCGTAGAAGGCCGCCAGGCCGTCCGCCTCCTCCCGGGCCCGGGGCGGGAGCAGGCCGGCCTCGACGTCGGCGACGATCTTGGCCGCGACGGCGCGCTTGGTGCTCTCGCGGCGGGCGCACAGCTCCTCGCGGACCTCCTGGGAGGCGTCGCTGGTGTTGGTCGCGCCGTCGACCACGAAGCAGCCCGGCGGGTGGGCGGGGTCGGTGTACCCGGTGGCGGCCAGCCCGAGCATGGTCTCGACGGCCTCCCGCGCGGTGGGCCGGGCGAGCGCCTGGGCGCCGTAGCTGCCGTGCGTCTCGGCGTAGCGCCCGACGGCCGCGCTGAACAGCTGCCGCTTGTCGCCGAAGGCCGCGTACAGGCTGGGCGGGCTGATGCCCATCGCCCTGGTGAGGCCGGACATCGAGGTCGCCTCGTAGCCGTGGCGCCAGAACTCCATCAGTGCCGCGTCGAGTGCGGCTTCCAGGTCGAAGCCCCGTGGGCGTCCCTTGGGTGTCATGGCGTTAATTCTATAGCGGTCGTTATAGATCGTGCTACGGTTCTTCTGTAGCGACCGCTATGGAATTCGGCGCCCTGCCGCGTCCGGAGGGGAACTCCCATGCCCGCACGCCCGATTGCCCCGCTCACCGCACCCACCCCGCTCGCTCCGCCGACCCCGCCGACCCCGCCGACCCCGCTGGCCCGCACCGTCGTGGGCTCCGGCCCCGGCCTGGTGCTCGCCCACGGCGCCGGGGGCAGCATCGAGGCCAACTACGGGCCGGTCCTGGGCGCGCTGGCCGCCCGGCACACCGTGGTCGGCGTCGACTGGCCCGGCACCGGCGGCTCCCCGCGCGCCGCCCGGCAGTTGGACGCCGACGAGCTGGCCGACCAGTTGGTCGCCGCGGCCGACGCCGAGGGGCTCGACCGCTTCGCCCTGGCCGGGTTCTCGCTCGGCGCCCCGGTCGCGGTCCGCGCCGCCGCCCGGCACCCGGAGCGGGTCAGCGCCCTGGTGCTGACCGCCGCCTTCGCCCACCGGGATGCCCCGCTGGAGCTCGCCGCCCGCCTATGGGCCGAGCTGTACGCCTCCGGCCGACACGATCTGCTCGCCGAGTTTCTGACGCTGGTCGCGTTCAGCACCGGGGCGCTGCGGTCCGCGGAGCCCGCCGCGCTGCGCGGGGCGATCACCGCGCTGGCCGCCACCCTCCCACCCGGCACCCCCGAGCACGTCGACCTGGTCCGCCGAATAGACGTCCGCAGCGATCTGGCCCTGGTCCGGGCGCCCACCCTGGTGATCACCACCACCGCCGACCCGCTGGTCTCGCTGCCTCTGCAACGCGAGCTGGTCGAACGGATACCCGGCGCCCGGGAGGCCGAACTGCCCACCGGCCACCTGCCGTTCGCCGAGCAGCCCGAGCGGTGGCAGGCCCTGATCACCGACTTCCTCGCCGAGCACGCCGCCACCGCCTGACCACGCCCGCCCCCCTGCCCCCTCCTGCCCCCTCCCCCCTTCGCACCTCTTCGCCTTCACCTTCGCCCCCCCAAGGAGCCCTGCCATGCGCGCCGTTTCCCAGTCCGCCGTCGGTGCCCCGTCCGTGCTGCACACGGTCGACCTGCCCCGTCCCGTCCCGCTGCCCACCGAAGTCCTGGTCCGGGTGCACGCCGCCGCCGTCAATCCGGTGGACGCGATGGTCCGGTCCGGTGCCTTCCCGCTGATGGGCGAGCCACCGTTCGTCCTCGGCTGGGACGTCTCGGGCGTGGTGGAGGAGGTGGTGCCCGGGGTGAACCGGTTCGAGGTCGGCGACGAGGTCTACGGGATGCCATTCTTCCCCCGCTTGGGCAACGGGTACGCCGAGTACGTGGCCGTCCCCGCCCGCCAGTTGGCCCGCAAGCCGGCCGGCCTCGACCACGTGCACGCCGCGGCGCTGCCGCTGGCCGGGCTGACGGCCTGGCAGGCGCTGGTCGACACCGCGCGGGTCGGGCCCGGGCAGCGGGTGCTGGTCCACGCGGGCGGCGGCGGGGTCGGCCACCTGGCGGTGCAGATCGCCAAGGCCCGTGGGGCGTACGTGGTCGCCACCGCCAGCGCGGGGAAGGCGGAGTTCGTCCGCGGGCTCGGCGCCGACGAGGTGGTCGACTACCGCAGCACCGACTTCGCCGAGGTCCTCTCCGACCTGGACGTCGTGCTGGACGGCGTCGGCGGCCAGGTCGGCCACCGCTCGATCGGGGTGCTGCGCCCCGGCGGCCTGCTGGTGACGCTGGTCGCCCGCACCGACGCCGCCCTGCGCGAGGAGACCGTCAGGGCCGGGCGGCGCTTCGCCGGCGTCACCGTGGAGCCCGACCACGTCGGCCTGGAGGCCTTGGCCGCCCTGGTCGAGGACGGCCTGCTCCGGCCGCACGTAGAGCACGCGCTCCCGCTGGAGGAGGCGGCGAAGGCCCACGAGCTGATCGAGCGCGGCGACACGCTGGGCAAGATCGTGCTGACGCTCTGAGCCGCGCCGACGACGGGCAGGTATCGGTGAGCAGCGGGCAGCGGGCAGCGGGTCCGGCGGCAGGCACCGGCCAGCGGGTCCGGTGGCGGGCCTCAGTCGGTGGTGGCGACCGCGGCCGCCCGTCCCGGCTCTCCCGCCTCGGTGAGGACGCGTTCGGCCAGTTCGCGCGCGGCGGCGACCGGGTCGGCGCCGGGGCGGGTGGCCGCGGCGGCCATCGCTCCGTCGATCAGCAGCAGCAGTTGACCGGCGGCGTGGTCGGGGCGGGGGTGTCCGAGGGCGCGGAGTTCGTCCGCCAGCAGCCCGGTGACCTGCTCGCGGTACTGGCGGGTGACCTGGTGGCCGGGGTGGTCGGGGTCGGTCAGGGCCAGGTCGGCGGCGAGGTAGCGGCAGCCGCGGAAGCCCGGCGCGGCGACGACGACGGCGAGCCGGTCGAAGACGGCGAGCAGGCGTTCGCGCGGGTCGTCACCGGCGGCGCGCAGGGTGCGCCGGTATTCGGCGGCGTCCTCGGCGGTGCTGCGGCGGAGCACTTCGGCGATCAGGCCGTCCTTCCCGCCGAAGTGCTCGTACAGCGAGCGGCGGGCCACGTTCGCCTCCTTGAGCAGGGCGTCCACGCCGATGCCCGTGCCGTGGCGGTACGTCAGTTCCTGGGCGGCGGCCAGCAGCCGTTCGCGCGGCCCGGGCCCGGCCGTCGCACGGGCACCCGTCCTGCCCGTCGCGGCCCGTGCGGTCGTCGCGCCCGCCACGTCCGCCGTGCTCGTCGTGTCCGCCGCGCCTGCTGTGCCCATGGAGTCAGCCTGCCAGGGGTTGACCGGTAGATCAACCGTTCTATACATTCACCCGCCAGTAGACCGATCATTCTATCCACCTGCTCCATCCACCCGTTCCACCCACCGGAAGGAACAACCCCATGCGCAGCTACCACGTCGACAGCGGTGCCGGGATCGACGGCCTGGCCGTCCGTGAGCACCCCGATCCGGCGCCCGGCCCCGGGCAGGCCCTGGTGGCCGTCCGCGCCGCGTCGTTGAGCTTCCGCGACCTGATGGTGCTGCGCGGCGACTACCTGCTGCCCGTGAAGCCGGACGTGGTGCCGGTCGCCGACGGGGCGGGCCTGGTGGTCGCGGTCGGGTCCGGCGTCACGGCGGTGCGGGTCGGCGACCGAGTGGCGGGGAACGTGTTCCCGAGCTGGCGGGAGGGGCCGTTCGACCTCCAGCACCTGGCGCAGCTCGGCGGTTCGCTGGACGGGATGCTCACCGAACTGGCCCTGCTGGACGCCGACTCCCTGGTGCCGGTGCCCGCGCACCTGTCCTTCGCCGAGGCGGCGACGCTGCCCTGCGCGGCGGTCACCGCGTGGAACGCGCTGACCGGGGACGGCGAGGGCCTGCGCGCGGGGCAGACCCTGCTGACGCTGGGCTCGGGCGGCGTCTCGCTGTTCGCGCTGCAGTTCGGCAAGGCGCTCGGGGCGCGGGTGATCGCCACCACCAGCAGCCCGGACAAGGCCCGCCGACTGCTGGAGCTGGGGGCGGACGAGGTGGTCGACTACCGGGCCGTCCCCGACTGGGCGGGCCGGGTCCGCGAGTTGACGGACGGTCGGGGGGCGGACCGGGTGGTCGACGTGGCGGGCGGGCTGGAGCAGTCGCTGCGCGCGGTGCGGGTCGCGGGCCACGTCGCCTGCGTCGGCTTCGTCGCGGAGAGCGCCCCACCGCTGGACCCGCGGGCGCTGTTCCGCTCCGGCGCCACCGTGCGGGCCGTGGCCGTCGGCAGCCGGGCGCAGTTCCTGGAGGTGAACGCCCTGGTCGAGCGGCACCGGATCCGACCGCTGCTCGACCGCTCCTTCCCGTTCGACCGGGCCGTCGAAGCCTTCCGGCACTACGCGTCGGGGGCGGCGTTCGGCAAGGTGACCATCGACGTCCCGGCCTGAGCACGCCCCGCGCCCGGCGTTCCCCTCCCCGGCGCCCGGCGTTCCCCTCCCCCGCGCCCGGTGCTCCGTGCCCGGTGCCCGGCCGCCCCCGAGGGGGCTGTGGGGCGCAGTCGGGGCCGCTGTAGCGTGCCGGTCATGGTGAACGGCACGGCGGTGGACGGCACGGCGGCGCGGGCGGAGCGGACGGCGGCACCCGGCGCGGCGGCCGTGGTCCTGGCGGCGGCGGCGGCCGGCGGGTGGGGCTTCGGCGCGGCGGCGGACGGGGCGCCGTGGGCGGAGGGGCTGCGCGAGGCGCTGCGCGGCGGCGGGCTGGTGGTGTTCGCCGGGTACGGGGCCGCGGTGCTGGCGGGGAGCCTGCTGCGGACGGCGACGCCGAAGTACCGTGCCCGGTCGGTGGGTGCGGTGTGGGCGGGGGCGGTACTGGCGCTGCTGTTCGGCGCGCTGGTGGCCCTGCTGGCCTGGCCGGTCGCCGGGATCGCTCCCGTCTCGGGCCACGATCCGGCCTCGAACCGCGATCCGGGCTTCCTCTACCCGCTGTGGCTGGCCTCCACCCTGCTCGCGCCCGCGCTGGCCACGGCGGGCGTGCGGATGGGTCTGCCGCTGGCCCCGCAGCGCGCGTCCGCGCCGGACGCCGCCGCGCCCGACGGCTCGGAACCCGGCGCCGCCGCACCCGCGCTCGCCCCCACACCCACACCCGCACCCGAACCCGGCACCGCGTCGTCGCGGCCGTGGCTGCCCGCCGAGGGCACCGTGCGGCGCGGCGTGCTGCGCGGGATGGCCTGGGGTGCGCCCGTGCTCGTGCTGCTGCTGGTGGTTTCGGCGCTCTGATCGGGGCCACGGGCTACGGGCCCGCGGGCCACGGCGGTCGGCCGGGCCCGGTCAGTCGGTGGTGGGTGCGGTCAGGTCGAGGGTGAAGCTGAACCTGTCGCCCCGGTAGAGGGTGCGGACGAGTTCCAGCGGGCGGCCGTCGGCGTCCCGGCTGCGGCGGTGCAACAGCAGCATCGGCAGGGCGGGCGGGGTGCCGATCAGCAGGGCCTCGCGCGGGGTGGCGAGCACCGTCTCGATCCGCTCCTCGGCTCCGGCGAGGTGGACGCCGCGTCCGCGCAGGTAGCCGTAGAGCGAGCCGGCCGGGTCGAACTCGCCCGCCAGTTCCGGGACGCGGGCCACCGGCAGGTAGGTGGACTCCAGGCCGACGCGTTCCTCGTCGGCGCGCAGCACCCGTTCGAGGTGCCAGAGCGGTTCGCCGGGCGGGACGGCGAGGCGGTCGGCCAGGGCGGGGTCGGCGGGCTGCCGGTCCAGGGCGATCAGGGTGCGGCCGGGGCGCAGGCCCTGGCGGGTGACGCCCTCGGTGTAGCTGGCCAGCGACAGCGGCTGTTCGATCTTGGCTCCGGCCACCACCGTCCCGCGCCCCTGGCGGCGCAGTCGGCCTTCGACCAGCAGCTCGCGCAGGGCCTGGCGGACGGTGGCCCGGGCGACGCCGTACCGCTCGGCCAGGTCGGCCTCGGTGGGGAGCCGCCCGCCCGGCCCCAACGCGTCGATCAGCTCCTGGACCTCGGCCTTGACCAGGTAGTACTTGGGCACCCGCCCGTGCTCGGGGACGCCGGACCGGGCGGGGGCGAGGGGCGTGCGGGGGGTGCCGTGGTTCACCGGCCCAGGGTATCGAGCGCGCCGCCGCCCCCTCGTCCGGGTGCCTGCCGGACAGCACCCCCGGCCAGATGGGACGCCAACGAAGCATCACGGAACAGTAACGTGTCTGGACTGAATTTTGACGCTTGTTCATACAAGCGTGGATTCGGCGCGGGCTCGCGCTCGCCCGCCCGGCCCATCCTCGGTTGCCGGTGCAACCGCACCGTCTCGCTTTCCCGTTGGGAGCCCCCGTGCGCAACTCCCGTTCCACCATGGCCCTCTCCCTCTCCGCCGCGGCCGTCGTCGCGGCCGCGCTGGTACCGCTGGGTGGCTCGTCCGCGGTGGCCGCCACCGGCGCGTACAACGGCCTGCCGAACGGCAGCAAGCAGGCCAAGACGCTGGTGATCGGCATCGACGGCACCCGGTACGACAAGATCGCGGCGGCGGACGCGCCGAACCTGAAGGCGCTGATCGCCTCCGGCACCACGGCGACCTCCAACCTGTACGCCAACCCGCTGGCGCCGACGCTCTCCGGGCCGGGCTGGTCGACCATCGCCACCGGCGTGTGGCCGGACAAGCACAAGGTGCTGGACAACAACTTCACCGGTTCGCGCTTCGACCTGTACCCGGACTACGCGAGCCGGCTGGAGGCCGCCGATCCGGCCAACTCGACGCTGGTGATCGGCTCCTGGAACCCGATCACCGCCAACGTCTTCAACGGCACCGCCGACCTGCGGATCCCGGAGAGCGAGAACGACGCGAAGACCGCCTCGGACGCCGCCGACTACCTGGCGCACGGCAACCCGGACTCGGTGTTCCTGCACTTCGACGAGGTGGACGAGGCCGGGCACTCGTACGGCGGCGCGTCCAGCCAGTACCTGGCGGCGATCCACGGCGCGGACACCCTGCTCGGAAAGGTGCTGACCGCGCTCAAGTCCCGGGCCACCTACGCCTCGGAGGACTGGCTGATCGTGGTCACCACCGACCACGGCCACACCGACGCGGGCGGCCACGGCGGCAACAGCGCCAACGAGCGGCAGACCTGGATGGTGCTCGACGGCCGCGGCTACCAGGCCGGGGCGCGCCGCTACGACGTGAAGCCGGTGGACATCGCGCCGACCGTCCTCAAGCACCAGGGCGCGCCGATCGACCCGGCCTGGGGCCTGGACGGCAGGCCGGTCGACGAGATCGTGCCGGACGAGTTCGACGCGCTGCGGCCGAGCCTGCAGACCCGGGTGGACGAGACCGGCATCGGCTCCACCGTCAAGGGCTTCACCCACACCCCGCCGGCCGGCTGGTCGATCGACAACTCGCGGATGCCCACCGGCGGCGTGACCGAGTGGCGCGGCTGGGCGTTCGCCACCGACGAGTTCTGGACGGCGGCGCAGCTGGGCCAGAGCCGGGAGACCAACGTCCGGGCCCGCAACGTGTTCGCGGTCGCGGACTCCGACGAGTGGGACGACAAGTCGCACGGCACCGGCCAGTTCGACTCGACGCTGGTCAGCCCGGCGTACCCGGTGGCGGGCCGCACGCACGGCACGCTGTCCTTCGCCACCGACTACAAGGTGGACGGCCCGCAGACCGGCGACGTGTACGTGTCGTTCGACGGCGGCGCCGCGCAGCTGGTGAAGTCCTACCGGGCCGACCTGAACACGGTGGAGCACCTGGACGTCACCGTCCCGGCGGGGGCGTCGACGGCCCGGTTCCAGTTCCGCTACACGGGCACCAACTCGGCGTTCTGGACGGTCGACCAGGTCGTCTTCGGCTGAACCGGCCCCCTGGTCCGGGCGGGCGACCCCGCCCGCCCGGCACCGTTCAGCGGGTCTTGAGCACCACGCCGACGGCGAAGGCGATCTGCTCGTCCGTCAGGTCGGCCCGGGCGGTCAGCCGCAGGCGCGGAACGCCGTCGGGGACGGACGGGGGCCGGAAGCAGCCGACGGCCAGGCCCTCGTCCCGGCAGGCGGCGGCCCAGCGCACGGCGTGCTCGGGGTCGTCGGCGCGGACGGAGACCACGGCGCCGTCGGGGGCGGAGGCGTCCAGACCGGATTCGCCGAGCCGGTCGGCGAGTTCGCGGGCCACCCGCAGGGCGTCGGCGGCCCGGCCGGGTTCGGCGCGCAGCAGGCGCAGCGCGCCGAGGGCGGCGCCGACCGCGGCGGGGGCGAGGCCGGTGTCGAAGATGAAGGTGCGGGCGGCGGAGACCAGGTGGCGGATCACCCGTTCGGGGCCGAGGACGACGCCGCCCTGCGAGCCGAGCGACTTGGAGAGCGTCGCGGTGGCGACCACGTCGGGCTGTCCGGCGATGCCGGCCGCGGCGCCCGCGCCCGCGCCGCCGGGGCCGAGCACGCCCAGGCCGTGCGCGTCGTCGATGACCAGCGCGGCGCCGTGCCGGCGGGCGGCGGCGAGGTGCGCGGCGAGCGGGGCGGCGTTGCCGTCGACCGAGAACACCGAGTCGGTGACCACCAGGGCACGGGGTTCGGCGCGGGCGGCGAGGGCCTCCCGCACCGAGGCGGGGTCGCAGTGCGCGGCGCGGGCGACCCGGCCCCGGGCGAGGCGGCAGCCGTCGATCAGCGAGGCGTGGTTGTGGGCGTCGGAGACGATCAGGGTGTCCGGTCCGGCGAGGGCGGTGAGCACGGCGAGGTTGGCGGTGTAGCCGGAGGAGAACACCAGGGCGGCCTGGTAGCCGCAGAACTCGGCGAGTTCGCGCTCCAGCGCGGTGTGCGCCTCGGTGGTGCCGGTGACCAGCCGGGAGCTGGTCGCGCCGCCGCCCCAGCGGAGGGCGGCCTCGGCGGCGGCCGCGGTGACGGCCGGGTGCCTGGTCAGCCCGAGGTAGTCATTGGAGGCCAGGTCGAGCACCGGGTCGGCGGCCGGGCGGCTGCGCAGCCGCCTGGTCAGCCCGGCGGCGTCCCGGACGGCCGCGGCCTCGTCCAGCCAGTCGAACACCCGCTCCGGTGCCGTGTTCTCTTCTCCGACCTGCGCCTCTGCCACCATGTCCGGCACTCTGTCACCCGGTCGGCGGCCGGGGCAACGCGCACCTCCCCGATGTGCGGCGTCCCACACCGGGGGCGGCGTCCCCTGCTCCCCCGCTGCTCTCTCCCCCGCTCGTGCCACCGCTCCTCCCGGGCGAAAACCGCTCGCCCGCGCCGGGGACGGGGCGGCACGCTCCCCGGGTGGACACCTCCCCGCTGACGGCCGCTGTCGCGCGCGGCGACGAGTACCTGTTCCTCACCCTGCTCGCCGAGGTGCCCGACGCGGAGCTGTCCGGCCCGGCCGGGACGGCCCTGTTGGAGACCGCGGCCCGGGCCGGCCGGGTGGCGTCGACGGGTGAGCTGGTCGCCCTGCGGGGCGTGGACGCCCTCCTCCCGTGGGCGGGCGGCGTCGACCCGGTCGAGTGGGCGGTGCGGCAGGGCCGGGTGGACCTGCTCCGGGAGCTGCTGCACGGGATCGAGGACCCGGCGGCCCCGCACTCCCCGCACCGCCGCGCGCTGCGGATCGCCGAGGCCGCGAGGTGCTGATGGCCCGCGCCCTGGTGCACGCCGCACCGGGCAGCGGGGACTGGGACGAATCGGTGACCGCCCTGGCCGCGCACGGCTGGACCGGCGACGGCCCGGGCCGTCGCGGACGGGGAGCCGCGGGGCGTCCGGCACCGGCTGGGGAGGAACGCCCCTCCCCAGCCGGGGTGACGCGGGGTCAGTTGCGGTAGCGGAACAGGATGCGGCCCCTGGTCAGGTCGTACGGGCTGAGTTCGACCAGGACGCGGTCGAACGGGAGGATCTTGATGTAGTTCTTGCGGATCTTTCCGCTGATGTGGGCGAGCACGTGGTGGCCGTTCTGCAGTTCCACCTTGAAGGTGGCGTTGCGCAGGCACTCGAGGACGGTGCCCTCCAGTTCCAGGCCTTTTGCTACGCGTGGCAAGGGATCTCGATTCTCTGGTGGGAAAACGGGGGGGCTGTCGGGGGCCCCGACAGGAGTGTCCGTCAGGGGTGGACCAAGTGCAGGAGGTGACCGGTCCGTTCGGCCCCGAAGCCCTCCAGGAGGGTGACGGCGGCGGTGCGGGACTGGTCGACCTCGGCCCGGGCGGTGGTGGTGCCGCTCTCGTGCAGGGCGCGCAGGGCGTGGGCGAGCAGGGAGCGGCCGAGGCCGTGCCGCTGGTGGGCGGCGCGGACCGCGAGCAGGCCGATCCGGGCGGGGCCGCGGCCGCGGGGGCGGACCACCCGGACCAGGCCCGCGTACCGGCCTTCGTGGACGGCGACGGCGTACAGGGAGGGGTCGATGAGAGTGTCCCCCGGCGGGCAGGGTCGAACCTCGGCGGGCATGGTGTGCCAGCCGGAGCCGGCCTCGACCTCGGCGCGGATCTCCCGGTCCAGCAGGCGGAGTTCGGCCTCGTCGGCGGTTCCGGCGGGCAGGACGGTGACGCCCGGGGCGGGCTCGGGGAGGTCGGCGGCGGTGGACAGGAGGTACTCCCACTCCCGCCGTTCGGGGACGAACCCGGCCCGCTCCCAGTGCGCGAGCGGGCCCGTGTCGTCCCCGGCGAGCAGGGTGCGGAGCGGGGTGGGCAGGGCGGCGAGCATCGCGGTGGCCAGCGGCGCGAAGGCCGCGTCGTCCCACACGTCGATGCTGACGAACCGTCGGCCGTCGGGGCGGGCGGAGACATCGCCCCGGCCGACGACGACGTCATCGGCGAGGGCCTGCCATTGGGTCTCGTCGACCCGGGTGATCTGCACGGTGTTCATGGCTTTCGCCTCTCAGGAGTGCTTGCGTTCTCACGCGGGCGCTCCCGACGACACCTGTGTCAGTCGTTACACCGTGGGGGAAGGGGGGAGCACCCACCTCGATCCAGCTCTCATCGGGAACTCACCTCCTCGCTTCCGGTCACGGCGATCCGAACAGTAGCAACCCCTCGCCGCCCGGCCAACCCATTTGTTCTCCGGCCCGCTCAGGGGCGGGCCGGGGGCGGGTCGGGGGCCGGTCACCCGACCTCGACGGTCCGGGTGGAGGTGGCGCCGTCCGGCCCGGTGAGGGTGACGGGGCCGAAGGTGATGATCGTGTGCGAGCGGTCGCCCGGGCCCCGGTAGAACCCGGCGGCCCGGGTGACCCGGACGGCGAGGGCGGCCAGGGCGGCGGCGGCACCGGCGTCGGCGTCCAGCGTCGGGGTGGTGAGCGCCGCGTGCCCCCGCGCCCCGGCCCAGTCGCGGACGGCCCGGGCGTCCCGGCTCAGCCCGGGCAGGATGCTCCCGTTCGCCCAGGACCACATCCAGCTCTCCCCCCGCGGGCTCCAGGTCGCCAGGATCTGCGCGGCCGCGACGGCCGTCCGGTCCGGGAACGTCCAGGTGATCAGCCCGGTCCGCTGGTCCAGCCCCCACCGGTCGGCCGTCCCCAGCCCCCACTGCACGTGCGCCTCGGCGAGCCGGTCGATCCGCTCGAACCCCTCCGCCACCAGCGCCTCCAGCTCGGCCCCGGCACCCCCGTCCGACTCTTCCACCACGTCGATCCGCATGCGGCGCAGTCTCCCACGCCCCGCGTCCGTGCCCCGCATCCCGCATCCCGCATCCCGCATCCCGCATCCCGCATCCCGCATCCCGGGCTAGGCGACGGACAGCCACAGGGCCGCGGCCGCGGCGGCGAGCAGGACGAGGTTGAGGCCGATGCGGCGGTCGCCGCCGGTGAGGTGGACCGGGACGGCGCCGACCTGCAGGAGCAGGAGGCCGGTGGCCGCGGCCGGGGCGGGCCAGGCGAGGAGGGCGGTGGGCACCAGCAGGCCGACGGCGCCGAGCAGTTCGAGGCCGCCCAGGGTGCGCAGGGCGGGCAGCGGGACGCGGTCGACCCAGGCCATCATCGGGCGGAGCCGGTCGGGGCTGCGGAGCACTTTCAGCGCGCCCCCGTAGAGGTAGAGGAGGGCGAGCGGACCGGCGACGATCCAGTAGGCGATTCTCATGGCTCCCGTGGTTCCCGTCCGTGGGCGTCGGTGGCGCGGGCCCGGATCGGCCGCGTCCCGACGAGTCCACCGCCGGGGCCGGTCGGCTGTCCAAGACCCGTTCCGGGCCGCCGATACCGACTGGGTATCGTCGCAGCGTGGAGCTACGGACACTGCGGTACTTCGTGGCGGTCGCCGAGGAACTGCACTTCGGCCGGGCCGCCCGCAGCCTGCACATCAGCCAGCCGCCGCTGAGCCGGGCGGTCCGGCAGCTGGAGGCCGACCTCGGCGCCGCGCTGCTGGTCCGCTCGCCGGCCGGTGTCGCGCTCACCCCGGCGGGCGCGGTGCTGCTGGAGGAGGCGCGGGCGCTGCTCGCCGGGGCCGAGCGGGCCCGGCTGCGGGTGGGTGCGGCGGCCGGGAGCGCGGGCATCACCGTCGGCATCCTGGGCGACGGCACCGACCCCGGCGTGTTCCGGTCGGCGGCCGCCTTCCGCCGCGACCGTCCGGACGTCGACGTCCGGGTGCGGGAGACCGACCTGACCGACCCGACCTGCGGGCTGCGCGCCGGGCTGGTGGACGTCGCGCTCACCCGGGCGCCGTTCGACGGGACCGGCCTGGAGGTGCGCGTGCTGCGGGCCGATCCGGTGGGGGCGGTGGTGCGCGCGGACGATCCGCTGGCCCGCCGCGAGCGGCTGCGGCTGGCCGAGCTGGCCGACCGGCGCTGGTTCAGGTTCCCGCCGGGTACCGACCCGCTCTGGCAGGCGTACTGGCACGGCGGCGTCCCGCGGGCCGGTGGTGCGCGGCGTCCAGGAGTGCCTGCAGTCGGTCCTGTGGAACGGCACGGTCGGTCTGGCGCCGCTCGGGCACGAGCTGCCCGCCGAGCTGGCGGTGGTGCCGCTGGTCGACCTGGAGCCGAGCCGGGTGGTGGTGGCGTGGGACGCGGGCCGCGGCGACCCGCTGGTCCGCGCCTTCGTCGAGACGGCGACGGCCGCGTACCGCGCCTGAGCCCCGGCGCGTGACGCCGGGCCGCCGGCGCCCGCCCCCCGTCACGCGGAGCCCGGCCGCCGGTGCTCACTGCCGGGCGCCGCGCAGGCGGGCGAGGCCGGTGTCCAGGGCGGCCTCCAGGTGGGTGGTGGCCCCCGTGGCCATCAGGATCAGCACGCCGCCCTGGAGCCCGGCCAGCAGTGCGGCGGCCTCCCGGTCGGCGTCCAGGCCGGGGGCGGTCTCGCCGTCGGCCTGCAGGTGGCGGATGCCCGCGGCGAGCTGGCCCTGCCACCGGGTGAGCAGTTCGCAGGTCACCGCCCGGGTGGCGTCGGTGGCCCCGCCGAGCTGGGCGAGCGCCGTGTGCAGCGGGCAGTTGACGCCCTGGGCGCGGTAGCGGGCGAGGACCTTGTCGCGCCACCGCCGCCAGGCCTCCCAGGAGGTGAGGGAGCCCAGTTCGGGCTGCTGGTCCTCGATCACCCGGTCCGCCTCGTGCCGGGCCACGGCGAGCAGCAGGTCGTCCTTCCCGCCGGGGAAGTAGTGGAAGAGCTGGCTCTTGCTGGTCGCGGTGCGGGCCATCACGTCCTCCAGCCGCACCGCGAACACCCCGTGCTCGCGGATCTGTTCGGCGGCGCCCTCGACGATGCGCCGCCGGGTGGCGGCGCCCTTGCTGGTCAGCGGCACGGTTCTCCTCCAACGGGGACGGCGGAACGGCGGAACGGCAGAACGGCGGGACGGTCAGGGCAGCAGGACCAGCTTGCCGGTGGTGCGGCGCGATTCCAGGTCGGCGTGCGCGCGGGCGGCCTCGGCGAGCGGGTACCGGCCGGTGACCTGCTGGACCAGCCGCCCGTCCAGGACCAGGTCGAACACCTCGGCGGAGCGCCGCAGCAGGGCCTCGCGGGTGGCGACGTGGTGGTGCACGACCGGGTAGCTGAGCAGGATGCTGTTGGGCAGGTCGGTGGGCCGCAGCGTCGGGACGCCCATGAACGGGCCGTAGTAGGCGTGCACGCCGTGCGGGCGCAGCGACAGCTGGGAGGAGCGGAAGGTGTCCGCGCCGCCGCCGTCGTAGACCACGTCCGCCCCGCGCCCGCCGGTGAGTTCCCGGATGCGCTCCTCGAACCCGGCCCCGGAGTGCACCAGGACGTGGTCGGCCCCGGCCTCCCGCGCCGCGGCCGTCTTCTCCTCCCGGGAGACCAGGCCGATCACGCTGCCGCCGCGGGCCTTCACCAGCTGGGTGAGCAGCCGGCCCACCCCGCCGGCCGCCGCGTGCACCACGGCGGTGCTGCCCGGGGCGACGGGGTACGTCTCGGTGGTCAGGTGGTTGGCGGTCAGCGCCTGCATCAGCAGGCCGCCCGCGACCTCGTCCGGCACCCCGTCGGGCACCTTGACCAGCGCGTCCGCCGGGACGGCCAGCAGTTCGGCGTAGCTGCCCGGGTGGTAGAACCAGGCCACCCGGTCCCCGACGGCCAGGCCGGTGACGCCCGCGCCGAGCCCGGTGACGTACCCCATCCCCTCGGCACCCAGCACGGTCGGCGCCGCCCAGCCCGGGCCGCCCGAGGTGCGTGCGCCGACGTCCATGTAGTTGACCCCGGCCGCACCCAGCCGCACCAGCGCCTCCCCGGGCCCCGGTACGGGGTCGGGCAGTTCGGTCCAGCGCATGGTCTCGGGGCCGCCGTGCTCCTCGATCCTGATCGCGTGCATGGGACAGCCTTCCCGCTCGTTCCTGCTCGTCACCGTTCGAACCCGGTTCCGTCCGGGTACGTCCAGCACGCTAGGCCGCAGAAAATGGACCAGCAAGTCCAGAAAAGCCCGCTCAGCTGCGGACGGCGGGCACCGCTTGCCCCGCCCCCCGGCCTGCTCGGCGTCCTGCGCGCGGAGGAACGTCCGGCCCGCCGGGTGCAGGGTGGTGTGACCGTGGCACGGGCCCGGACGGCCGGTGGGCCCGGCGCTCCACAGCAGGTAACCGCCCCAGACCGTGACCGGCGGCTCGCTCGGGGCGCCCGGGGCTCCTCCGGGCAGTGGCCGAGCACCGCGCCGACGACTCCCGCAGCGCCCGGACGGTCTCGACCGCCTCCGCCTCGCTCCCCACAGCGCCCGCCGGGCGGAGCAACCCCGCCACCGCACTCCGGTAATGGGTCGGAGCGTCCTCAGGCGCAGGCGGCGGAGATGGCGGCCGTGCCCTCCTGCTCCACCTGCTCGGCCAGGGCGGTGGCGGCCCGGATCATCGCCTGCTCGTCCCGGCCGCGCCGCACGGCGATCGGCTTGCCGGCTGCTCCGACGGCGGCGACGACGGCCCAGCGCGGGGTGCGCCGGAGCTCCAGCAGGAGCCAGCACGCGACCCGGTAGAGGCCGAACAGCAGCATGAGCGGGATGGCGAAGAGGATGCCCTCCCCGCCCGCGGCGAAGTTCGTGGACAGCTTCGGCTCGAAGGCTCTGGCGACGCTGTGGGGACGGCCCAGCCAGACCACCGCGATCCGGACGGGTTCGCCGTCCGGCCCGGTGACCTGGGAGAACTCGCCGATTCCGCCGCGCTGCCCGTCCGCCCAGGACTCCCGCTCCGCCTTCCGGGCCTCGGCCCGCTGGCGTTCGCGCTCCACTTCGTCCCGGGCCTGGATCCGCTTCTCCAGCGCCTCGGTCCACTCCCGCTCCCGCCGCAACCGCTCTTCGCGCGCGGCGCGCGTCTCCCCCGTGCCCACCATGTCATCAGATTACCCACCGCGGCGACCTTCCGCTCCTGGCTGCCGGGTTCCGTCCGGGGGGTGTATCCAGCACCACCGAAAAGACGGTGGAGGGCTTCAGAGACAGGGCTTTCCCGATCGGCGAACCTTGGGATCGACGATGCCGCACCGGTCCGACCACCGGTTCAGCCGGTCGACATGACGCTACGTCACGTCAGGAAGTGGAGGAGCCGATGATGGACGTTCGCTCGATGCTCGGCAGGCCCGGGGCCCGGGGGCCGGCCGACAGGCTCTCACGCGCCGGTCGGGTAGCGGATCTCCGCGACGTCCTCGGCCAGGTCGGCGAGGTCCAGCTCCGGATTCAGCGCGCGCACGACCTCCCGGGTGAGCGGCCGCAGGGCGTACACGTGGCGGACGGCGTCGAGGTCGACCTCCGTCTCGTAGTACTCCTCGGCGAAGCCCCGGTACGCCTCGGGGGCGCCGTCCAGCAGCAGGGCGAACAGCCGGACGGCGCCGCCGTCCTCCTCGCCGCCGTCCTCGTCACCGCCGTCCGGCGGGAGTTCGGGGGCGCCCGTCCGCCAGGCGGTGTCGGCCGCCTCGCGCCAGAAGCACACCGTGGCCTCCAACCGCCCGTCCCCGTCGGAGAACGCGGGCTCCTCGACCTGCGCCCGGAAGGCCTCCGGCACCCCGTCGAGCAGCCCGGGCCACGGCCCCGGCACGCCCCGCCCGGCCGGGCTCAGCGGGGACTCGTGGTCGAATCCGCGGGCGAAGGCGCCCGCCGCCGTGAAGACGATCGAGTACGCGTTCCCGCAGCCGTCCCGCATCGAGGCCATCACCTCCCCCGGCGCCCACCCGGAGTCGCAGGAGTAGTACCGGTCGGCCCAGATCGGGCTCAGGACGGCGTCGAGCATCGCCAGGGCCCGGCAGCGCTCCAGGACGACCGGCATTCCGGGCAGGCCGCTGATCAGTTCGGTCAGACGCATCCGCCCATTCGAACACCCCGCGCGGACAGCGCCGGCCACGGTGCCCACCGCCTCCGGACGGCGGCCCGGAGGCGGTTCCGCGGCACCGGTCCGGCCCCCGGCCCGGCTGGTAGATTCCCGGACAGACCGGCCCGCACGCCCCGTGTCCCGCCGCGGCGCGCCCCGGTCGGGAAGACCGGGGAGGCACTCTTGGCCGCAGCACGGATGCTCGCCGCGCGCTACCGACTGGACGAGCCGATCGGGCGCGGCGGCATGGGAGAGGTCTGGCACGGGTGGGACGTGGCGCTGGAGCGCCGGGTGGCCGTCAAACTGCTGCACCCCGATCCGTACCAGCCGCGCGGCACCGAGCTGTTCCTCAACGAGGCCCGGCTCGCGGCCCGTCTCACCCACTCCGGCATCGTCACCGTCCACGACCTCGGTCAAGAACCCGACGGGACGGCCTACCTGGTGATGGAGCTGCTCACCGGCACCGATCTGGCGGACCGGCTCCGGGCCCAGGGGCCGCCGCAGGTCGTCGAGGCGGTGGACTGGACGCTCCAACTCTGCGACGCGCTCGCGTTCGCGCACGCCGAGCGAGTGGTCCACCGGGACTTGAAGCCCGCCAACCTGTTCCTGGCCTGGAACGGCAAGCTGAAGATCCTCGACTTCGGCATCGCCAAGTACCGCGAGGGCCACTCCGCCTCGCACAGCCAGGTGATGGGCAGCGTGGCGTACATGCCGCCGGAGCGCTTCCACGGCCGCTCCGGTGACCACCGGAGCGACTTGTACGCGCTCGGCTGCGTCCTGTTCGAGTTCCTCACCGGCCGACCGCCGTTCGGCATCGGCAACCCCGTCCAACTGATGCTGCGCCACGTCTCCGAACCGGCCCGCCCACCCGGCCCCGAGGCGCCCCGCCCGCTCCCCCCGGAGCTCGACCGCCTGGTCCTCGACCTGCTCGCCAAGGAACCGGACGACCGCCCCCGGTCCGCCGCCGAGGTCATCGAGCGGATCCGCCACCTCCCCGCCGAGACCTCCGGGCTGACGCACCGGTGGGTGGAGGAGTCGGGCACCATTCGGCTGAGGCCGCTGGTCATCCCGCCGACCGCCGTGACCGTCCCACTGCCCGCACCGGCACCCGCACCAACCGCCCAGGCCACGACCCCTAGCCCGTCCCCGTCCCCGACCCCGACAGAGCAGGCGACCGCAACCGCGCCCGTCCCCGCACCAACGCTCCGGGCTGACACCACGGCGGCCACAGTCCCCGCCACGGCGGTGGCCACCGCCCCGCTCCCACCCCAACCCGAGGCCCAGCCCCAACCACACCCCCAGCCCCAACCCCACCAACCGGCGGACACCGTCCCGGGCCCCGGGCTGCACGCCGAGGAGTCGGTGTACGTCGACTGGATCCGCACCCTGCACGCCGTCGGCCAACTCCCGCCACCGGAACGGATGCTGGCTCGGTACGGTCGCGGCTACCAGTCCAACGCCTGGGCCGTCGCGGTGGCCCGGGCCTGGCCGGCCGCCGGTCTCGGCGCGCTGCTCGCCACCTACGAGAACGCCCGGCTGCCGCGTCTCGCCAACGAGATCGTCCGCAGCATCCCGGCCCATCGGGAGAGCTCCGAGATCCCGGCCGTCCTGGCCGGGCTGCGCGACGCCGGTCAGCACCTCCGGATCACCGTGCTGGCCGCCGCGATCGAGGCCGGTGGCGGCACCGTCCAGGAGCCGTCGGCCTCGGTCGCGCCAATCCGGCTCGCCCCGTCGGCCGTTCCCATCAGCGCGGCCAGAGCAGCGCTGTTCGCCCAGTTCGCCCACCGGGTGCGCGCCGTCGTGGCCCGCCGCTCGGCACCGGTGCCGGAGCGGCGGGGAGCGCCACCGTTCGCGGCGGTCGCCGGGGCGGTGGCCGCGGTCACCTGGGCGGGGTCGGCGGACGAGTCCTCGTTCCTCGACTGGATCCGCTCACAGCCCTCGGACGAGGGGCGGTTCCGCGCGGAGTGGCTGCCGACGCTGCACCAGGTCCAGCATCAGGGGATCTCCCCGGACGACCTGCTGTCGGCGGTCGCCCGGGCCTGGCCGGCTGCGGAGCTCGGCGCGGTGGTGAAGTCCTTCCACACCGCCGGACAGTTCCAGGTCGCCGATCGGCTGGTCTGCCTGGCCCCGGCGGCGCGGACTCCCCCGGAATTCCCTGCGCTGGCCGCCGGGTTCCGGCAGGCCGGTCAGCACGGCCGGCTGGAGGTCCTGCTGTGGGAGGCGGGCCAACTGCCCCAGGCGTTCGTCGCGTCGGTCGCCACCGCCCTCTTATCCGTCGGCGACTCCGACGCCGCCGGGGCGGTCCTGCGTCCCCGGCCGATGAACCTGGCGCAGCGTCGGAACCTGCTGCTCAACCGCGTCCCACTCCGCTGACCGCACCGCCCCGCACTCGCCCGCCCCGTCTCCCCCACCTCCCCCGTTCCACCCCACCGCACCCCGTCCCCATCAAGCGAGTGCCCCCTACCGGCGCTGCTGCTGATGCTGCTGCGCGGTGTCGTCCAGCGCGGCCCGCGCGCGGTCGAGGAGGCCGACGAACTCGGCGGTCGGGAGTTCAACGGTGAAGACCCGGCCGGCGTGTTCGGGGTGGCGCAGCAGGTGGTCCTCCCGCCAGAACTGGAAGGTGAGCGTCAGGTGGTCCCCGTCGCGGAACAGTGCGGCGATCAGGTTGTCCGTGGTGGGGCCCCAGTCCAGGGCCCGGTGGTGGTCGGGGCTGCCGGCGGCCTCGCCGTCGGGTGTCGCAGTGCCGCCCGGCAGGCGGCGGTGGTTGGCCTCCGGCGACAGGTCCGGCCAGGGAGGGGGCGGCCCACCGCCGGTCCGCAGCCAGTCGGCCTCCCGGGCCAGCGCGAACCGGAACTGCGCGACGAAGGCCGCGTTGTCGTCGCAGGTCAGCCACTGCCCGGCCGCCCACAGGTCGACCCGGCGCAGGTGCCCGTTCGGGTCGTACCCGTCCCGGTCGCCGATCTCGATGGCGAAGCCGTCCCTGTTCCCCAGCACGATCGTCACCGGGAGACCGTGCCAGCGCGCCCGTCCCGGCCGCAACCGGGGTCCCCATCGGGGCGGTGCGCACGGCTGCGCACACGGCGGGGCACACGGCGGGTGGTCAGGAGCCGTCCGAGGTGCCCTGTTCGTAGGCGCCCGTGGTGCGGACGGACAGGGCGCATTCGTCGGCGGTGCGCAGCAGCAGGTCGGGGAACCCCTCGGCCGCCTCCACGATCACCAGCGTGCCGCGGCTCCCGGGCCGGACGGCGTGCACGGCGCCCGCGGCGACCACGTACAGCTCGCCCGCGCGCACCGAGACCGGTTCGCCCTGCACCTCCAGTTCCAGTCGGCCGTCGAGCACGAGCAGCGCCTCGTCCGCGTCGTGGCGCTCCGCCGCCACCGGCAGCGCGTCCATCCGGAGCACCTTCACCTCGGCCGTCCCCACCCGGCCCAGGACGTGCGAGCTCCACGCCCGCGGCAGTTCGGCGGCGGCCCCCACCAAGTCGAACACGCTCACGGCACACTCCTCCCCGCGAGGCTCCGGGGCCCCGCGCACCAGGTTTCGACGGATGTTCGGAAGCTATCCGGCCGGGCGCCCGAAGTGGTCGACCGTTTGGTAAAAACCCGCCGGGGCCGCCGCGCCCGCACGCCCGGCCGTTCCGCACACGTCCTTCGACTCCTGTACGCAGAGGGGTTGACGTGGTCGCGCAGACGCCCATAACTTCACGTCTTGAAAAAGGTCCAGACCAAAGCCGGCAGGGCTGCTGGCCACCACCACTGATCCCCCGTCAGGGGGATGTTCCGCCCTGCCCGGACCACTCCGGACGCTCCCTCAGGCATCGCTTCGCGTTCACTTCATGAACGAGTGAACGTTCTCCCCCACGAGGAGCCGCCTTGATCCGCACCCGTTCCCGCTCCGGCCTGCGCCCCCGCCCCCGCCTCCGCGCCGCGGCGGCAGCCGTCGCGCTGCCCGCCACCGTGGCCGGCCTGCTGGTGGCCGGCGCCGGCCCGGCCTCGGCCGCCGCCAACGCCGGGCCGGGCTTCCCGGCGCACTACGCGGCGCCGTACCTGGAGACCTGGAACTCGCCGAACACCCTGGCGAACGCCCGCACCGGCGGCGGGCTGAAGTACGTCACCCTCGCCTTCGTGATCAGCGACGGCAGCTGCAACGCCACGTTCAACGGCAACACCTCCATCACGGACGCCGGTTGGACCAGCGCGATCAACGCGCACCGGGCGGCCGGCGGCGACGTGATCGCCAGCTTCGGCGGCGCCTCCGGCACCGAGCTGGGCCAGGCCTGCACCAGCGTCTCCAGCCTCCAGGCCCAGTACAAGCGGGTGGTGGACGCGCTCAACCTCACCCGCATCGACCTGGACATCGAGGGCGGCGCGCTGAACGACACCGCCGCCAACGACCGCCGCAACCAAGCGCTGGCCCAGCTCCAGCAGGCCCAGGCGGCCGCGGGCAAGCGCCTCGACGTCAACTACACGCTGCCGGTGAGTCCTTCGGGTCTCGAATCCAACTCGATCAGCCTGCTGAACAACGCCAAGAGCCGCGGGCTGACCGTCAACGCGGTCAACATCATGACGATGGACTACGGCTCGCCGATGGACATGGGCCAGGCCGCGATCAGCGCCGCCAACGGCCTGCACACCCAGCTGGGCCAGATCTGGACGTCCAAGACCTCCGAGCAGCTGTGGGCGATGGAGGGCAACACCCCGATGATCGGGGTCAACGACACCACCTCCGAGGTGTTCTCCACCGCCAACGCGCAGACCCTGGAGACCTTCGCCGCGTCCAAGGGCATCCAGCTGCTCGCCTTCTGGGCGATCGGCCGCGACAAGGCCTGCGCCACCAACGGCACGCTGTCCGACAGTTGCAGCGGCACCCCGCAGTCGGCGTACCAGTTCTCGAAGACCTTCAACGCGCTCACCGGCGGCTCCACCACCCCGCCGCCGAGCGGCGGCCGCACCGGCCAGATCTCCGGCTACGGCGGCAAGTGCGTGGACGTGGCGGCGGCCAGCTCGGCCAACGGCACCGCCGTGCAGCTCTACGACTGCAACGGCACCACCGCCCAGCAGTGGACGGTGGGCACCGACGGCACCGTCCGGGCGCTCGGCAAGTGCCTCGACCTGACCTCGGGCGGCACCGCCAACGGCACCCAGGCGCAGCTGTACGACTGCAACGGCACCGGGGCCCAGCAGTGGCAGGCCCAGTCGAACAAGACCCTGGTGAACCCGGCCTCCGGCCGCTGCCTGGACGCCACCGGGCCGTCCTCCGCGAACGGCACCCGGCTGCAGATCTGGGACTGCTTCGCCGGTGCCAACCAGCAGTGGAACCTGCCCGCCTGATGCCCGTCGGCCCCCGGCCCGAGAAAGGAACACCTCCCTTGCGCAGCAAACGACTCCTCCCGCTGACCGCCACGGCCGGCCTGCTGGCCTCCTCCGCGGCGCTGCTGGCCCCCGCCCCGTCCGCGCTGGCCGCCGTCCCGACCGGGGCGACCACCCTGGTCGCGCAGAACTCCGGCAAGTGCGTGGACGCCGCCGCGGCGGCCACCGCCAACGGCACCGCCGTCCAGCAGTACGCCTGCAACGGCACCACCGCCCAGCAGTGGCAGCTCCAGGACCTCGGCAACGGGTACGTCCGGATCAACAACCAGAACGACACCTCGAAGGCGCTGGACGTCACCGACGTCTCCACCGCCGACGCGGCCAAGATCCAGCTGTGGACGTACAGCGGCGGCCTGAACCAGCAGTGGCAGGCGGTCGCCGAGGCCGGCGGCGCCTACCACTTCGTCAACCGCAACAGCGGCAAGTGCCTGGACGTGCCGAGCGCCTCCACCGCGGACGCGGTGCAGTTGCAGCAGTACACCTGCAACGGCACCGCCGCGCAGTCCTTCACCTTCGGGAGCACCGTCACGAACCCGCCCGGCACGCCCGACTTCGGGCCGAACGTGGCCGTCTTCGACCCGTCGACGCCCGCCGCGACCATCCAGGCCAAGCTGAACGCGGTCTTCTCCCAGCAGGAGTCCAACCAGTTCGGCACCCAGCGCCAGGCCCTGCTGTTCAAGCCGGGCAGCTACAACGTGGACGCCAACGTCGGCTTCTACACGCAGGTGGCGGGCCTCGGCCTGTCCCCCGACGACGTCACCATCAACGGCGCGGTGCACGCCGAGGCCGACTGGTTCCAGGGCAACGCGACGCAGAACTTCTGGCGCTCCGCCGAGAACCTGTCGGTCAACCCGACCGGCGGCACCGACCGCTGGGCGGTCTCCCAGGCGGCGCCGTACCGCCGGATGCACGTGCGGGGCAACCTGCAGCTGGACGACGGCGGCTGGTCCTCGGGCGGCTTCATCGCCGACTCGAAGATCGACGGCCAGGTCCGCTCCGGCTCCCAGCAGCAGTGGCTCTCGCGCAACGCGCAGTGGGGCAGCTGGACGGGCTCCAACTGGAACATGGTGTTCGTCGGCGACGTCAACGCGCCCGCCAACTCCTTCCCCAACCCGCCCTACACCACGGTCAACCAGACCCCGGTGGTGCGCGAGAAGCCCTTCCTGTACGTCGACTCGGCGGGCGCCTACAAGGTGTTCGTCCCGGCGCTGCGCTCCAACACCTCCGGCACCAGCTGGGCGGGCGGCGCGCAGCAGGGCAGCTCGCTGCCGATCGACCAGTTCTTCATCGTGAAGCCGGGCGCGACCGCGTCCGACATCAACGCGGCGCTGGCCCAGGGCAAGAACCTGCTGTTCACGCCGGGCGTCTACCACCTGAACCAGACCCTGAACGTCAACCGCGCCGACACCGTGGTGCTCGGCCTGGGCCTGGCCACCCTCGTCCCGGACAACGGCGTCACGGCCGTGAACGTCGCGGACGTGAACGGCGTGAAGCTGGCCGGCCTGCTGATCGACGCCGGGACGACCAACTCCCCGGTGCTGATGCAGATCGGCGCGGCGGGCTCCTCCGCCGACCACTCGGCGGACCCGACCTCGCTGCACGACGTGTTCTTCCGGATCGGCGGCGCGGGCGTCGGCAAGGCCACCCAGTCGCTGGTGGTCAACTCCAACAACGTGATCGGCGACCACATGTGGCTGTGGCGCGCGGACCACGGCAGCGGGGTCGGCTGGACCAGCAACACCGCCGCCAACGGGCTGGTCGTCAACGGCAACAACGTCACCATGTACGGGCTGTTCGTCGAGCACTACCAGCAGACCCAGGTGATCTGGAACGGCAACAACGGCCGCACCTACTTCTTCCAGAACGAGCTGCCGTACGACCCGCCGAACCAGGCGGCCTGGATGAACGGCTCGACCCGCGGCTACCCGGCCTACAAGGTCGCCGACTCGGTGACCGCCCACGAGGCCTGGGGCCTGGGCTCCTACGCCTACTTCAACGTCAACCCGGCCGTGGTCGAGGAGCACTCCTTCGAGGTCCCGAACCGCTCCGGCGTCCGCTTCCACGACATGGTGACCGTCTCGCTCGGCGGCACCGGCACCATCGCCCACGTCATCAACTCGACCGGCGGGCCGTCCAACTCCAGCACCAACGTGGCCAACCTGGTCGCGTACCCGTAACACCCACCGACCCGGCCCCCACCGGAAGGACGGCCGCCCCCTCCGTGCGGGAGGGGGCGGCCGTGCGTTCACCCCCGCTGCGGCGGAGGCGGGCACGGATGCCCATGTCGACATGTCCACCGGCGGCCGTCAATCACCGCCGGTCGCCGCGGCCCGCTCCGCCGCGCTGCGCAGCACGCAGAACTCGTTGCCCTCCGGGTCGGCCAGCACCGCCCAGCCCGTGCCGTCCGCGTGGCGGTGGTCGCCGACCAGGGTCGCGCCGAGCGCCAGCAGCCGGTCCACCTCCGCGTCGCGCGCGGTGCCGTCCGGGCGCAGGCAGAGGTGGACCCGGTTCTTGACCGTCTTGGCCTCGGGCACCCGGTTGAAGTACAGCACCAGCCCGTCGCCCAGGGTCACCTGCGTCTCCCGGTCGCCGGGCCGGCACTCCGGGTCGACCGGACGGCCCGTCACCCCGCTCCAGAACCGCGCCAGTCCATAGGCGTCCGCACAGTCGATCGCCACGTTCTGCACCACCGAGACCATGCCCGCGAGTCTCCCCCACGGGCGCACCGGAGGGCCAGCGGGGCACGCCGGGCCGAACGGGCGCGCGGACGGCGGTCGGACGGCGGTCGGACAGCGGTCGGACCGCGGCCGGACCTGCATGGGAGCGCGGCCACCGGGTATCCGGCGCAGGCACGGAAACCGGTGGCGGGATCGGACGCGTGAAGGGGAGGACCTTCGACCATGGGCGGCGGACGGACGGCGGACGCGGGACGGGGAAGACCGGGCACGGAGGAGCGGGGGGCCGCAGGCGCCTCCCGGTGGCAGTGGAAGCGCTGGCGGACCGGGCGGCCGACCGGGCCGGAGCCCGTCCCCGAAGCACCCGAAGCATCCGGGGCGAAGCGGGCCGGGCAGCCGTTCCTGCACCGGCGCGGGCCGCTGTCGTCCGCCGTCCGGTGGCTGGTGCTGCTGGCCGGGCTGGTGCTGACGGTGGTGTTCGCGGTCGGGCTGGCCCGGGTGACGCTGGTGCCGGTGCCCGGCGCGCGGAACCTGGTGCACCCCAACTTCCACCTCGGCGCCTCGCTCCGGGGCTACCTGGACCAGCCCGCCGTCCGGGCCGCGGCCCAGCAGGTCGGCGGGAACGTCCTGCTGGGCATGCCGTTCGGCGTGCTGCTGCCGGTGCTGTTCCCCCGGCTGCGCAGCGTGCTGGCCGCGACGGCGCTGACCGCGCTGGTGATGGTCACCGTCGAGGCGGCGCAGGGCCTCCTGGTGGAGGGCCGGGCCTTCGATGTGGACGACGTGCTGCTCAACACTTTCGGCGCCCTGCTGGCCCACCTCCTGGTGGGCCGCCGGATCGGCCGCGCCCTGTACGCCCGGCCCTGACCCCCGCGCGGCGGGCGGTCCAGCGGCGGGCGGTCCAGCAGCGGGCGGTTCAGCGGCGGGCCGCCCAGACCTGGCGCTCGGTGCGCACCGCGAGGTCGGGGCGCAGGGCGACGCTGCCGGGGCCGTCGGCGTCGAGCAGGCGGTCCAGGGCCGCGAGGTCGGCGGGGTCGAGGTGCTCGGCGGCGGCGGTACGGATGCGGCGCAGGGTGGCCAGGGCGTAGCGGCCGACCGAGGGGTGCTCGGTGGCGGCGATGTCGACGGCGACGGTGCGCTCGCCGGTGACGGTGAGGCCGGCGGCGGTCAGCAGCGGCCCCCAGTCGGCGCCCCGGTGCGGCACGTGCTCGGCGTGCAGGTGGTCGGTCGCGGCGTGGCAGCGCTCCTCCAGGCCGGGGCGGTCGGCGGGGGCGTCGGCGGGCAGGAAGCGCGGGAACCCGGCCAGTTCGACCAGGGCGAACACGCCGTCCGGGGCGAGCAGGGCGCGGATGGCGCGCAGGGCCCGTCCGGGGTCGGCCAGGTGGTGCAGGGAGGCGGACGCCCACACCAGGTCGGGGGCGCCGAGGTCGGGCCAGTCGGCGGCGTCCAGGTCGGCCTGCACGGTGGTGATCCGGTCGTCCAGGCCCAGCGCGCCGGCCTTCTCGCGCAGGCGCAGCAGGTGTCCGGGCGAGGCGTCGACGGCGGTGACCTCGGCGTCGGGGAAGCGGCGCAGCAGGGCGAAGGCGCCCGCGCCGGTGCCGGCGCCGAGGTCGACGATCCGCCGCGGCTCGGCGTCCAGCGGCAGCCAGTCGGTGATCGCGGCGAGGTGCCCGGCCAGCACCTCGGCATCCAGGTCGAGGACCTCGGCCTGCGCGGCGTCGTCCTCGGCCGGGTGCTGGTGCTGAGGCTGGTGCCCGTGCTGGTGCCCGTGCTGGGGCTGGTGCTGGTGCCCCTGCTGGTGCCGGTGCTCGTGGTGGGCGGGTCCGTGGGAGTGCGGGTGGCTCATGGGGCCACCGTACGACCGTCATGCGTCTGCGGCACGCATCCTCCCGGAACGCGCAAGAAGGCGGCGTTCCGGCATGCCGCGGGCGCAAGGGCTCAGCAGTCGCGCGGCCCCGGGTCGGGCTGGTGGCCGCGGCGGGCGTCGCGGTCGAAGATGCCGAGGACCTCGCACGGTCCGCCCTCCGCCCCGATGGCGTGCGGCATCATCGTGGGGAACTCGGCGGCCTGGTGGGTGGCGAGGCGGATGCGGCGGTGACCGAGCATCAGGACCGCGGTGCCGGAGAGCACCACCAGCCACTCCC
Organism: Kitasatospora sp. NA04385; assembly: GCF_013364235.1. Classification (NCBI taxonomy): domain Bacteria; kingdom Bacillati; phylum Actinomycetota; class Actinomycetes; order Kitasatosporales; family Streptomycetaceae; genus Kitasatospora; species Kitasatospora sp. NA04385. The sequence continues at coordinate 7,670,386 of NZ_CP054919.1, read as the reverse complement.
GCCCGGGGTGGGCCCGCATCCGGGCCGGGTTGTCGGGCGGCGGTTCGGTCATCCGCTGGCGCACCACGCTGATCCCGGGGTCGCCCTTGACCGGCCAGCGCATGGTGCCGTGCCGGGCGTCGACGGTCGGGCTGATCACCACGTCCTCGGCGGCGGTCTCCACCAGCTGGTCCAGCGTGGTGTCCAGCGCCTTCGCCAGGGTGACGAGCTGATCGAGCGCGAGGCGGCGCTGCCCGTTCTCGATCCGGCTCAGCGAGGACTGGCTCAGGTTGGCCCGGGCCGCCAGCTCCTCCAGCGACCAGCCCTGCGCGAGCCGCAGCGCCCGGATCCGCTTGCGGACCAGCCCGTCCAGGTCACCGGTGTCCTCCGTCATACCCGGCATCGTAGGCCGCGCGCGGACGCTCAGCGGCAACGGCGGTCAGCGGCAGCGGCGGTCAGCGGCAGCGGCGCTCAGCGGCGGCGGTCGAGCAGGTGCCGCACGTCCGGCTTGCGCGGCCCCCGCCATCGCAGCCGGTTCGCCAGGCCGATGCCGATCGCCATGACCGCGCACCCGGCCAGGATCAGCGGCAGGCTGCCCAGCCGGATTCCGATGCCCAACGGCACCAGCCCGGCCGGTCCCAGGTACTCCCAGCGCGATCCCGACCCGCGCAGCACGATCTCCGCGCACATCAGGAGCGCCAGCACGGTCAGCACCAGGAGGCCCACCACCGGTACGCCCTCCGGGTGCGGCAACGCGATCGGCATCCGGGTCACCCCCCTCCGGGAGCCATGCTACCCGTGGTCGTAGACCGTGACGGGCACGCCCCGGTCGGTGAGGCGGGCGGCGACCAGGGGCTCGACGCGTTCCCACTTGCCGCCGGCCAGGCCGCAGCCGATCCGGGGCATGTGGACGGAGGCGCCCAGGCGGCGGGCCTCGGGGGCGAGGGCGGCCAGGGCGGTGTCGATCGCCTCGTAGCGGACGGGGACGCCGGTGGAGCGGCCGGTGCGGGTGCCGCGCTGGCCGACCAGGTTGGCGACCCACAACTGCGGCCCGACCTGGACGAGTTGCAGGGCGCCGAGGCCGAAGTCGTTGCGGGCCCGCTCGCGGTGCCAGCGGCGGTAGGCGGCTTCGGGCTCGGGCCAGCGGCGGGAGAGCGCGAGGACGAAGCCCTTGCCCCAGCCCCCGAGGTCGTTGCAGACGTGGGCGATGATCCGCGGGCCCTTGCCCTGGGGCGCGGTGGCGTCCCCGCGCAGGTAGGTGATCGTCTCCGTCATGGCGGCATCCTCGCAGCCGCCACCGACAGCACCCGAAGGGGTGCCACGGCTCGACGCAACGGGCGAGGAGGGCGGACGGACTGACGGTTCGTCAGGCAAACGAAGGTGGAGAGAAGGAAGCCCGTCCATGGCCTCGACCACACCGCACGCTAGCACCCGCCCCGCCCCCGGTCACCCGAATTCCCGGTCCCCCGAATTCCCGGCCGCACGACGACACGAGCCGGAGCGCCACGGAAGGGCGCCCCGGCTCGGGGTCGACGGCGAGGAGGGCGAACGGGCTGGTATCGAATCCGCCCATGGGGCAAACGGTGGAAGAAGGAAGCCCGCTCATGGCCTCGCCTGCCCGGCAGGCTAGCACCCGCCTCCGCCCCCGGTCACCCGGATTCCCCGCCCCGCCCGGACCGGACCGGACCGCCCGGACCGGACCGGGCCCCGCCCTCAGGCCGGGATCAGTTCGCGCAGGTTCTCCGGGGTGATCACCCGGGAGCCCTCGGGCAGACCCTCGGGGCGGGCCAGGCCGAGGTAGGTGACCGGGCCGTCCGGAACGGGGGCGTCCCAGGGGAGGAGCCGGGCGCCGTTGGCGGTCATCAGGCCGACCAGGTGGCGGACCGTCAGGTGCTCGCGGCCGACGGCGGCCCGCAGGAGGTCGGCGACGGTGGTCCGGTTGGTCTCGACCCGGTTGGCGGCGGGCTCGCCGCGCAGGTGGACGTGCAGCCAGCGGGCGTACCACGCGCCGTCCGCCCGCCGTTCGAAGACCAGCGGGAGGGCGACCCGTCCGGCGCCGCGCAGGTCGGACTTCATCCGCACGGTGCGCGGTTCGAAGGGGCGGCCCTGCTGCTCGTCCTCGCGCAGCATCCAGCCGAAGAACGACTCCTCGACCTCCTGGAAGCCCTCGCCCGCGTACACGTTGACCTGCGGCACGATGTACGCGCCGGGCACCTTCGACAGCCGCAGGTTGATGAACTCCGAGGCGCCCTCGGGCGCTTCGACGATGTCGCCGGAGTGCTCGCCCGCGACGGAGCTGAGCTCGGTGTACGACAGCCAGGTCGGGTTGTCGTACGACTCGTCCAGCATCAGTGCGGACAGGTCGAAGTCGGTGGTGCGCCGGTGCTGCTTCCAGTACACGAAGAAGCGCAGCAACTCCCCCCGGACGGGCTGGACCGAGCCGCGCGGCAGCACGCCGATCCCGGTGGCGCTCGCGTTGCCGCTCAGCGGGAGGGCGACGTCGAGGATCTCGGGGTCGACCAGCAGGCACGGCGGGTCGGCGGGCAGGCGGCGGGCGGTCTCGGCGTCCAGCGCGGCGGCCAGGCGGTCGCGTTCGGCGGCGGGCAGCGGCGGGCGCAGGTCGTCGGTGACGTGGCTGCGGGCGTCCCGGTTGACGAAGACCCGCCGGTCGCGGCCGGTGCGGGCCCGGTCGGCCAGGTGCTCGCGCAGCGAGAGCAGCAGGCGGCCGGACGCGGCGGGCAGCGCGCGTTCGGCGGCGGCGAGGACGGCGGCCCGGTCCGGTTCGGCGGCGGCGCGCAGCAGCCGGTCGAAGGCGCGCAGCAGCTTGCCGGGCGCGGCGGCGGCCAGCAGGTCGGCGGCGGCTCCGGCCTCCCCGGCGGCGAGGAGTTCCTCGACCCGGCCGTCCAGGCCGCGGACCGGCTGCTCGCCGCGGGCGACGGCGAACACCTGGGCGGCGTGCGGCCACTTCGGGTACTCGTGCGGGTGCAGGCGCTCGCCGAGCCGCTTGAACCGCTCGCGGTGGCGCAGCACGTCGGCGAGCTTGCCGGGCACGGCGGCGACCACCTCGTCCAGCGCGGCCAGCAGGGCGCGGCGGACCGGGCGGGGCAGCGGGCCGAACCTGGTCGGGGCGGCGAGCGTGACGTCGCCGTCGAAGAGCGCGCAGGCGGTGCGCAGCACGTCGGTGACGGTGTCCGCGAGCAGGCCCGAACCGGCGTGCAGGCGGGCGGCGTTGACGGTGGCCCGGTTCTCCCGGACGGGTATCGCGGCGGGCTGCGGGCCGTCGGCGCAGTGCCGGGCGAGGGTCGCCAGGTCGCGCAGCGCCTCCTCGCCGAGCGGGGTGGTGCTGCCCGCGAGCGCCAGGTAGAGCGCCCGGGCCTCCTGCTCGGGGGTGTCGCCGAGGTGCAGCACCGTCACCCGGCCGCCCGCCCCGGCGATCAACTCCTCGTGCGCGGCCAGCAGTTCGGCGTACCCGTGCCGGTAGGTGCCGTACCCGGGGAGCGCCAGCAGGTCGATCCCGGAGCCGTTCGCGAGGTCGGCGGCGCTCCGGCCCGGGTGGAGGGCCTCGGCGAGCAGGCCGAGCCAGAACTCCCCGGTGTCCGGCACGTTCCGCGGGAAGTCGACGAAGTAGGCGTTGTGCCGCACGTGGTCGCCCACCAGCTCCCGGACGGCCGCCAGCCCGTCCTCGGCCAGCTCCCCGACCCGCCGTTCCGGCAGCTCGGACAGCCGCGCCAGCAGCTCCCCGGACAGCTTGAACCCGGCCGACATCAGCGCGGCGTCGAACTGCCGTGCCAGCACCGCGCCTTGACCGACGGGGCCGACCGGGCCGGCGGGGCCGGCGGGCCCGGGCTCCTCGGCGGGAACGGGCAGGCGGCGGGTGTGGCGGACGAGCAGGGCGACGAGATCACGCGACATGCCCCGCATGCTCGCAGAGCGCCTCCGCCGGCCGCACCCCGGTTTCCCGCCCGGCCCCCGACGACGGCGCCGCCGCTGCCCCAAAAAGCATGTTGTTTGGCATGCAAGTACGTGACAGCATGCATATCCGAACCCGCACGGCACCGTGCCGCGCGGTCCGAACACCGACCCACGGGGGTTCCCATGACCGTCCTCGTCACCGGCGCGCGCGGCCGCGTCGGCCGCGCCGTCCTCGACCGGCTGCACGCCGCCGGCCTGCCGGTCCGCGCCGCCAGTGCCCGTCCCGGCGAGTTCACCGGCCCGCCCGGGGTGGCGGGCGTCGAGCTGGTGCTGAACCGGCCCGACACCTTCCCGGCCGCGCTGGAGGGGGTGCGCCAGGTGTTCCTGTACCCGGACCCGGCGGGCGTCGAGGCGTTCGCGGCGGCCGCGCTGGCGGCGGGGGTGGAGCACGTGGTGCTGCTGTCCTCGGCCTCGGTGCTGGCGCCCGACGCCGAGAGCGACCCGCTGGGCGCGCACAACCTGCTGGTCGAACGGGCGCTGACGGCCGCCGGGCTGCCCGCCACCTTCCTGCGGGCGGACTCCTTCGCCAGCAACGCGCTCGGCTGGGCCCGGCCGATCGGCGCCGGCCTGCCCGTCGAACTGCCCTACCCGGAGGCGCACCTGGCCCCGGTCCACCCGGCGGACGTCGCCGACGTGGCGGCCGCCGCGCTGACCGGCCCCGACCTGCGCGGGCGCGCCGTCACGCTCACCGGCGGGCAGTCGCTGACCCTGCGCGAGCAGGTCGGGGTGCTGGCCGGGGTGCTGGGGCGGGAGGTGCGGGTCGAGACGATCAGCCGGGCCGAGGCCGAGCGCCAGATGTCCCGCTTCATGCCCGCCCCGCTGGCCGGCTCCCTGCTGTCCTTCTGGTCAGCCGCCACCGCGGGGCCCGCCACCATCGGCGACACCACCCGCAGCCTGCTCGGCACCCCGGAGCGCACCTTCCGCCAGTGGGCGGAGGAGAACGCGGCCGCGTTCGGCGCGGCCTGACGCCCGCCCGGCGCGGCCTGACGCCCGGTCGGCGCGGGTGGGCTCAGGCCAGTGCCGGGATGACCTCGGCCCCGTACGCGTCGATGGTCGCCTCCCGGGCGTCGTGCATGGCGTAGACCGCGAACTGGTCGACGCCCAGCTCCCGCAGGGTGCGCAGCTTGTCGACGTGCGCGGCGGCCGGGCCGAGCAGGCAGAAGCGGTCGACGATCTCGTCGGGCACGAAGGCGGTGTCCGGGTTGTCGGCCCGCCCGTGGTGGGAGTAGTCGTAGCCCTGGCGGTCCTTGACGTAGTCGGTCAGCTCGTCGGGGACCACGCCGGAGTGCTCGCCGTAGCGCGCCACCAGGTCGGCGACGTGGTTGCCGACCATGCCGCCGAACCAGCGGCACTGCTCGCGGGCGTGGTCGAGGTCGTCGCCGACGTAGGCGGGGGCGGCGACGCAGACGGTGACGGCGGCGGGGTCGCGGCCGGCCTCCTCGGCGGCCCGGCGGACGGACTTGACCATCCACTCGGTGAGGTAGGGGTCGGCGAGCTGGAGGATGAACCCGTCGGCCTTCCGCCCGGCGAGGGCGAGCGCCTTGGGGCCGTAGGCGGCCATCCAGACCGGCAGTCGGCCGTCCTTGACCCAGGGGATCCGGACCGGGCTGCCGTCCACCTCGGCCTCCCGGCCCTCGGCGAGGTCGCGGATGGCGTCGATGGCGGCGCCGAGCCGGGCGAGCGTGTTGGGGCGGCGCCCGGCCACCCGCATCGCGGAGTCGCCGCGGCCGATGCCGCACACCGTCCGGTTGCCGTACATGTCGTTGAGGGTGGCGAAGGTGGAGGCGGTGACCTCCCAGGTGCGGGTGCCGGGGTTGGTGACCATCGGGCCGACGCGGAGGCGTTCGGTGTGCTCCAGGATGCGGCTGTGGATGACGAAGGGCTCCTGCCAGAGGACGGCGGAGTCGAAGGTCCAGCCGTGGCTGAAGCCGACCCGTTCGGCGCGGCGCATCAGTTCGACGACCTTCGAGGCCGGCGGGTCGGTCTGCAGGACGAGTCCGAAGTCCACTGCGGGGGCTCCTCGCGGAAGAGGGGTGTCAGAGGTACTGGCAGGTGGAGCGGGGCAGGAAGGTGCCGTGCCCGGGGCGGCCGAGGTAGTCGCCGCGGTCGAGCAGCACCTCGCCCCGGGAGAGCACCGTCTCGACCCGGCCGGTGACGGTGCGGCCCTCGTACGCCGAGTAGTCGACGTCCATGTGGTGGGTGGCGGCGGAGAGGGTCTGCACGGCGTGCGGGTCGTAGATCACCAGGTCGGCGTCGGAGCCGGGGGCGATGGTGCCCTTGCGCGGGTGGAGGCCGAACATCCGGGCGGGGGCGGCGCAGGCGAGCTCGATCCAGCGGGTGCGGCTGATCCGGCCCTCGACCACGCCCTGGTGGAGCAGGTCCATCCGGTGCTCGACGCCGGGCAGGCCGTTGGGGATCTTCGAGAAGTCGCCGCGGCCGAGCTCCTTCTGCCCCTTGAAGCAGAACGGGCAGTGGTCGGTGGAGACCACCTGGAGGTCGTCGGTGCGCAGGCCGCGCCAGAGCGCCGTCTGGTGCTCCCGGGGGCGCAGCGGGGTGGAGCAGACGTACTTGGCGCCCTCGAAGTCGGGCTCGGCCAGGTTGTCGGTGGACAGGAACAGGTACTGCGGGCAGGTCTCGCCGAAGACGGGCAGTCCGAGGTCGCGGGCGGCGGCGAGCTCGGCGAGCGCCTCGCGGGCGGAGACGTGCACCACGTACAGCGGTGCCTCGGCGACCCGGGCGAGCTGGATCGCGCGGTGGGTGGCCTCGGCCTCCAGCAGCGCCCTGCGCACCTCGCCGTGGTACCGCGGGTCGGTCTCCCCCCGGGCCAGGGCCTGTTCGACCAGGACGTCGATGGCGGGGCCGTTCTCGGCGTGCATCATGGTGAGCGCGCCGAGGTCGGCGGCCTGCTGCATGGCGCGCAGGATCCGCCCGTCGTCGGAGTAGAAGACGCCGGGATAGGCCATGAACAGCTTGAACGAGGTGACGCCCTCGCCGACCAGGCCCGGCATCTCGCGCAGCACCGACTCGTTGACGTCCGAGACGATCATGTGGAAGGCGTAATCGACCGCGCAGTTGCCGTCGGCCTTGGCGTGCCAGTCGTCGAGCCCGGCGCGCAGCGAGCTGCCCCGGCCCTGGATGGCGAAGTCGACGATGGTGGTGGTGCCGCCCCAGGCGGCGGCCCGGGTGCCGGTGGCGAAGCTGTCGGAGGCGCGGGTGCCGCCGAACGGCATCTCCATGTGGGTGTGCGCGTCGACGCCGCCGGGGACGACGTACTTCCCGTCGGCGTCGAACAGCCGGTCGGCGCTCCAGTGCTGGCTGCCCGGCAGGGCGAGCGCGGCCACCCGGCCGTCCTCGACCAGCACGTCGGCGTGTGTCTCCCCGGCGGCGGTGATCACCAGCCCGCCGGTGATCAGGGTGCGGGCCATCGCGCTCAGCCCTCGGTCAGCGGGCCGTAGGCGTCCGGGCGCCGGTCCCGGTAGAACGCCCACTGCTGGCGGACCTCGTCGATCAGCCCGAGGTCGAGGTCGCGGACGACGAGTTCCTCGGTCTTGTCGGAGGCGACCTCGCCGACGAACTGCCCGCGCGGGTCGACGAAGTAGCTGGTGCCGTAGAAGTCGTCGTCGCCGTACTCCTCGACGCCGACCCGGTTGATCGCGGCGACGAAGTACTCGTTGGCGACGGCGGCGGCGGGCTGCTCCAGCTGCCACAGGTACGCGGACAGGCCGCGGCTGGTCGCCGACGGGTTGTAGACGATCTCGGCACCGGCCAGGCCGAGCGCCCGCCAGCCCTCCGGGAAGTGCCGGTCGTAGCAGATGTACACGCCGACCTTTCCGACGGCCGTGTCGAACACCGGCCAGCCGAGGTTTCCGGGCTTGAAGTAGTACTTCTCCCAGAATCCGCGCACCTGCGGGATGTGGTGCTTCCGGTACTTGCCGAGGTAGCTGCCGTCGGCGTCGATCACGGCGGCGGTGTTGTAGTAGAAACCGGGCCGCTCGATCTCGTACACCGGCGCGACGACCACGATGCCCAGTTCCTTCGCCAGCGCCTGCATCCGCCGCACCGTGGGCCCGTCCGGGACGGGCTCGGCCCAGGCGTAGTGCTCGGGTTCCTGCACCTGGCAGAAGTACGGGGCGTTGAACACCTCCTGGAACCCGATGATCCGGGCGCCCTGCCCGGCGGCGTCCCGCGCGGCGCGTTCGGCGGCGGCGAGCATGGTCTCCTTGTCGCCCGTCCACGCGGTCTGGAACAGGGCCGCCCTGACGACACGGCTCATGGGCACGACTCCTCGGTTCGACGGCGCGCGGGCGCGGCGGGAAACGGCGCGGTAGCGCTGTAGAGCGTCGAGACTAGGAGCTTTGCGGCGAATGGGTGGGTGCCACGCGGGAAGAGCCGGAAATTGGCTTTCCCGCGCATTCCTCTGATTTTCCGCCGGTCATTCGATCTTCCCGGACCGGAGTTTCCGGTCCGGCCACACCGGTTCTGGATTCCCGGCCCGGTTTTCCGGTGCGAGATTTCCGGTTCAGGATTCCCGGTTCAGGATTCCCGATGCGGGATTCCCGATGCGGGATTCCCGGCTCAGCGCGCGGCGGCGTCCGCGAGGGCCCGCAGGAGCAGGGCGGCGGAGGTCGCGCCCGGGTCCTGGTGGCCGGTGCTGCGCGGGCCGAGGTAGGAGGCGCGGCCCCGACGGGCCTGCAGCGGGGTGGTGTCGCGGGCGCCGCGCTCGGCGGCGTCGGCGGCCGCGGCGGTGGCCCTGGCGAGGGTCGCGCCCGCTTCGGCGGCGGCGCGGAGGGCGTCGACGGCGGGGGCGAGCGCGTCGACCAGTGTCTTGTCACCGGGTTCGGCCCCGCCCAGGGCCCGGACGGCGGCGAGCCCCGCCGCCAGGGCGTCCGCGCAGGCCACCGGACCGGCGTCCGGCGGCAGTTCGGCCCCGGCCACCCGGAACGCCTGCCCGTACAGCGGGCCCGAGGCACCCCCGACCTTGGCCAGCAGCGTGCTCCCGACCGTGCGCAGCAGTGCGCCCGGGCCGTCGAAGCCCCCGCCGGGCGGGCTGTCGAGCGCGGCGAGGACGGCGGTGAAACCGCGGCGGAGGTTGCTGCCGTGGTCGCCGTCGCCGATCGCCGTGTCGAGTTCGGTGAGCTGCGGCTCGGCCTCCTCGACGGCCGCGGCGGCGGCCCTGATCCAGTCCTCGGCAAGGGCGGTGTCGAGGGTGTCGTGCGCCACGGTGCGTCGCCTCTCTTCCTGTTCTGCCTACCGGCCTGCGGCCTGTGGCCTGCGCCTACTGGCCTGCCCGTCCCAGGGCCTACATGTGGACCAGGGTCTACGCGCGGACCAGGGCGGGCGTGTTCGCGGGGGCGTCCCACAGCTCCAGCATCCGGCGGTCCGCGGCGGTCAGGGTGAGCGAGAAGCCCGCCATGTCGAGGCTGGTGACGTAGGAGCCGACCAGGGTGCGGGCGGGTGTCACCCCGTGCTCGGCGAGACGGGCGGTGACGGCGGCGCACACCACGTACAGCTCGATCAGCGGGGTCGCGCCGAGGCCGTTGACCAGGACGATCGGCCGGTCGCCGGGGCCGGGCCGGTGCCCCTCCAGCACCGCGTCGACCACCGTCGCGGCCAACTCGTTGGCGGGGCGCAGCCGTTCGCGGCGCCGGCCGGGTTCGCCGTGGATGCCGACGCCGACCTCGATCTCGTCCTCGGCGAGGTCGAAGCCGGGGCGGCCGGCCTCCGGGTTGGTCGCGGCGGTGAGCGCGACGGCGAAGGAGCGGGACGCCGCGACGACCCGCTCCCCCAGCTCCCGCACCTCCTCCAGGTCGGCCCCGAGCTCGGCGAGCGCGCCGCAGATCTTGTGCACCATCAGGGTCGCGCCGGTGCCCCGGCGGCCGGTCGCGGAGTCCTGGACGGCGACGTCGTCGTCGACCAGAACGGTGGCCACCCGGTGGCCCTGCTCGGCGGCGAGTTCGGCGGCCAGCCGGAAGTTCAGCACGTCGCCGGTGTAGTTCTTCACCACGAACAGCACGCCCGCGCCGCTGTCGGCGGCCCGGGCGGCGGCCAGGATCCGGTCCGGCGGCGGCGAGGTGAACAGGTCGCCGGGGCAGGCGGCGTCCAGCATGCCCGGGCCCACGAACCCGACGTGCAGCGGCTCGTGGCCGGAACCGCCGCCCGACACCAGCGCCACCTTGGGCCCCGCCGGGCGCACCGCCCGGGTGACCACCCGCAGGCCGAGGTCGACCGCGAGCGCGGGGTGGGCGGCGGCGAGCCCGGCCAGGGCGTCGTCGACGACGCTCCCCGGGCTGTTGATCAGCTTCTTCACGGCGGTCGGGCTCCTTCGTCCGTGTCCGGCCGACGCTACCCCAGCTCCCGCGCGGCACGGCCGAACCGCACCCGCGCGGCGCGCCCGACGCCGGACGCGGCCGCCGGTAGGCTGCGGCGCATGCGCGGTCCGGTCGGCCTGGTCCTGGTCTCCCACAGCGCGCTCCTGGCCCGGGGCGTGCACGAGCTGCTCGCCGAACTGGCGGACGGTGTCCCGGTGTTGCTCGCGGCCGGCACCGAGGACGGCTCGCTCGGCACCAGCTACGACCTGACGGCCGCCGCGGTGCGCACCGCGGCGGAGGGCGGCGCGGGCGTCCTGGTCCTGGCCGACCTCGGCAGCTCCGTCCTGACCGCCACCCTGGTCCTCGCCGACCTCGCCCTCCCGGACACCGCCCTCGCCGACGCCCCGTTCGTCGAGGGCGCGGTCGCCGCCGCCGTCACCGCCTCCACCGGCGCCCCGCTCCCCGAGGTCCTGGCCACCGCCGAGCAGGCCCGCGAGTTCCGCAAGCGCTAGGCAGTTTCGTTTGGATCACCGTGCTGACCGGAGGAAGATGCCCGCGATGTGGAGCCCGGCCAGGTAGACGGTTGCGGTCTTCTCGTAGCGGGTGGCGATGCCCCGCCTCTGCTTCAAGCGGTTGATGCAGCGTTCGACGGTGCTGCGCTGCCTGTATGCCTCGCGGTCGGATGCGGGTGGCCTGCCGCCCCGGCTGCCGCGCCGCAGCCGGTGGCCCCGCTGATCGGCCGGAACGGGAATGACCGCCCGGATACCGCGCTTGCGCAGGTGCTCGCGGATCGCGCGGGAGGAGTAGGCCTTATCGGCCAGGACCACATCCGGCCCGGTGCGGGGCCGGCCTCGCCGTCGAGGGACGCGAAGGCGGGCCATGACGTGAGCGAGAGAGGGTGCGTCACCGGCCTGTCCGGCGGTGAGCACGAAGGCCAGCGGCCGGCAGTGGGCATCGGAGGCCGGGTGGATCTTCGTAGTCAGTCCGCCGCGGGACCGGCCGATGGCATGGTCTGCCGGTTCGCCGGCCGGGGCCCCTTTTTACGGGCTCCGGCCGCGTGTTGGCGTGCGCGCACGATAGTGGAGTCCATCGAGACAGCCCAGTTGAGATCGTCGTCAGCGTCGGCCTGCGCCACCGGCGCGATGAACACCCGCTGCCACGTGCCGTCGACGGCCCACATCCTCAGCCGGTTGTAGACGCCCCGCCAGTTGCCGCACTTCTCCGGGAGGTGGATCCACTGCGATCCTGTCTGGAACTTCCGGGCGATCGCGTCGATCACTTCTCGGTGGTCCCGCCACCGGCCGTCCCGCCGCGGTGTCCGATCCGGGAGTAACGGCTCGATTCGCGCCCACTGCGCCGCTGTCAGACAGTCGGCCCGGTGCGAAGCCGCCGCACGTCCCGCACGAGCGCGTACGAAGCGCTGAGGAAGATCACGACGCCAGCCACGAGCCAGAGCACCGAGGCCCCAGAGCGGTACTCACGAACGGCAAGAACGAGCAGCATCACGCCGGCAAGGACGCCGAAGGCCGAAATCAGAGCGCTGATGCGGTTGGTCACACGGACATCATCAACGACAAGCTCGGCCAACGGAAGTGATCCAAACGAACCGGCCCGGGTGTTACGTCCGGTGCGGTGGGGGGCGCGGCCGGCGGGCGGCTCTTCCCGAAGCCGAAGGGGCTGCGGCGGCGGGGCCGCTCAGGCGGGCAGCAGGCGGTCGAGGGCGCGGCGGGTGCGGGTGGCGGCGAGGGGGTCGCGGAGGAGTTGGAGGGCCTGGTTGAGGGCCAGGTAGATGCCGGTGAGCTCGTGGACGACCTGCTCGGGGTCGGTGTCGGCGGGTAGTTCGCCGGCCTCGACGGCGAGCCGGACCTCGCCGGCCAACCGGCGGCGCCAGACCATCAGCAGCCGGGCGACGTTGCGGCGGACCGGTCCGTCGTGGGCGTCGAACTCGACCGAGGCGGTGGTGAACAGGCAGCCGCCGGGGAAGACCTCGCGGGCGTGGTCGAGGTAGTCGATCCAGTTCTGGCAGACCGCGCGCAGGCGGCGCAGGCCGGGTTCGACGGCGGCCGCCGGGTCCCACACCAGAGCGGTGAAGAGGGCGGAGGCCCGTTCCAGGGTGGCCAGTTGGAGGGCTTCCTTGGTGCCGAAGTGGCCGAGCACGCCGGCCTTGGACAGCCCGAGGTCGCCGGCCAGCCGCCCGATGGTGAGCCCTTCCAGCCCGTCCACCGAGGCCAGGGCGACACTCCGGTCGATGATCCGGGCCCGGGTCCGGCGGGCCTCGGCCACGGTGCTGCGCGGACTCATCGCCCCTCCTCGGTGCTCCCTCTCGCCCGAAATCCTACGTGCTGCACCCCCGGGGCGCGGTGGATCGCACCCGCCCTGCTTTTCGTCCAGCCGACGAGAAGTGTTATCGTCCATCTGACGCTAATCGCTGCCCGGCACCCGCCCCCAGGAGGACGCCACATGGAGGACGCCATGGAGGAACACCCGGAGGAGCACACAGAGGAGCACGCGCGGGCGGAACTGCCCTGCCGCGCCGTCTTCACGCCCGGCTGCGACCGGATGCTTCGCGCGCCCGACTGGCAGCACCCCGATGCGCGGACCGCCGACCGGCACCGGTGCGCCGACCGGCACCGGCGCACCGGCCACGACCTGCGGGAGGACCTGCCGGAGCACCTGCTGCGCACGCTGGCGAGCAGCGAGGACGCCGAGATCCTCGTCGCGCTGCTCAACCACCCGCGGGTGCCGTCCGACCTGGTGGACGGGATGCTCGACGACCCGTCGGAGGACATCCGGCGCGCCGCCACCTACCGGACCGGGGACGTCGACGCGCTGTGGCGGGCGACGGAGGACGTCTGGACCGTCCGCCTGGCCGTGGCCTCGAACCCGCGTACCCCCGCCGACCTGCGCCGTCGCCTCGGCGCGAGCATCGCCCCGGGCCCGGCCGCCTTCGTCGGCGACCCGGTGTTCTGAACCCGAGCGCCGACGGGCGGACAGCGACACGCCACGCCACGCCACGGCACGACAGGGCACGACACGTCACGTCACCGGGCGGTACTCCAGCAGCAGTTCCCCGTCTCCGCCCCCGCCCGCCACCCGCCGGAAGCCGGCCTTCTCCCAGGCGCGCACGGCCCGGACGTTCGCCGCCGCCGGGTCGACCGTCACCCGGCGCCATCCCGACTCCCCGCACAGGTGGGCGAGCAGGGCCCGGGCGGCGTCCGGCCCCAGGCCCCGGCCCCGGGCGGCCGGGAGCAGGACCAGGTCGATGCCGCCACCGTCCGGCCCGGCCCGCCAGTACTGGGCGTAGCCCACCGGCACTCCCCCGGCGAGCACCAGGAAGGACTCCACCTCCGGACGGCGCCGTCCCAGGTACTTCGCGGCGACCTCCGCGCGCGGCAGCGGCGCCCCGCCCCAGTGCTCGACGAACGCGGGGTCGGCGAACCACCCGGCCAGCAGGTCGAGGTCGTCCTCGCGGGTCGGGACGAGCCGGGTCAGCTCCCCCGCCAACTCCGGTTCCCCGCAAGGCTTCCCGTCCAGCCCCCTGTCCAGTCCCCCGTCCAGTTCCCCGTCCGATGCGAAGCCGTCGCTCACGGGCCCTCCTCCGTCGCGGTGTTGCGCCCCGGGCCCCGGCCGTGGGCGGCCCGGTCGGTACACTGCCCGAACTTTCGCACAGGGGGTCGCGATGCGCGCGGACAGGACCGGCACCGCGCCCCGGACCGGCGTGCCCGGGCCGGGCCGGACGGGGTGCGACCGTTGAGCGCCCGCAAGCCCCACCGCCCGCCGGACGTCGGCTGGCGGCCGCGCGGCGGGGGCGCCCCGACCCGCACGGTGCGCCGCCCACGGGTGCGGGCGGTGCTGCGCGCGCTGCTGTGGTGGCTGATCCTGCTGCTGGGCCTCCTGCCGGCCTGTGCCGCCGCGGGGGTTCCGGAACCGTCGGCGCCGGTCCGGTCCGCGCTGGCCGTCGGGATGGTGCTGCTGTTCGCGCTGCCGCTCCGGTCGGAGCTGCGGACCTCGGTCGGACTCCGGAACCGCGAGCTGGTGGTGACCAACGCGTTCACCCGGCGCACCCTCAGCTCCGAGGACATCCGGTCCGTCAAGTACGCCTCCGGGCTGCATCAGCGCGAACGCCTTGAGCTTTCCCTCGTCAGCGGCCGGTGGGTCACCCTGTGCGTCAGCGTCGGTCTGTCCCCGCAGCGCCGCACCGAGCTCTGCGACCTCCTGCACGACTGGGCCCGCGCCAACCGCGTGCACACGGACTTCCGGGTGCTCGGCCCGAAGCACCGCTGGTCCGACTGAGCCCGTCCCGGCCCCTGCACAACAGGCCACCGGGACGGCCGGGGCGGGGGCCCGTCCGGCAGCAGGCCGACGCGGCGGGCCGTCAGCAGCGCCCAGCCGCCGATGTTGCCGGTCGGCCGAGCCAGCAGCTCCGGCGCACCTGCACTCCGGCGCTCCGGCAGCAAAGGCTTCAGCAGTCGAGGTTCCAGTGGCAGGGCCTGACGTCCCGGACGCCGGGCAGGGCGGCGATCAGACCGCGCAGGGCCTCGGTCTCGGCGGGGGTGGCGAAGCGGTAGTAGACGGTGAGCACCCGGCCGGGCCGTCCGGACGGCTCGTCGAGGACGACGACCGTGGCGCCGTGGCCGAGGCCCGACCCGTCGTACCGCAGCGCGGGGGGTTCCGGGTCGGTGCGCAGCAGCGGGCTGTCCTCCCGGACGGTGGCGGTGAACGCGTCGGGCTGCGGGGCGGACGCGCGGTCCCCCCACTCGTCGAGGAGGAACCAGCCCGTGAGGCAGCAGGTCGCGACGGTGACCAGGACGCCGATGGCGAGCGGGACGAGGCGCGACCGGTCGGAGCGCCGCCCGGGGCGGGCCCGGCCGCCCGCGGCGACGAGCACGAGCGCGGCCGGGGTCAGGGTGAACATCCCGAGGATGGCGCCCCACAGCGAGAGCCCGAACACGAGCCAGCCGATGGTCAGGCAGAGCGTCCGGAACGTCCCCGCGTCCCGGAGGAACAGCGGCACGGCGATCAGCAGCACACAGACCAGTACCAGGAACCCGACACCGTTCGCCGCCCCGAACGTGAGGACCCCCCACCCCACCGCAGGCGCACTGCACAGAACCGCCAGCCGGGCCAGCACCCGCGCCGCCCCGGGCACCGGGCGCTCCTCCTCGGAGTCCGCCACTCCCCCACCCCCACATTGAACGCGTTCAAATATGACGGGAAGAACGTACCAGAACCATCCACCGCGCACCGGCGGCCGGCCGGAGGAAAATCGCGGTCCGCGCGGTGGGCGCTGCGGCACAATCCCAGGATGATCGGCAACCGGATCACCCATCGCACGGCGGACGGCGTCCGCGTACCCGGCACCTGGCGCCACGCCTTCATCCGCAACGGCGGCCACTACTTCCTCACCGACCTGTTCGTCTATGCCGACGGGCTCATCGACTGCTGGGGTCTGGTCACCGTCGAGGAGTTCGAGGAGAAGCTGCGCACCGGCTGGGTGGCCACCGGCTTCCCCGAGGGCGGTGAGGCCTCCGCGCACGAGCTCGCGGACTGGAAGTTCGGCGAGCCGGAGAGCTGGATCACGCCCGAGTCGCTGGTCGCCGAAGTCCGGGACACCATCGACCGGTTGAACGGCCGACCCGATTCGACCGGCCGCTGCCTGGCCGCCGTCGAGGTCTTCCTCGCCGACCGGACCGAGGAGAACCGGTCCGCGGCCCGCGCCGCCTTCCTCGCGATCCCGGAGACGCAGCGCCGCTACGCGCTGGGCGACATGGACAGCAAGGACCGGCCGCTACGGGTCCTGGTGGCCGGCCCCGGCGGCCGGACCTACCTGCCGTTCGACGGCACCGTCACGCAGGAGGCCTACGACGGCGCCCTCGCGTACTTCGCGGAACGGGCCCGGTGGACGGCCGAGCGGTCCGAACGCGTCCCCGCGGACGGACCGGCGACCCCGCACGCCCCGGCGGTCCACCTCGCGCAGACGTTCTCCGCGGAGCCGGTGGACGATCCCGGCCGGCGCGGCCTGCGTCACGACTACCCGGCCCCGATCACGGTCGCCGGGGCGGACTACCCCTCCGTCGCCCACGCCTACTGGGCCCGGTCGGTCGCCGACCCCGAGGCCCGGCACGCGATCGCGACGGCGCGGACCGCCGCCGCGGCGCGCACGCTCGCGGCCGGGGCCCCTCGCCGCGCGGGCTGGGAGCACGCCCGCACCGCCGTCATGGCCGAGCTGCTGCGCGCCAAGTACGACCAGCACCCCGAACTGGCCGAAGTCCTGCTGGCGACGGACGACGCCACCGTGATCTACGACGACATGGACTCGCTCTTCTGGGGCGACAACGCGGGCCGGGGCCGCAACTGGTCCGGGCGCCTCCTCGAACTCGTCCGCTCCGAACTGCACGCCCGACGCACCGGCACGGCCGGAGCATGAGCGCACCGCGGGCGCGGTCGCGCCGACACCGGTCCCGCCGAAAACGCGTGCGTCCCTCGCCCCCCGTACGGGCACGATCGGCCGGCGGACCTCCCCCTGCTGCCGGCCGCCGCCGGACTCGCCCTCCGAAATTCTCGTGCCCTCCCGCCGGGTCGTCTGCCATCCTCGGGCGCGTGCCAGCTCGTAACCGCCGCCTGCCGCGGCACCTGTCATGGCCGCTCACCTCGACGGACATCGCTTCCGCCCTCGGCGAGCCGCCGTCCGACGCCCTCCGGCTCAGCTTCTTCGACCACCACTGGACGGACGGGACGCTCCTCAAGGCGGACTGGGTGCCGCCGATCGGCTCGAACCACGGCGCCGGACTGCCTCCCGACTGGTGGTCCAGCGTCTTCATCACCGTTGCCCCCGTCCCGGGCGGCGAACGAGCCACCACCCGCCGGATCCTGCGCGAGCAGGCGCTCCCCGAACTCCGGCGGTGGATCGACGACGCCCGCCACCGGTCGCAGGCGTGGGCGCTGAGCAGGCACAGCATCTCCTGGCGGCTCGCCGGCCGGTCCCTGCACCTCAGCCACGACGGACGGCCCTACCGGCCGGTCGAGCCCCTCGGCCCGTGATGCGGTCGACGGTCGGCCCGCCTCAGCTGCCGGGCGTGCACATGAGACGGGCGGCCTGCTGCTGGGCCGCGCCCTGGGGATCGGCGCAGTTCACCGTGCCGCCCAGGGGGAAGTCCGGCCAGAAGCTGGTGACGGTGCCCACGGCGTCGCGCCCTGCGGCCGGGCCGGGGCAGCTGCGGACGAAGGAACTGGTGACGACCTGGTTGGCGGCGTAGCGGACGTACCGGCCGGGTGGGACATTGAGCCGCTCGACCGAGTCCTGGTAGGGCGTCAACGCCGTGCCGTACTGCGGCAGGCCGGCGCGGGCGGTCGGCTGGGCGAGGAACGCGGCGTACGCCCGGCGGGCGTCCACCTCGCCCGCGCTCGATGCCGCGGTCGCGGTGAGCGGTTGGACGGGCAGTGCGGCGGGGTACTCCAGCCGCCCTCCCCCGGGGGCCGTGACGGTGGCGGACGGGGTGACGTACGTGAGCGCCTCCGTCTCCACGGCCGGGGTGAAGGTGTAGACGCAGTCGCTCGGCCCAGCCGTCGACGCGGCGGGGGACGGCGCGGGCGGCACCGCCCCGCGATCCGGCGCACTGCAACCGGCCGCGGCCAGTGCCAACACGACGGCCCCCGCACACCGGACGAGACGGTTGTTCTCCAACTCTCCCCCTTGGATCCCCACTTCGGTCCACCGGAGCATGACGCAACACCGATGCGGCGGACAGCCCCCGTGATCATGTCGGTACCGAACACGAACAGCCCGGTCGCAAACGACCCCGACGGCAGGACCGGGCAGGCGAGCGGGCAGAGCCGGACGTCTCAGGGCGCGGTGGCCGAACTTCGATGAGCCGGGTCGGACTTCGGCGAGACGGGTCAACTGACCTTTGACAGGTGGCCTTGACCGATTGCCGAGTGATCTTGACCGGTCGAGCCGATCTGCGACCTGGTTGCGCATCAGGGCGTCGCGACAGGGTCGGTCAGGGCTGCCGAATTGCCGTCTCGCGCCGTTCGAGCCACTCCAGGTACCAGGTGCCGAAGGTGCGGCGGCGTCCGTGCCCGTCAACGTACGGCTCGAAAGCAGGATGGACGGCGCAGTCACGGCCCCGGAGCTCTCCGCGGTGCGGGCCGACCACGATGAGCCAGCCGGTCGTGCCGCATCCGTTGTCGCTGATGTGGATCGCGCCCCGCCCGCGTTCCAGGTGCCAGATCTCGTCGCCGGAGTCGCCGGATGCCCCACGGTAGTCTCCGAGGTAGTCGTGGTCATCGTCGCGGACGGTGGGCTCGCGGCCTGCGGCGCGGATGGTCGCCATCTGCCGTTCCACCCAGTCCTCCGTCTCAGCGAAGTTCGACCGTGGCGCTCTGACTAGAACGGGGCTCCACACTGAACCCGTCCGTAGTGGCCCAGGGATCGTCCGGCTCCCGCCGCTCCGCCGCCTCCCGTTCGCGTTCCCTCTCCCGGCGTTCGGCGGCGGCGCGGCTCTCGGCGATCGTGGGGATGGCGTCGAGGGCCTCGGCCGGGCGGCCGTGCCTGATCAGCATGTCGGGCAAGTCGTGGTGGACCAGGTAGTGGGTGGAGGAGCGGAGCAGTGCGAGGGCTTCCTCAAGCCGTCCGTCGCGCTCCAGCAGTCGCGCCAGCGCGGGGTCCCACATGCCGGGCTCGCGCTCGTTGAGGGCGGTGGCCTCCGCGATGCCCTCCTTGTAGCGGCCGGCCTCACCCAGCAGCCAGAGCCGCAGGGAGCGGACGTGGTCCGGGTGCTCCCTGACGTATTCGTCGGTGCGCTCGTCAAGGAGTTCGAGTGCCCGGTCGGGTCGGCCGTCTTCGACGAGCAGTTCCAGTGCCCACTGGAGGAAGTTCCAGCAGTCGTAGTACTCGTAGGTGGGCCGGCCGATCTCGACGGCTTCGTCGACCCGCCCCTGGCGGACGAGCAGGCACATCAGCGCCGCCCGGTCCTTCGGGTGGTCGTGGGCCTCGATCCCGTCGCGCAGCACGGTCTCCGCCTCGTCTGCCCGCTCCGCGTCCTCCAGCGCCTTCGCGTACACGTCGAGGGCCGAGCGGTGGTCCTCGGCGGCCAGGGCCCCGAGTTCGTCGATCAGGCCCTGCCGGGCGAGGAGTTCCGCGTACTCCTTCGGGAAGTTGCCGGGGTGCCGCCGGCCCGAGGCCCTCGCGGCGCGCAGGACCTCGACGGCTTCGTCCGTGCGCCCGGTCCGCTCCAGCACCCGGGAGATCAGCAGCAGCACGTCCCACCGGTCCATCGGACCCGTTCCGCAGATCTCGCCGCACCGCTCGCACCCCGCGCTCTCGATGCGCTCCAGGCGCTCCTCCTCCCGCGTGAGCACGTCCAGGACCAGGTCGTCGCGTCCCTGCCCCTCGGTGATCTCGACCAGAAGGGAGCGGAGCCAGTACTTCCCGAGGTGGGGCGTGAGCACGTCGACAGCCTCCTCGACCCGGCCGACCTTCGCCAGGAGTTCGGAGTAGGGGGCGCACACGTGGCCGTCGCGCAGCTCGGCCGGATCCGGGCGCACCCTCGCGAGTGCCTCGTCGCCCTCGCCCCGGTGGATCATGATTTCGGCGGTGAGCCACTCGGCGGGCCGCCAGCCGATCTCCGTGAACGGACCCACCAGCGCCAGCGCCCGATCGCACTCCCCGGCCGCGCACAACTCCCGGGCCGCCGCCTGCGCGCAGTTCCAGTCCTCGCGCTCCCGTGCCGCCCGGGCCAGCAGCTCAACCTGCCCCAGGTCGAGGAGGGTCCGCACCATCCGCGGGTAGACGCCACCGTGGTGCCACGCCTGCCAGGAAAGATCGTCGATGTTCACGCGGGCACCCTGCGAACCGCCGCCGACAGCCTCCGCCCAACTGAAGCCAAGACGCTCCCGGCAGGTATCTGACCTACGACCTCAAGTTGCGATGAGACAAGTTCGCACCAGTCAAACTTCGTTGAGACAGATCAACCTTCGTTGAGACAGATCAGCCTTCGTTGAGACAGGTCAGGCCTTCCTCGCCGGCCGTGTCCGCCCTTCGGGCCGCCGTATAGCTTCCGATCGGTCGGTTGCTATATTCCAGGCCGTCGCCCCGGCACCGGCCGGGTGCCGTCGCGGAAGGGGAACGCCATGCCCGGAGTCCGGATCGCCGCTCTCGGCCACCACCAGCCCAGCCGGGTGCTCGGCAACGACGAGCTGGCGACGATGGTGGACACCAATGACGAGTGGATCCGGCGGCGCACCGGGATCGTGACCCGGCGGATCGCGGGGCCGGACGAGTCGGTGACCGACCTGGCGGCGGGGGCGGCCGCGAAGGCGCTGGCCGCGTCCGGGCTGGACCCGGCGGACATCGGGCAGGTCACGGTGGCGACCTGCAGCGCGGTGGACCGCTGCCCGTCGATCGCCGCGCAGGTCGCGGGCCGGCTGGGCATCCCGTCCGCCGTGGCGTTCGACCTGAACAACGGCTGCGCGGGCTTCTGCACCGCGCTGTCGGTAGCGAGCCACTCGCTGCTGGCGGGCGGGGCGAAGCACGCGCTGGTGATCGGCGCGGAGAAGATGTCGGACCTGGTCGACTGGACGGACCGGCGCAGCTGCATCCTGCTGGGCGACGGCGCGGGCGCGGCGGTGCTGTCGGCCACCGAGGGCGCGGAGAGCGGCATCGGCCCGGTGGTCTGGGGCTCGGACCCGTCGCGTTCCGGCGCGGTGCGGCTGCTGGACGCGTGGCACCCGCAGTTCGAGCAGGACGGTCAGGCGGTGTTCCGCTGGGCCACCACCGAGCTGCCCGCGCTGGCCGAGCAGGCGTGCCGGGCGGCCGGGCTGAGCCCGGCGGAGCTGGACGGGGTGGTGACCCACCAGGCGAACCTGCGGATCATCGAGTCGCTGGTGCAGAAGCTGGGCCTGTCCGAGGACGCGGTGATCGCCCGGGACGTGGTGGACTCCGGCAACACCTCGGCGGCCTCCGTCCCGCTGGCGCTGGCGAAGCTGGTGGAGCGCGGCGAGCTGCGTTCCGGTGCCCGGGTGCTGCTGTTCGCGTTCGGCGGCGGCCTGTCCTGGGCCGGCCAGGTGGTCACCTGCCCGTGAGGCCGGGCGGCCGTCCGGACCGGCGGCCACCCGGACCGGCGGCCACCCGTCCGGCCCGGTCGGCCGGGCCGGGGGCGCGTCAGCAGTCGCGGTGGCAGACCACGGTGATCGCGATGCTCTCCGGCGGCGGCGGGGAGTCGAGGTAGGGGGCGATCCAACCGGCCGCGCCGTTGAGGACGCCGTCCTCGAAGACGCCGGTCATGTGCCAGCGCTGGTCGGGGGCGAGCGGGCTGCCGTCCCCGTCGGTGATCCTGGCGCCGTCGGCCGTCCACCCGTGCGGGCAGCGCACCTCGACGCCGCTCGGGGAGCCGACGGCGGTGACCGTCTCGGTGTCGGCGTCGACGGCGGCCGCCGGGGCCGCCGTCACCGCCGCCAGAGCCGCCAGGGCTGCCGTCAGGGCCGCCGCCGCCAGGGCGGTGCCCGCCGGTCGTCCGCGCATGGGAGTCCTTCCGTCGCTCGCGCCCCCGTCCGTACGGGGACGATCGACCCGGATCATCTCCGTCACGCAGCGTGGTGTCACGGGCGCGCGGGGCGACCACTCGTTCGGCCGGAGCGCGGGAGCGAACCGCGGTGCGCGCCCGAGCTTTGCCCGCGGTGATCGAGTACGGGCAAGATAGCGGGGTGACCCTCCTGGACCTGATGCCGAAGCCCGCCACGCCCGACTCGCTGTTCGAGACCTTCGCCGAGTGGGCGTCGGAGCGCGGCATCACCCTCTACCCCGCCCAGGAGGAGGCGCTGATCGAGCTGGTCTCCGGGAACAACGTGATCCTGGCGACGCCGACCGGGTCGGGCAAGTCCCTGGTCGCGGCGGGCGCGCACTTCGCCGCGCTGGCCGAGGGCAAGCGGACGTTCTACACCGCGCCGATCAAGGCCCTGGTGTCGGAGAAGTTCTTCGACCTGTGCAAGATCTTCGGCACCGAGCAGGTCGGCATGATGACCGGCGACGCCTCGGTGAACCCGACCGCGCCGATCATCTGCTGCACCGCCGAGGTGCTGGCGCAGATCGCCCTGCACGACGGCCCGCGCGCCGACATCGGCCAGGTCGTGATGGACGAGTTCCACTTCTACGCCGAGCCGGACCGCGGCTGGGCCTGGCAGATCCCGATCCTCGAACTCCCGCAGGTGCAGTTCCTGCTGATGTCGGCGACGCTCGGCGACGTCCGCCGCTTCGAGGAGGACCTGACCCGCCGCACCGGCCGCCCGACCACGGCGGTGCGCTCGGCGACGCGTCCGGTGCCGCTGTTCTACGAGTACCGGCGCACCAACCTGCACGACACGCTGGAGGAGCTGCTGACCACCGGCCAGGCGCCGGTGTACGTCGTGCACTTCACCCAGAAGGAGGCGGTGGAGCGGGCGCAGTCGCTGATGAGCATCAACATGTGCTCGAAGCAGGAGAAGGACGCGATCGCCTCGCTGATCGGCAACTTCCGCTTCACCACCAAGTTCGGCCGCAACCTGTCCCGGTACGTGCGGCACGGCATCGGCGTGCACCACGCGGGCATGCTGCCCAAGTACCGCCGCCTGGTGGAGCGGCTGGCGCAGGCCGGCCTGCTGAAGGTGATCTGCGGCACCGACACCCTCGGCGTGGGCGTCAACGTGCCGATCCGCACCGTGCTGTTCACCGCGCTGTCCAAGTACGACGGGCAGCGGGTGCGCATCCTGCGGGCCCGCGAGTTCCACCAGATCGCCGGGCGGGCGGGCCGGGCCGGGTTCGACACCGTCGGCCAGGTGGTGGCGCAGGCGCCGGAGCACGTGGTGGAGAACGACCGGGCGCTGGCCAAGGCCGGGGACGACCCGAAGAAGCGCAAGAAGGTGGTCCGCAAGAAGGCCCCGGACGGCTTCGTGTCCTGGACCGAGGAGACCTTCGAGCGCCTGATCGGGGCCGACCCGGAGCCGCTGGTCTCCCGCTTCAAGGTCAGCCACGCGATGCTGCTGTCGGTGATCGGCCGCCCGGGCAACGCCTTCGAGGCGATGCGCAAGCTGCTGACCGACAACCACGAGGACCGCGCCGCCCAGCGCCGCCACATCCGCACCGCGATCGCCATCTACCGCTCGCTGCGGGAGGGCGGCGTGGTCGAGCAGTTCGACGAGCCGGACGCCGAGGGCCGGATCGCCCGGCTGACCCTCGACCTCCAGGAGAACTTCGCGCTCAACCAGCCGCTGTCCACCTTCGCGCTGGCCGCCTTCGAGCTGCTCGACCCGGAGTCGCCCTCGTACGCCCTCGACGTGGTCTCGGTGGTGGAGGCCACCCTCGACGACCCGCGGCAGATCCTCGCCTCGCAGGAGAACAAGGCCCGCGGCGAGGCCGTGGCCGAGATGAAGCGCGACGGGATCGAGTACGAGGAGCGGATGAACCGGCTCCAGGAGATCAGCTACCCGAAGCCGCTGGAGGAGGAGCTCGGCAACGCCTACGAGGTGTACCGCCGGGCGCACCCGTGGATCGGCGACCACCCGCTGCGGCCGAAGTCCGTGGTGCGCGACCTGTACGAGCGCGCGATGACCTTCACCGACTACGTGGGCTTCTACGAGCTGGCCCGCACCGAGGGCATCGTGCTGCGCTACCTGGCGGGCGCGTTCAAGGCGCTGGAGCAGACCGTCCCGGACGACATCAAGACCGACGACCTGAAGGACGTCATCGCCTGGCTGGGCGAACTGGTCCGCCAGGTCGACTCCTCGCTGCTGGACGAGTGGGAGGCGCTGGCCAACCCGACCGAGCCGGAGGCCGCCGAAGTCCGCCTGGACGACAAGCCCGCCCCCGTCACGGCCAACGCCCGGGCCTTCCGCGTCCTGGTCCGCAACGAGCTCTTCCGCCGGGTCGAGCTGTGCGCCCTGGAGCACTACGACGCGCTGGCCGAGCTCGACGGCGAGGACGGCTGGAACGCCGACCGCTGGGCCGACGCCATGGACGGCTACTGGGAGGAGTACGACGACCTCTTCACCGGCCCGAACGCGCGCGGCCCCAAGATGCTGCTGATCGAGGAGGTCGAGGACGAGGGCCTGTGGCGCGTCCGCCAGATCTTCGACGACCCGAACGGCGACCACGACTGGGGCATCTCCGCCGAGGTCGACCTCTACGGCTCCGACGAGGAGGGCCGCGCCGTCGTCAAGGTCACCTCGGTGGGCGCGCACTGACGGCAGGCGTTCAGGCCCCCGGCTGCTGCTCCGCGTAGTGCGCGAGGTACGCCAGCAGCCGGGGGTCCTGCGGCTCGTCGCCGTCCAGGTAGGCCCGGCAGATCCGGCTCTCCACCCAGTAGCGGTGGGCGAACTCCTCGAACGAGCGGGCGCACCAGTGGATCGCCGCCGGGTCGGACAGCTCCTCCCGCGGTTCCTCGCCGTCCTCGATCCACTCGAACTCGGACTCGTAGTCGAGCCACGAGTGGACCACGAAGACCTCGCCGCCCGGCCGCAGGTACAGGTACCAGATCACGCAGTCCTGCTGGTCGCGGAAGAAGCGGACCAGGTGGGCGCCGGGCTCGACCGGGCTGGGCAGCGGCGCCGAGAAGTCCTGCCAACCGCCGGTCGGTGACACGCTGTCGAGTTCCCGGAGCAGCCGCGCGTCGCGGTGGTAGGTCAGGAAGTCCGCCGGCAGCGCCAGCCCGAGGGCGGCCACCGCCCGTTCCAGGCCGGCGAGTTCGGCCGCCTGCCCGGACGGCTCGCCGCTCGGGCCGCCCAGCCAGTCGAACGCCCCGGTGAACAGCGCGGCGTCGAGCGGAGGCACGCTGTCGTACGGGTAGCGCTCGTAGGTGTAGGCGCAGTCCCGGTACGGGCCGAGATCGGTGTTGCACCAACTGGCTTCGAAGCGGACGGTCATCGGGGCCTCTGCGGTTCGGCGGGGTGTCGGTGTCCCGCGCAGGCTAGCGGCCCGCACCGACACCCCGGTGCGTGCCCGTACGATGGGGCGGTGGAGGAGTGGGAGCGGGTGCCGTCGGGGGTTCGGGAGCGGTTCGGCGTTCGGTTCGGGGCGCAGGTGGCCGGGTGGTGGGACGAACTTCCCGGCCTGGTGGGTGAGTTGGCCGGGCGGTGGGGGCTGGAGGTGGTCTCGGCGGGTGGGGGCGGTACCTCGCGGGTGTTCCGGTGCGTGCGGGGTGGTGCGGTGGTGTGGCTGAAGCTGACGCCGGAGCCCGCGATCGCCCGGGAGGAGGCCGAGGCGCTGCGGCGCTGGGCGGCGGTGCCGTCGGTCGTCGCGCTGCTCGCGGCGGACCTCCCGGCCGGGGCCCTGCTGCTGGCGGACGTCCGGCCCGGTACGACGCTGCGGGAGCTGGGCTGGAGCCTGCCGGAGGTCGCCGCCCTGCTGCGGGACCTGCGCGTCCCCGGCGGCCCGGGGGCGGACTCGGTGCTGCGGCCGCTCGCGCACCGGGTCGGTTTCGTCTTCGACCTGGCCGAGCGCCGGGGCCGGACCGGTCTGGCCGAACACCGGGCGGCGGCACTGGAGTTGGCCGCCTCCGGCCCGGTCGGGCTGGTGCACGGGGACCTGCACCCGTCGAACGTGCTGGCCGGCCCGGGCGGCCGCCCGGTGGCGATCGACCCGCGGCCGTCCTGGGGCGACCCGGACTTCGACGCGGTCGACTGGGTGCTGACCGGCCCGGGCGGCCTGGAGCGGCGGATCGCCGACCTGGCCGCGCTCGTCCCCGGCCTCTCCCCCGAGCGTCTGCACGCCTGGTGCCGGGCCCTGGCGCCGCTCACCGGCTGAGGCCGGCTCACGGCTCAGTGCCGGTGCCCGGCCGTCCCGGGCAGGGTGCGCGGGACGGTGTCCTCGGTGCCCGGTTCGACCAGGACGAACTGGCCCATCATGCCGGAGTCCTCGTGCCGCAGGATGTGGCAGTGGTACATGTACGGCGTGGTCGGGTCGGTGGTGGTGCCGAAGCGGACGGCGAGCCGGACGGTGCTCCTGCCCGGGACGAACACGGTGTCCTTGGGGCCGCCCGCGTACCCGGGCGCCGGTCTGCCGTCGGCGCCCAGGAGCTGGAACCCGGCTTCGTGCAGGTGGAAGTTGTGGGAGTAGACGTTGTTGCGGACCTCCCAGATCTCGACGGCCCCGGCCGGGACGACCTCGTCGATCCGGGACAGGTCCATCGGCTCGCCGTTGATCGCGTCGTGCCCGTTCAGCGTGAAGCGGCGCACCTTCGCCCCGGCCGGGACGGCGATCGGGGTGAACGCCGAGAGGACGGCGGGCAGGGCCGGGGAGGGGGCGGGCCGGGCGGTGGCGACGAAGCGGATCAGGTCGAGGTCGCCCGCGGCGAGGTCCGTGCCGTCGTCCAGGGTGCGCAGCAGGACGTCCTCGCCGGGGGCGAAGGCGACCACGACCTCGGCGCGTTCGCCGGGGCTCAGCGGGAGGAGGTCGGTCTCGACCGGCGCGGCGAGCAGTCCGCCGTCGGTGCCCACCACGTGGAAGCGGCGGCGGTCGGCGAAGGCCAGGCGGTACAGGCGGGCGTTGGAGCCGTTCAGCACCCGCAGCCGGACGCGTTCGGTGCCGACGTCGAAGCGCGGGTTGTGGGTGCCGTTGACCAGGACGTGGTCGCCGAGGATGCCGAAGGTGCCCTTGAGCGGGTCGCCGTCGAGCGCGCCGTCGGCGGTGAACTTCTTGTCCTGGAGGATCAGCGGGACGTCGTCCACGCCGTAGGCGGCGGGCAGTCCGGCGTCGTGGTCGTCGTCGAGGAGGAACAGCCCGGCCAGGCCGCGGTAGACGTGCCGGGCAGTGGCCCCGTGCGGGTGCGGGTGGTACCAGGTGGTGGCGGCGGGCTGGTCGACCGTCCAGGCCGGGGACCAGGCCCCGCCGGGGGCGATCGGCTGGTGCGGGCCGCCGTCCATCGCGGCGGGCAGCCGCATGCCGTGCCAGTGCACGGTGCTGGCCTCCGGGAGGGTGTTGCGGACGGTCACCGCGACCCGGTCGCCGCGGCTCGCCCGCAGGGTGGGGCCGAGGAAGGGCCCGTTGAAGCCCCAGGTGTCGGTCGGCTTCCCGGGCAGCAGTTCGGAGCGGCCCGCCAGCATGGTCAGTTCGTAGCGCCGCACGCCGTCGGCGTCCGGCTCGGGGTGCAGCAGCGGCGGGATGCGCAGCGGGACGGACGGGCCGAGCGGCGGCGCCGGGCGCCGGTCGGGGCCCGATCCGGCGCCGGAACCGCAGCCGGAGAGCAGGCCCGCGGTGCCGGCCAGGCCGGAGAGGGCCGTGAGGGTGAGGAAGGCTCGTCGGTTCACGATCCGTCACCGTAGCCGCGCGGCACCGCCGACCCGGCGGTTCTCGGGGGTGGTTCAGGGCCGTCCGGGGGACGGATCGGGGCCGCCCCCGGTGCGGTGCGCGGCGGCGAAGGCGCGGCGGGCCCGGCTGCCGGGCGGGGCCAGGCAGGCGAAGACGTACCGGCCGGGTTCGGGGAGCGCGAGGACGGTGTACTCCAGCACCTCGGTGTCCAGCTCGGGGTGGCGCACGTGCAGGCGGCCGGGGCGCGGCGGGCCGGCCCGGTGCTGCGACCAGAGCGCGGCGAAGGCCGGGCTGGCCGCGGAGAACCGGCCGACCAGGTCGGCCAGCGCCCGGTCGGCGGGGCGGTCGGCGTGGTGGGCCCGCAGCGAGGCGACCAGGTCGGCGCCGATCGACCGCTCGGGGGCGTGGTTGTCGGCGCTGCGCGAGCCGTACGGGCAGCAGAACACCTGCCAGAGCAGGTTCCGCTCGTGCGGGGGACGCCGGGCGGGCTCGGCCATCAGCAGGGCGGCGGGGCGGTTCCAGGCCAGCAGGTCGAAGGTCGGGCCGGTGACGAACGCCGGTGCGGCGTCCAGGGTGTCGAGCAGCGCCAGGGTGCTCGCGGAGACCGCCTCCCGCCGGGGGCCGGGCGCGGGCGTCCGGGGGTGGCGGTGGGCGGCCAGCCGGTGCAGGTAGGCCCGTTCGGCGTCGGCGAGGTGCAGGGCGTCGGCGATCCCGTCCAGCACCGGCCCGGTCGGCACCCGCTGGCGCCCCTGCTCCAGCCGGGCGTAGTAGTCCGGCGAGATCCCGGCCCGGGCCGCGACCTCCTCGCGCCGCAGCCCGGGCGTCCGCCGCCGTCCGGCCGCGGCCAGGCCGACGTCGGAGGGCACCAGCCGGGCACGGCGGGCGCGCAGGAACGCCCCCAGCGGAGTCTCGGGCATGCGCGCCACCCTGCCACAGCCGCCACCGCCCAGCCAGGACCTGCCGGGTCCCGGCTGCCGGTCCGCCCCGGCGGCCTCCCGCCCGGCCGGGACCGGCCGGGACCGGCCGGGTCCCGGATCGGCGGTCCCCGGTCGGGGTGGCCGCTGGTGGGGCGGGGCGGGAGCGGCGAGCCTCGGGGCATGGGACTTCTCGAGGACAAGGTCACGATCGTCACCGGCGCGGGACGCGGCATCGGGGCGGCGGCCGCCCGGCTGTTCGCGCGGGAGGGGGCGGCGCTGGTGCTGGCGGCGCGGAGCGGGGACGAGGTGGAGGCGCTGGCCGCCGAGCTGCGGGCGGGCGGGGCGCGGGCGGTGGCCGTGGCGGCGGACCTGACCACGGCGGCGGGCGCGGACCGGGTGGTGGACGTCGCGCTGGACGCGTACGGCCGGCTGGACGCGGCGTTCGACAACGCGGGCAACGGCCTGCCGCCCGCGCCGCTGGGCGAGCGCGCCGAGGAGGACTGGGACGGCGTCCACGCGCTGAACCTGCGCGGCACCTGGCTGTGCCTGCGGGCGCAGCTCGCGGCGCTGGTGGCGGGCGGGCGGGGCGGGTCGATCGTGGTCAACTCGGGGGTGGGGGCGCTGGTCGGCGGGTTCGGGGACGGGGTGCAGCAGGCCGCGAAGCACGGGCTGACCGGTCTGGTGCGGGCGGCGGTGCCGGACTACGCACCGCTCGGCATCCGGGTCAACGCGGTGGCGCCGGGCGTGGTGCGCACCCCGGGCACGGCGGACTTCTTCGCGCTCGGCCCGGCCTTCGCCGACCTGGTGGCCCGCTCGACGCCGCTGGGCCGCCCGGCCCGGGACGAGGAGGTCGCCGAGGCCGCGGCCTGGCTGCTCAGCGACCGCGCCTCGTACGTGACGGGCGTGACGCTGCCGGTGGACGGCGGGATCACCGCGACCCGCCGCTTCGACTGACCGCCGGGGCGCGGTGACGGCCCGTCAGCGTCCGTTCCCGAGCCGGTCGGCGACGGCGCGGGCGCAGGCGGCGGGCGGGCGCGGGCGCAGGCGGCGGGCGGGGTGCGGGTGGTGTCGACCACCAGGTCAGGGTGGACGCGTTCGGCCTGATCAGCGGCCGGGCCGGCGGTGCGGTCGGCGCGGGCCGACGTGCGGGCGGCGGCGACGGCGGGGTCGCGACGGACGGCCGCCCGGAGCACGTCCAGCCCGTGCAGGGCCTCGCGCCGACGCTGCCGGGAGGCGGGGCCGGCGCGGAACGCGCCGTCGACGAGGACGGGGGCGCCGGCCCGGGCGGTGGCGGCCACGCCGGTCGTCCGGGCGGTGGCGGCCACGCCGGTCGTCCGGGCGGTGGCGGCCACGCGCCGAGGTCGAGTCCTTCGGCGGCCGGGGGCACCGCCTCGATCAGGCCGTCGGTGCCGATGAGCGGCCGGGGCTCCGGCCGGAGGTTCCGGAGCGCTCGCGCGAGGGTGCTCCTGCCGCTGCTGGAAGCGCCGTCGAGCACGGCGCCCGGGTCGTCGCCATGGCCCCACCGTGGCGGCGTGCGGGCTCAGCGCGGGGCGAGGCCGTCCAGGACGAGGTCGACCAGGGCGGTGACGTAGTCGGGGGTGACCGGTTCGCCGAGCAGCAGGTGGCGGGCGAACAGCGGGCTCATCAGGGCTTCGACGGCGGTACGGGGGTCGGCGTCGGGGCGGATCTCGCCGCGGGCGGCGGCCCGGTGCAGGAGTCGTTCGGCGCGGGCGAGGCGGTCGGCCCAGTAGGCGTCGCGGCCGCTGCGGGTCTCGGCGGTGGCGGGGGCGATGCTCAGGTGCAGCAGGGCCGGGCCCTCGGGGGTGTCGAGGAACGCGCCGAGGGCGGTGAGCAGTTGGCGCAGGTCCTCGCGCAGGCTGCCGGTGTCGGGCAGCGGCAGGGCCTGGTCGGTGTAGTCGGCGAGGGCCTCGCGCAGCAGGTCCTCGCGGGTGCCCCAGTTCCGGTAGACCGAGGTCTCGTGGACTCCGGCGGCGGCGGCGACCGCGGCGACGCTGGCGGCCTCCAGCCCGCCCTCGGCGAGCAGGCGGACGGTGGCGTCGAGCACGGCCCGGCGCATCGCGGCGCCGCGGCGGCGCAGCGGGGCGGCGGCCTTGACCTGGGGAGTCTCGTCCTGGGGCACCCTCCGAGCCTAACGCAAGGCTCCTTGCGTTGCATCGGATCGCGACGTAGCCTCGACAACGCAAGTCACCTTGCGATACCCCGCCGGGGCGTCGCGAGCGGCAACGAGGCCGCCGACGGCTCGCCGCCGGCCGGAGAGGAACCACCATGGCTACGATGCGCGCCGTCCGCCTGCACCTGCCCACCCGCACGCTGAGCGTGGAGGAGGTGGAGCGTCCGGTGCCCGGCCCCGGCCAGGTGCTGGTGAAGGTCGAGGCGGCGGGCGTCTGCCTGTCCGACGTCCACCTGGTCGACGGCTCGCTCACCCCGCTGTACCTGCCCGGCGAGAGCGTCACGCTGGGGCACGAAGTCGCCGGCACGGTCGCCGAACTGGGCGCCGAGCCGGACGCCGGGTCGGGCCGCTGGCAGGTCGGTGACCGGGTGGTGCTCCAGGCCGGCGAGAAGCGCGACGGGATCACCTGGACCCGCGGCGTGGACTACGACGGCGGCTGGGCCGAGTACGCGCTGGCCCGCGCCGACACGCTGTTCGCGCTGCCCGACTCGATCCCGTTCGAGCAGGGCTCGATCATCCCGGACGCGGTCTCCACCCCGTGGGGCGCGGTGACCACCACCGGCGGCGTCCGCCCGGCCGAGCCGGTCGGCGTCTGGGGCGTCGGCGGCCTGGGCGCGCACGGCGTGCAGCTGCTGCGGGCGATCGGCGCCAACCCGATCGTCGCGGTCGACCCGGCGCCCGCCGCCCGCGAGCGCGCCCTCGCCTTCGGCGCGGACCTCGCCCTGGACTCGGCCGATCCCGAGCTCGCCGCCAAGATCGGCGCGGCCACCGGCGGTGCGGGCCTGGCCGCCGCGTTCGACTTCGCCGGTGTGCCCGCCGTCCGCGAGCAGGCCGTGACGGTGCTCGGCGCGGGCGGCCGGCTGGTGCTGGTCGGCCTCACCGACCAGCCGCTGACGGTCACCCACAGCATCCGCTTCTCGTACCTCCAGCAGCAGATCCTCGGCCACTACGGCTCCGAGGACACCGCCGTCCCCCAGCTGATCGCCCTCGCCGCGGGCGGCCGGCTGGACTTCTCCCGCTCCGTCAGCGAAGTCCTCCCGCTGGAACGGGCCGCCGAGGCGGTCGAGCGCCTGCACACCAAGCAGGGCAACCCGATCCGGCTGATCCTCAAGCCCTGACGGGCCACCGGGGGGCGCCGCCCGGGAGTGGGAGACGGTCGAGCACAAGGACGCCGCTGCCGTCGCCCCGCGTGCCCGTCCTGGAGGACCCGGGCCCCCTGGCCTCCGGGGAGTGGCCGCTCAGGCCGCCCCGGCCGGTTCCACCAGCCCGGGGGCCGGGGTCGGGCGGTGCCAGGTGGCGATCCACAGGGCGGTGAGGACGGCGGCGGCGCCCGCGGCGGCCATCGCGGGGCCGGTGCCGGTGAGGACGGCCAGGGTGCCGAAGAGGGCGGGGCCGACGCCCTGGAGGGTCATGTTGCCGGAGCCGAGCAGGGTGAAGGCCTGGCCCTGGCCGTCCGCGGGGAGGGCGTCCAGGAAGGTGCGTTGCAGGCCGAGCGCGTAGGCGAAGCCGAAGCCGGCGGCCAGCAGGGCGGCGGCGCACAGCGGGAGCGGGACGGGGAGGGCGAAGACCAGCAGCGGGAGGCCCATCAGGGCGGCCAG
This sequence comes from Kitasatospora sp. NA04385, assembly GCF_013364235.1. Lineage (NCBI taxonomy): Bacteria > Bacillati > Actinomycetota > Actinomycetes > Kitasatosporales > Streptomycetaceae > Kitasatospora > Kitasatospora sp. NA04385. Next base: position 7,638,146 of record NZ_CP054919.1, on the reverse strand, counting down.
CGGCGCCACCAGGCGCTCCCGGGTGGCGGGGGCGGCGAAGCGGCCGACCAGCAGGTCCCCGGCGAGCATCCCGATCGGGAGGCAGGCCAGCAGGAAACCGTAGCCGCCGGTCCGGAACCCCCGGGCCCCCGCGTACGCGATGACCAGCGACTCGGCGCCGGTCACCGCCGCGGACGGCAGCCACTGGGCGAGCAGCAGGCGGCGCACCGCGGTGCCGCGCAGCAGTTCGCCGTTGCCGCGCCAGCTCTGCCGGACCACCGACCCACCGGCCCCCCGCGGGGCCGGCAGGTCGGGCAGGCGCAGCCGGATCGCGAGGGCGTTGGCGAGGTGCAGGGCGGCGGCGGCCAGCAGCGCGCCGCGCGTTCCGAGCAGGGCGACGGTGACGCCGCCGCCGGCCAGGCCGAGCAGTTGCGCGCCGGAGGCGGCGACCTGGGTCAGCGACCGGCCGAGGACGTAGGCGTCCCCGTGCAGGGTCTGCGCGACCAGGCGGCCGGAGGCGCCGTTGAAGAGGGGGGTGAGCACGGCGACCGCGCCGACCAGCAGCAGGCTGGCCGCGACCGGCATCCGGACCAGCGCGAGCAGGGCGGCGGCGGCCGCGTCCAGCAGGTAGCCGGCGGTGATCAGCGCGCGCGGGCGCAGCCGGTCGGCGAGCGAGCCGAGCAGCATCGAGCCGAGCAGTTGCGGCAGGAAGCCGATCCCGAAGGCGACGGCGCTCAGCAGGGCCGAGCGGGTGCCCGCGTAGATCAGCACGGCCAGGGTGGTGATCCGCAGCGAGTCCCCGACGATGCCGAGGGTGCGGGTGGTGAACAGCAGTCGGAATCGCGGGTCGCCGAGCACCTCGCGGTAGGTCGTCATGCCGGAGAGCCTGGCCGCCGGGGCCCGGGCGGGCGAGAGATTCGTCCCAGGACGTAAGGTCGCGGGGTGCGCGGGGTGCGCGGCGCCCCCGGGGTGCGCAGGGGACGGCGGGCGGAGGGAGCGGGGCCGTGTTGAGGTACGAGGTCGCGGCCGAGGATCTGGCGCTCAGCCGGTTCGGAATCTCGCCGGCGTTCGAACTCGCCACTCTGCTGGGGCTGTTGGAGCGGGGCGGGGAGCGGGCGCTGCCGCCGGGGTGGCGGGAGCGGCTGGGGCCGGAGTTCGCGCGGCTGCGGGCGGACCCGGCGGTGCGGGCGGCGCTGGCGCTGCACAATCCGCGCTTCGGGGCGGACTTCATCGCCATCCCGCCGCGCGGCATGGAGCAGACCTGGGCGGACGACCTGGCCGCGATCCTGGCCGCGCCGCCGGAGGCGGCCCGGGCCGAGATCCGGGCCTGCCTGGCGGCCCGGCCGGAGACCGACCGGGAGGCCCGGGCGGTGCTGGACGCGCCGGACGCCGTCCCGCTGGTCGCCCGGGCGCTGGACCGGGCGTGGCACGGGCTGCTGGCCCGGGACTGGCCGCAGCTGCGGGCCCTGTGCGAGCGCGACGTGGTGCACCGGGCGGGCGAGTTGGGGCGGCGCGGGTGGGCGGCGGCGCTGGCCGGGCTGCACGAGAACGTCCGCTGGCGGGACGGCGGCATCGACATCCCGCCGTTCGACGAGACGACCACCTACTCGTTGCGCGGCGGGGGGCTGCTGCTGGTGCCCTCGGTGTTCGTCTGGCCGGGTTTCGCCGCGCACCACGAGGAGCCCTGGCCCTGCACGCTGATCTACCCGGCCCGGGGCATCTCCGCGCTGTGGGAGCCGGGGACCGCCGTGCCGCCGGAGGCGCTGGCCGCGCTGCTCGGCCGGTCCCGGGCCCGGATCCTGGTGGCCCTGGACAGCCCCGCCAGCACCACCCAGCTGGCCCGCACCCTGGGCCAGGCCCCGGGCGCGGTGGCCGACCACCTCGCGGTCCTGCGCGCCGCCGGGCTGCTCTCCCGGGCCCGGGCGGGCCGCTCGGTGCTCTACCGGCGCACCCCGATGGGCGACGCGCTGATCGGTTCGGCGGGCTGAGACGTCCGGCCGGACGGGCGGCGGGTCGGGCGGTCCGACCGGGCGGCGAACCGGCTTGCTTTGGAGCGCGCTCCAACTCCTAGTGTTTCCACCGTTCGCACCGCGACCAGGAACCGCACGAGACCCGGGAGCCCGCCATGACCGCCACCGCCGCCGCCACCACCACCTTCACCGCCGCCGCCGATGCCGCCACCACCCGGCAGGAGCGGCTGGACCACGGCCTGGAGGTGCTCGGCCGGATCGACGGCGACGCCGGTGAGGCGGTGCTGTCCTCGCTCTCCGACGTCTCGCCCGAGCTCGCCCACCAGATCGCCGCCTGGGGCTTCGGCGAGATCTACGCCCGCCCGGAGCTGGCGCCCCGCGACCGCCAGCTGGTCACCCTGGGCATGCTCACCGCGCTGGGCGGCTGCGAGCCCCAGCTCCGGGTCCACGTCAACGCCGCGCTGAACGTCGGCCTGTCCCCGCAGGAGATCGTCGAGGCCCTGCTGCACAGCGCCGTCTACTGCGGTTTCCCCCGCGCGCTGAACGCGACCTTCGCCGCCAAGCAGGTCTTCGCCGAGCGCGGCCTGCTGCCCGTCACCCCGGCGACCCCGGCCACCGCGACGGGCCCGGCCGCAGCCACCGCCCTGCCCGCCACCGCCACCGCCACCGCGGCCTGAGCGGCCGACCCGGTGCACGTCGTCCACCTCCGCCCCGGCCACCCGGCGCTGGCTTCGCAGGTGGAGCGCCTGTGGCGGGGCAGCGCACCGGCCGGGCCGCTGCCGCCGCTGTTCCCGGGGACGGGCGCCGAGCTGTGGTTCCACCGCGGGGCGGTGCCGCGGCTGCGGGCGGCGGACGGGTCGGCGGTGGCGCTGCCGGCCGCCCACCTGGTCTGCCTGCGCGCCGCCGCCTGGCAGTTGGAGGCCACGGGGCCGCTGGAGGTGCTGGTGGTCCGGTTGCGGGCCGGAGCGCTGGCCGGGCTGCTCGGGCCGCGGGTGGACCGGCTGTGTGACACGGTCGTCGACCTGGGCCGGCTGTGGGGCCTGCCGGGCCCGCACCTGACCCGGGCGGCTGCCGAACCGGCGCTGCTGGAGGGGCTGTTGGCCGAGCTGTCGGCCCCGGTCGAGGAGCGGCTGCGCGCCGCCGAGACCGCCGTCCGGCTGCTGCGCGGCGCGCCGGCCGGGCCCGGGATCGAGCTGCTGGCGGCGCGGCTGGGCACCAGTGCGCGCACCCTGCAGCGCACCGTCCCGGCGGTCGCGGGCGTGGGGCCGCACCGGCTGCGGTCGCTGGCCCGCTTCCAGCGCTTCGCCAGGTCGGTCCGGTTCGGCACGGAGGGGCCGGGCCACCTGGCGCGGGCGCTCGCCGCCGGGTACTACGACCAGAGCCACGCGATCCGGGAGGTCCGCCGGCTGACCGGCCGCCGTCCGGGCGCGCTGGCCGAGCCGGGCGTGTCGTTTTTCTCCTATCCGCCGCTGGACTGACCGCGCGAGGCTGCTCGTACCGCGCGACCGCGCCGGTACCCGTGCTCGACCGAGGAGTCCCGCCGTGTCCGTTCTCGTCCTCGCCGTCCTCCGGGCCCGCCCCGAGCGGGCCGACGCCCTGGAGTCGGCGCTGCTCGCGCTGGTCGGGCCGACCCGGGCCGAGCCCGGCTGCCTGGCCTACACCGTCGCCCGCGCCGGGGAGCGCTTCCTGGTGGCCGAGCGGTACGCCGACGCCGCCGCCCGCGACGCGCACTTCGCGGCCCCGTACGTCACCGCGCTGCTCGGCCGGTTCCCCCAACTCCTGTCCGGTGAGCCGCTGGTGGAGAGCGCCGACGTCCTCGACCGCCCCGGCGGCTGAGCCGCGGGCCGTGGGCGGGCGTCGCTCCGGCGCCGTGATGACCGCCCCCGCCTCCGCCCCCGCATACCCCGGACGCGCGTAACAGTCAGGTTTCATCAATCCTTCACAGCTGATCTTGCATCAATCTGTATCTTTTTTGCGTTCACCCGTGGACTTCCTGCTGGGGCGGCCCTACGCTCGGCACGCCCGGCCACCACCCGGGTCCTCCCCCATGCAGGAAGCACGGTCACCCATGCAGAATCCCCCCACCCGCGTCAGGCGGACCGTCGCGTCACTGACCACCCTGGCGCTGGGCGCCACCGGCCTGTTGGCGGTGGCCTTCGTCAACGCCGGTTCGGCGCACGCCGCCGCGGTCCCCGCGCTGTCCCCCCTGGCAGTGCCGAACCGCGGCGCGAGCGTCCCGTTCATCGAGCAGGAGGCCGAGTACGCGGCCACCAACGGCACGGTGGTCGGCCCCGACCGGCTCTACGGCCACCTGCCCTCGGAGGCCTCCGGCCGACAGGCCGTGACGCTGAACGCGACCGGCCAGTACGTGGAGTTCACGCTCACCGCGCCCGCCAACTCGATCGACTTCCGCTACAGCCTGCCGGACACCTCGGACGGCAAGGGCCGGGACGCCTCGATGGACCTGCTGGTCAACGGGCAGAAGCTGAAGAGCGTCGACGTGACCTCCAAGTACAGCTGGTACTACGGCGGTTACCCGTTCAACAACAACCCGGGCGACACCAACCCGCACCACTTCTTCGACGAGACCCGCACCCTGCTGGGCACCACCTACCCGATCGGCACGAAGATCCGGCTGCAGGTGTCCTCCACCGCGCAGTCGCCGAGCTTCACCATCGACCTGGCCGACTTCGAGAACGTCGCCGCGCCGATCGCCAAGCCCGCGAACGCGATCGACGTGGTCGCGGACTTCGGCGCCGACCCCACCGGCGCCACCGACTCCACCGCCAAGTTCCAGGCGGCGGTCAACGCCGGTGCGGCGCAGGGCCGGACGGTCTACATCCCGCAGGGCAACTTCACGCTGTACGACCACGTGGTGGTCGACAAGGTGACGCTGGCCGGTGCGGGCCCCTGGTACAGCGTGCTGGGCGGGCGCGACCCGATCAACCGCAACCGGGCGGCCGGCATCTACGGCAAGTACGTCTCGGGCGGCGGCTACGGCGGCGCCGTCCGGCCGCAGGAGGCCGGCGGCCCGAGCCAGAACGTCACGCTGAAGGACTTCGCGATCATCGGCGACGTGCGCGAGCGCGTCGACGACGACCAGGTCAACGCGCTGGGCGGCGCGATGTCCAACTCCACCGTGGACAACCTGTGGATCCAGCACACCAAGGTCGGCGCCTGGATGGACGGTCCGATGGACCACTTCACCATCAAGAACAGCCGGATCCTCGACCAGACCGCGGACGGCGTCAACTTCCACACCGGCGTCACCAACTCGACGGTCACCAACACCTTCCTGCGCAACACCGGTGACGACGGCCTGGCCTCCTGGCCGGAGCGGCAGGCGAACGTCAACGACAGCTTCACCCACAACACGGTGGTCCTGCCGATCCTCGCCAACAACATCGTCACGTACGGCGGCAAGGACTTCACCATCTCGGACAACGTGATGGCCGACACCATCACCAACGGCGGCGGCCTGCACATCGCCAACCGCTACCCGGGCGTCACCTCCGGCAACGGCACCGCCGTCGCGGGCACCATCACCGCGGCCCGCAACACCATGATCCGGGCCGGAAACAGCGACTACAACTGGCAGTTCGGCGTCGGCGCGCTCTGGTTCGACGGCCTGAACGAGCCGATCGCCGGCGCGACCATCAACATCACCGACACCGACATCCTGGACAGCTCCTACGAGGCGATCCAGACCATCGACGGCAGCTCCAGCGGCATCAACCTGACCAACGTGAACATCGACGGCGCGGGCACCTACGCCATCCAGGCGCAGGCCAACGCCCAGATGAAGTTCACCAACGTCAAGGCCAAGAACATCGCGCAGGCCGCCACCCCGATCCACAACTGCGTGGGCACCGGCTTCCAGATCACCGACGGCGGCGGCAACTCCGGCCTGAGCGGCACCACCTGCACCGGCCAGTGGCCCGCGCCGGTCTGGACGTACAACGGCGTCCCGGTCGGCGGCGGCAACGGCGGCACCTCCTCGCCGTCCCCGTCCCCGTCCACCTCGACCCCGGCCTCGCCGTCCCCGTCCCCGTCGACCTCCACCGGCCCGACCTGCCCGAGCGGCACCGGCAACATCGCGCAGGGCCGTCCGGCCACCGCCTCCGGCACCAACGCCGGCCTGGGCGCGGGCAACGCGGTCGACGGCGACGCCAACAGCTACTGGGAGAGCGCCAACGGCGCCTTCCCGCAGTGGATCCAGGTCGACCTGGGCTGCTCGACCAGCCTGACCAAGGCCGTCCTGAAGCTGCCCCCGGCCACCGCCTGGGCCTCCCGCACCCAGACCATCACCGTCCAGGGCTCCACCGACGGCACCAACTTCACCACCCTGGTGGGCTCGGCCGGCTACACCTTCGACCCGGCCACCGGCAACACCGTGACCGTCAACCTCCCCGCCACGCCGACCCGTTACCTGCGACTGACCGTCACCGGCAACACCGGCTGGCCCGCCGCGCAGCTCTCCGAGTTCCAGGTGTTCGGCGGCGGCAACGGCACCTCCTCGCCGTCCCCGTCCTCGTCCCCGTCCTCGTCCTCCTCGCCGTCCCCGTCGGCCTCGGCCACCGCCACCTGCCCTGCGGGCAGCGGCAACCTGGCGCAGGGCCGTCCGGCCACCGCGTCCGGCACCAGCCAGAACTACGGTCCCGGCAACGCGGTCGACGGTGACGCCAACAGCTACTGGGAGAGCGCCAACAACGCCTTCCCGCAGTGGATCCAGGTCGACCTGGGCTGCTCGCGCGCCCTGTCCAAGGCCGTCCTGAAGCTGCCCCCGGCCACCGCCTGGGCCTCCCGCACCCAGACCATCACCGTCCAGGGCTCCACCGACGGCACCAACTTCACCACCCTGGTGGGTTCCGCCGGCTACACCTTCGACCCGGCCACCGGCAACACCGTGACCGTCAACCTCCCCGCCACGCCGACCCGTTACCTGCGACTGACCGTCACCGGCAACACCGGCTGGCCCGCCGGACAGCTCTCCGAGTTCCAGGTGTTCGGCGCCTGACCCGGTCGCTGCCGGGGCCCGCACGGGCGGGGAGCCTCCACGGGCCCCGGCGGCGACCGACCACCACCGATCCCCGCCCGGTTCCTGACGACCGGGCGGGGATCGGCATGTGCGGACGACCGGCGTTCCCGGCCGTTGCCGCCTCCGGCCGGGACGACAACGCCGCTCCCGAGCACCGCAGTTGCGGCCCCGGCTGAAGTGATCGACCGCGGCCGCCACCACCCCGACGAAGAACGGCACCGGCCCGACGGATCGCCGCCCGGCGGAGCAGGCCCTAGCGGGGCGGGACTTCGGCGCGGGCCAGTACCGAGAGCTCGAACGGCCGCAACGCGTCGGTGCGCCGCCAGAGTTCGGCGGGGACGGTGTCGTGCTGGCGCAGGTACGCCAGCGGGCGCAGGCCGGCGGCGAGCAGCAGGGCGTCCATCTCCTCGACGCCGAGGAAGGTCCGCCACGGCTCGCCGCCCTGCGCGGCGGCCTGCGCCACCTGCTCGGCGTACGCCTGCCCGGCCTCGTCGCGTCGGCCGGGCGGGAGCAGGTGCTCGGCGACCAGTTCGCTGCCCGGGGCGAGTGCGCCGACGGCCGCCAGGGTCTCGCGGATCGCGTCGAGGCCGAGGTACACGGTCACGCCGAGCCAGGCCACCAGCGCCGGCCGGTCCGGGTCGAACCCGGCCGCGACCAGGCCCGCCAGCAACTCGCCGCGCCCGCCGCCGCCTTCCAGGTCGACCGGGACGAACGCGACGGCGCCGGAGGCCAAGAGGCCCGCGGCGTCGAGCAGTTCGCGCTTCCACCGTTGGACGTCCGGCCGGTCGACCTCGAACACCCTGACGCGGGAGGCGAGTTCGGACCGGTAGGCGAAGGTGTCCAGCCCGGCCCCCAGCAGCACGTACTGGTCGGTGCCGCGGTCGGCGAGCTCGGCGAGGCGGTCCTCGACGAACCGGGCCCGGGTGAGCGCCGCCGTCCGGGCCCCGGCCAGGACCGGGTGGTCGCCGAACGAGCGGTGGTAGGAGAGCAGTTCCTCGGCCTGCTCGCCGAGCAGCGTTCCGGCCGCGGTGTCGGCGAGGATCACGGGCGGGCGGTCGACCAGGAGGTGGGCGGCGCGGGCGGCGGCGGACATCAGGGCCGTCCGGCTGGGACGGGCGGGCGCGTTCACGGGCGAATGACTGACCATGACCCGGAACAGTAATGCCAATTCCTGACAGTATATCACATTCATGAATATTTCGGAAGATATCGCCGATTCGCTTTCCGCAACGATTTCCGCCCGCATTCCGGCCCCGCGCCTCGACCCGCGCGCCGCCGTAGCGATCGATGACCGATGCGAAAGTTTCGAGAAAAACGACCCTTCCGGTTGGCCGCCCTTCCGGGCCGCCGACGCCCAGCTCCCGCTCGAACTCGCACCGCCGGGCAGCCCGCCGCCCGCAAGAAGTCCCTGAGCAGGGAACTCTCTTCCAGAGCAGATCCCGAGCCGACCCTTGGCCATTTCGCAAGCCTGTCGAAAGTGTTGACAGCCCGACAGCCGCGGGCCAGCATCATCGCCATCGGCAGGCCCACGACTGCTGATCCGAGTCGACCACCGCGACCGGTCCCCGGTGTTCCCCCGGCCACGGCATCGACCGCGCCGGGTCGGGCCGCGTCGCACCTCCTGCCGACCCCCACCGAAGAGGAAGCACACGTGAAGCCCATCCGCCCCGTCCGAGGCAGCCGCTTCGCCCGGCTCGCCAGCAAGGTGTCCGTCCTCGCCATGGCCGTCGCGGCCGTGCTGGTCATCCCCACGTCCGCGAACGCCGACACGACCGTCTCGTCGAACAGCACCGGCACCAACAACGGGTACTTCTACTCGTTCTGGAGCCAGAACAGCGGCCAGGCCGCCATGACCCTGGGCTCCGGCGGCCAATACAGCACCACGTGGAACAACGTCACCAACTTCGTCGCCGGCAAGGGCTGGAACCCGGGCACGACCGACGCCGTGACCTACTCGGGCACGTTCAACTGCAACGGCAACTGCTACCTGTCGCTGTACGGGTGGACCACCAACCCGCTCATCGAGTACTACATCGTCGACAACTACGGCAACTACAACCCGAGTTCGGGCGCCACCAAGCTGGGCTCGGTGGTCAGCGACGGCAGCACGTACGACCTGTACTCGACGCAGCGCACCGACGCCCCGTCCATCGAGGGGGACCACTCGAACTTCACCCAGTTCTGGGCGATCCGGCAGTCGAAGCGCACCGGCGGCACCATCACCGTCTCCAACTTCTTCACCGCGTGGGCGAAGGCGGGCCTGAACCTGGGCACCCCGAACTACGAGATCCTGGCCACCGAGGGCTACGGCAGCAGCGGCAGCTCCAACATCACGGTCAGCCACGGCACCGGCGGCGGCACCGGCAGCCCGTCGCCCAGCCCGTCCGCCAGCGCCAGCCCGTCGCCCAGCCCGTCCGGCAGCACCGGCGGCGGCACCGGCAGCGGCTGCACCGCGACCTTCGCCAACGCGTCCGACTGGGGCTCCGGCTTCACCGGCGCGGTGACCGTCAAGAACAACGGGTCCACCGCCACCAAGGGCTGGAAGGTCACCATGACCTACGCCGGCAACCAGACGGTCACCAACCTCTGGAGCGGCAGCTACAGCCAGTCCGGCAAGGTCGTCACGGTGACCAACGCCGCCTACAACGGCGCCGTCCCGGCGGGCGGCAGCACCGGCTTCGGCTTCAACGCCGACTACAGCGGCGCCAACGCCGCCCCGACCCTCGCCTGCACCGCGAGCTGATCGGACGCCACCGGCACCGGGCCGCCCGGCCGCTCCCCGAGGGGACGGCCGGGCGGCCCGGTGCCGCTGCGGTGCGCGGCCGGGGCCGAGGCCGGTGCGCAGGGGCGGCGCGGGGTAGGGTCACCGCCGTGACCACCATGATCGAGAACGCTGGAAGTGTCTGATGAGCCGTCGCGCCCGCACGAAGGCCACCGACGTCCCCGCGCAGGGCGGGGCCGCCCGGTGCACCGTCTCGGTCTGCCGGGGGTGCTGCTGCGGCACGCCGAAGGTGCCGCGGGTCGACCACGCCGCGCAGCTCGCCGAGTTGCGCGGTGCCCTCGCCGAGGTGGCCACCGTGCGCCCGGTGGCCTGCCTGGACGCCTGCGAGCACGCCAACGTGGTCGTGGTGCAGCCCTCGGCGGAGGGGCGGCGGGCGGGCGGCCGACCGGTCTGGCTCGGGCTGGTGAACGACCGGGACGCGTCGGCCGACATCACCGCCTGGGTCGAGGCGGGCGGCCCGGGCCTGGCCGAACTGCCCGCCATCCTGGACCTGTACGTGTTCTCCCCGTCCCGGCGGGTGCGGGAGCACCTGGAGGACTGAGCCGGTGCCCGCCCGGGCCGCCGGTGCCCGCCCGGGCCGCCGGTGCCCGCCCGGACCGCCGGTGCTGGCACGGGCGGGTTCCGGATGGCTACCATCCCGAATATGCGGACGAGCGAAGGCGTGGAGTGGGGGCTGCACTGCTGCCTCACCCTGGTCTGGGTGGGCGGCGCGGACCCGGTGCCCTCGGCCCGGCTGGCGGCGATGTTCGAGCTGTCGCCGACCTACCTGAACAAGGTGCTGCAACGGCTCACCCGGGCCGGGCTGTTGACGTCCGCGCCGGGGCCGCGCGGCGGGGTGCGGCTGGCCCGGGAGCCGGAGCGGATCACCGTGATGGACGTGGTGGCGGCCGTCGAGGGCCCGGACCCGCTGTTCACCTGCGCCGAGATCCGGCAGCGGGGGGCGGGGGCGGAGGGGGCGGCGGCCCGCGAGTTCGCCCGCCCGTGCGGGGTCTCCACCGTGATGCGCCGGGCCGAGCTGGCCTGGCGGCGCGAGCTGTCCGCGCAGACCGTGGCCGACCTGGCCGCGGGCACCCCGGCCGCGTCGGTGGCCCGGGTCCGCGCCAACTACGGCCGACTGGCCGGAAGTTCCGCCTGACGCCCGAGCGTCCGCCTGCCGGATCCGGGCTTCCGCGTCCGGCAATTGTGGATACAGTGTGTCCCGAATAATTCGGGACACGACATGTCCCGAATACCTCCCGTCCGAAGGGATCCCCGGTGACCGACGCGCTCAAGGCCCCACCCGCCCCGACCGCCACCGCTCCCCCCGCCGGGGCCGGCCTCGGCCTCGCCGCCGTCCTCGCCCTGGGCACCTTCGCGGTCGGCACCGACGCCTTCGTCACGGCCGGCTTCCTGCCCGCGGTGGCCGCCTCGCTGCACGTGTCGACCTCGGCCGCCGGCCAGTCGGTCAGCCTGTTCGCCGCCGTGTACGCGCTCGCCTCGCCGCTGCTCGCGGTGGCCACCGCCCGGCTGCCCCGGCGCACCCTGCTGACCGGCGCGCTGGTGCTGCTGGCCGCCGCGAACGCGCTCACCGGGCTCGCCCCGAACTACCCGGCGCTGCTGGGCGGCCGGGTGCTCGCGGCGCTCGGCGGCCGCGTTCACCCCACCGCGGGGCCACCGCGGCGGCGCTGGTGCGGCCGAGCGGCGCGGCCGGGCACTGGCGGTGGTGATCGGCGGGCTGACGGCGGCCACCGCGCTCGGCGTGCCGCTGGGCCGGGTGGCGGCCGTCGGGCTGGGCTGGCGGGCCGCGCTGGGGGCGGTCGCCGCGCTGACCCTGCTGTGCGCGGTCGCGGTGCGCCTGGCCCTGCCCGCGCTGCCGGGCACCGAGCCGGTCCCGCTGCGCACCCGGCTGGCGGCGCTGCGCCGCCCGGGGGTGCTCACGGTGCTGCCGCTGACGGTGCTCGGGATGACCGCCTGCTACGTCCCGTACTCGTACAGCGTGCCGGTGCTGGACGCCGTCGGGGTCTCCGGGCGGGCGGCGGTGGTGGCGGCGCTGCTGCTGTACGGGGCGGGCGCGGTGGCGGGGAACCTGCTGGCCGGGCGGTTCGCCGACCGGCGGGGGCCGGTGCGGGTACTGACCGCCGGGTACGCGGCGATGGCGGCGGCGTTCGCGCTGCTGGCCGGCCTGGCGGCCGGGCACGTCCGGGCGGGGGCGGCCGCGGTCGGGGTGCTGGTGTTCCTGTGGGGGGCGAGCAGCTGGTGCCAGACGCCGCCGCAGCAGCTGCGCCTGCTGTCGGCCGCCCCCGAGCAGGGGCCGCTGCTGGTGTCGCTGAACGCGTCCGGCATCTACCTGGGCATCGGTGCGGGCAGCGTGCTGGGCGGGGTGGTGCTACCGCTGGGCGCGGCGCCGGTGTTCGCGCTGGCGGCGGTGCTGGCGCTGGCCGCCGGGCTGCTGCTGCGGGTGACCGCGCGCGGCCGCGGCGCTACATCCACATGAACGGCAGGCCCGCGACGGCGGCGGCGGCCCGGTTGCTCGCCCGGAGCACCTCGTCCGGCGCCTCGCCGGCCCGCTGGTCGAGGTACCGGGAGACGGTCAGCGTGATGTGGTGGCCGACCAGTTCGATCTTGGTCGCCGACATCGGCTGGGCGTTCGCCGCCGGGGCCAACAGGCCGTCCGGGTAGGTGAACTCGAAGTCCCCGGCCTTCTCCCGGACGGTCTGCAGGGCCTTGGCCGCGGCGCCCGCGTCCAGGAAGCGCAGCACCGTGACGCTGGAGACCACCGGCTGGTCGCCCCGGGTCAGCGCGACCCCGATCCAGCCCTGGCAGGCCAGGTCGGCCAGCACGTCGCGGGTCTTGTCGCCCTGGACGTCCTTGCAGTCCGTCCCCTCCCGGGAGGCCGAGCGGTGCGCCCGGTAGTTGTCGTACTCGTAGGCCCGCTGGGCGGGGAAGTACCGCTCCGCGACGAAGGACTGGGACTCCGTCAGCGGCGGCGCGGGCTGGCCCGCGACGGCCGGGGCGGTGACGGCCTTGTCCCCGGAGGGGGCCGCCGCCCCGGCGTTCCGGTGGTCCGGGGTCGAGACCACCCAGACCCCGCCGGCCGCGAGCACCCCGACGACGCTCCACAGCGCGGCCAGCCGACGCCGCTCGCCGACCGCCCGGTGCCCCGCCACCGGCTGCTCGTCGTCCGCGCGTCCGTGTGCGTCCCGCTGGATGGTCATGGCCGAGATTCTATGCAGTTGATCGGACCGCCCTCCCTTCGGGTCGGACGCACGCGCACTTCGGATCGGACGCACCCGCACTTCGGATCGTTCCCGCCCGCCGCCGCCCGCCACCGTCCGCCCCGGTCGGCGGGTCACCGGTCCGGACGATCACCGTGAGCCGCGACACTGTGACAACTCGCACAGCCCACGGGCGATCTTCTGGCGGGTTCCCTCTGGCGGACGCCGGGGCGGGGCGGGCAGGATCGGGCCATGGACCTCCTCGACATCCTGACCGACAAGGGCCTTCGCCGGGAACTGCCCACCCGGGAGGAGGCGCTGGCCGTGCTGGCCACCACCGACGACCAGTTGCTGGACGTGGTCGCGGCCGCGGGCCGGGTGCGCCGGCAGTGGTTCGGCCGCCGGGTGAAGCTGAACTACCTGGTGAACCTGAAGAGCGGGCTGTGCCCGGAGGACTGCTCGTACTGTTCGCAGCGCCTCGGCTCGAAGGCGGAGATCCTCAAGTACACCTGGCTGAAGCCGGACCAGGCCGCCGAGGCGGCGGCCGCGGGCGTGGCGGGCGGGGCGAAGCGGGTCTGCCTGGTGGCCAGCGGGCGCGGCCCGACGGACCGGGACGTCGACCGGGTCGCGGACACCATCGCGGCGATCAAGGACGCGGACGGGAGCGTCGAGGTGTGCGCCTGCCTCGGCCTGCTCTCGGACAACCAGGCCGAGCGGCTGAAGGCGGCCGGCGCGGACGCGTACAACCACAACCTGAACACCTCCGAGGCCACCTACGGCGACATCACCACCACCCACACCTACGCGGACCGGGTGGACACCGTGAACAAGGCGCACGGCGCGGGCCTGTCGGCCTGCTCGGGCCTGATCGCGGGCATGGGCGAGAGCGACGAGGACCTGGTCGACGTGGTGTTCGCGCTGCGCGAGCTGGACCCGGACTCGGTGCCGGTGAACTTCCTGATCCCGTTCGAGGGCACCCCGCTCGCCGAGGAGTGGAACCTCACCCCGCAGCGCTGCCTGCGCGTGCTGGCGATGGTCCGGTTCGTCTGCCCGGACATCGAGGTGCGGATCGCGGGCGGCCGCGAGGTGCACCTGCGTTCGATGCAGCCGCTGGGCCTGCACATCGCCAACTCGATCTTCCTGGGCGACTACCTGACCAGCGAGGGCCAGGCCGGGCAGGCCGACCTCGACATGATCAAGGACGCCGGTTTCGAGGTGGAGGGCGCCGAGCAGACCACCCTCCCCCGCCACCGCGCCCGCGCCGCCGCGGGCTGCGGCGGCCACCGGGAGGAGGACGCCTGCGGCACCGGCGGCGGCTGCGGCCCGTGCGGCGGCCACGGCGCGGCCCCGGACGCCACCGCGGCCCCGGAGACCGTCGCGGCCCCGACCGCCGGGGACACCGGGGACGAGGCGCGCACCGACCTGGTCCGGGTGCGCCGTCGCGGCGCCGGCACCGAGCTGGCCCCGAACGCCTGATGGATCGTCAGCACACCCCGGAAACCGCCCGGTTGCTCGAACTGGACCGGGCGCACGTCTGGCACCCGTACGGCCCGATGCCCGGGACGGCGCAGCCCCTCGTGGTGGAGTCGGCCGCTGGCGTGCGCCTGCGGCTGGCCGAACCCGTGGGCGGGCACCGGGAGTTGATCGACGGCATGTCGTCCTGGTGGGCGGCGGTGCACGGCTACCGGCACCCGGTGCTGGACGCGGCCGTGCGCGACCAGCTCGACGCGATGAGCCACGTCATGTTCGGCGGCCTCACCCACCGTCCGGCCGTCGAACTGGCGGTCAAGCTCGTCGAGTTGACGCCCGAGCCGTTGCAGCACGTGTTCCTCGCCGACTCCGGTTCGGTGGCGGTCGAGGTCGCGCTGAAGATGTGCCTGCAGTACTGGCGCTCGCTCGGCCGGCCGGAGAAGCACCGGGTGCTGACCTGGCGCGGCGGCTACCACGGCGACACCTTCCACCCGATGTCGGTGTGCGACCCCGAGGGCGGGATGCACCACCTGTGGGGCGGCGTGCTGCCCCGGCAGCTGTTCGCCGACGAGCCGCCCGCCGGGTACGACGCCCCGGCGGACCCGGCGTACGTCGCGCACCTGGCCGAGCTGATCGGGCGGCACGCGGGCGAGCTGGCCGCCGTGATCGTCGAACCGGTGGTGCAGGGCGCGGGCGGGATGCGCTTCCACTCCCCCGCGTACCTGCGCGTGCTGCGGGAGCTGTGCGACGCGCACGACGTGCTGCTGGTCTTCGACGAGATCGCCACCGGCTTCGGCCGCAGCGGGGAACTGTTCGCCGCCGACCACGCGGGCGTCTCCCCGGACGTGATGTGCCTGGGCAAGGCGCTGACCGGCGGCTACCTGACGCTGGCCGCGACGCTGTGCACGAGCCGGGTCGCCGAGGGCATCTCGCGCGGCGAGGTCCCGGTGCTCGCGCACGGCCCGACCTTCATGGGCAACCCGCTGGCGGCGGCCGTCGCCAACGCCTCGATCGGCCTGCTGCTGGAGCAGGACTGGCGCGGCGAGGTGCAGCGGATCGAGTCCGCGCTGCGCGCCGCGCTCGCGCCGTGCGCCGGACAGCCGGGGGTCGCGGACGTCCGGGTGCTGGGCGCGATCGGCGTGGTCCAGCTGGACGCGCCCGTCGACATGGCCGCGGCGACCACGGCCGCGGCCGAACAGGGCGTGTGGCTGCGGCCGTTCCGCGACCTGATCTACACCATGCCGCCGTTCGTCACCGGGGACGCGGACCTCGCCGCGATCGGCCGAGCCGTCGCCGCCGCGGCCGCCGCCTCCACCGCCGCGACCACCGCGACCGGCACCGACGACTAGCGGCCACCGGGCCACTCCCTCAGTAACCCCAGCACGCCCAGCACCCCCAGCCAGGAGCACCGACGCCATGTCCCCCGTTCTCTTCGTCACCGGCACCGGCACCGAGGTCGGCAAGACCCTGACCACCGCCGCGGTCGCCGCGCTGTGCCCGGAGCCGGTGGCGGTGCTCAAGCCCGGCCAGACCGGGCTCGGGCCGGACGAGCCGGGGGACGTCGCCGAGGTGGCCCGGCTGGCCGGGCCGCTGGTGCACACGGTCGAACTGGCCCGTTACCCGGAGCCGCTCGCCCCCGAGACGGCCGCCCGCCGGGCCGGGCTGCCGACGCCGACCCCGGAGGACGTCGCCAAGACCGTGGCCGCCCTGGCCGCCGAGTACGGCACCGTGCTGGTCGAGGGCGCGGGCGGGCTGCTGGTCCGCTACGACGAGCGCGGACGCACCCTCGCCGACCAGGCCCTCGCCTGCCGGGACCTCGGCCTGGACGTCGGGTTCCTGCTCGTCGCGGCGGCCGGGCTGGGCACCCTGAACGCCACCGCGCTCACCGCCGAGGCCCTGCACCACCGCGGCCTGCCGCTGCGCGGCGTGGTCGTCGGCTCCTGGCCCGCCGACCCCGACCTGGCCGCCCGCTGCAACCTCGCCGACCTCCCCACCGCCGCCAGCGCCCCCCTGCTCGGCGCCCTCCCGGCCGGCGCCGCCGCCCACGCCCCCGCCGCCTTCCGTTCCTTCGCGGCCGCCGCCCTCGCCCCCGCCCTGGGCGGCACCTGGGACGCCGCCGCCTTCACCGCCGCCCACCCCGCCTGACGCCCCCGCCCTGCGCACCGGACGGGGACCACAGGTGCGCCGAAGGCCGCCCCGGCGAGGGGGCGGCCTTCGGCGGGGGGTGGGGCGCTCAGCGCGCGGGCTTGGTGGTCTTGCGGGCGGCCTTCTTCGCGGCGCGCTGCTCGGTGGGGGCGCCGGCCGTGGCGAGGGTGCCGCTGGAGCTCTCCAGGTGGGCGCGGACGAACCACTGGTACTGCTCCAGGTCGCGCAGCTGCTCGATGAGCAGGTCCTCGGTGGCGGGGTCGATCTTGCCGGCCAGCTCGACCGCGTGGCGCAGGTCGGTGATGACGCCGGTGTAGACCAGGTCGAGGGCTCCCAGGTGGGCGATGGCGTCGGCCCGGCCGACGGCGTAGTCGTCCCAGCCGCGCTCGGCGACCAGGCGTCCGGGCGTGCCGTGGGCGACGCCGCCCAGGGTGGCGATCCGCTCGGCGACGTCGTCGGCCATCAGGCGGACCCGGTCGACCTGGGGGTCGAGCATCTCGTGGACGGCGATGAAGTGCGGGCCGACCACGTTCCAGTGGATGTGCTTCAGGGTGAGGTGCAGGTCGTTCAGCGCGTGCAGCCGTTCCTGCAGCGCGACGATCAGCTCCGCGCCCTGGTCGGTGGTCAGGCCGGGGACGGTGTAGGCGGGGCGGTTGGCGGCGCGGGCCATGTCGGTTCTCCTCATTCGCGGTGATCATGGTGTCGGTCCTGAACGGTGCTGACCTACGCCTCCCCGATTCCGCGCGAGTCATGGGTGCCGATCCGCCGAACGGGTGAACGTCTCTCCTCCCGCCCACCCGGTGGGCCGCCCGCGCCGACCGGCGTCCGGAATGGTCCGGCCCGGAACGGTTACGTTCCGGACATGCGCCATCACGATCTCCTGATCCTCGGAGCGGGCTCCGGGAACGCCGTCCTCGACGACCGGTTCGCCGATCTGGACGTCGCCGTCGTCTCCGCCGGCCCGTTCGGGGGCACCTGCCTCAACGCGGGCTGCATCCCCAGCAAGATGCTCGTCGCGACCGCCGACGTCGCCGACACCGTCCGGGACGCCGGGCGGCACGACGTGGACGCGCGGCTGCGGGAGGTGCGCTGGCCGGACGTCCGGGAGCGGGTCTTCGGCCGGCTGGACGCCGCGGCCGCCGAGGGCGAGCAGGGGCGCCGCGACGCCCCGGGCACCACCGTCTACCGGGGGACCGCCCGGTTCACCGGGCCGCGCCGGATCACCGTGGACACCGCCGACGGGCCGGTGGAGCTGACCGCGGACCGGATGGTCGTCGCGGCCGGGGGCCGTCCCGTCGTGCCGCCCGTGGTGGCGGACTCCGGGCTGCCCTACCAGACCTCCGACACCGTGATGCGGCTGCCCGAGCGGCCCGAGCACCTGGTGGTGCTCGGCGGCGGCTACGTCGCCGCCGAGCTGGCGCACGTGTTCGACTCGGCGGGCAGCCGCATCACCGTGGTCGAGCAGGAGGAGCGGCTGCTCGGGCAGCAGGACGAGACGGTGTCCGCCGCGTTCACCGAGGCGGTGCGCGGCCGCTGGGACCTGCGGCTGGGCCGCGAGCTGACCGCCGTCACCGGCCGCCCCGGCGACCTGCGGCTGACCCTGGACGACGGCACCGAGCTGCGCGCCGACACCCTGCTGGTGGCGGTCGGGCGCCGCCCCAACAGCGATCTGCTGGACCTCGACCGGGCGGGCATCGCCACCGGGGAGGACGGCCGGATCACCGTCGACGCCCAGCTGCGCACCACCGCCGACGGGGTGTGGGCGCTCGGCGACATCGCCACGCCCGTCCCGCTCAAGCACGTCGCCAACCGGGAGGCCCGGATCGTCGCGCACAACCTGCTGCACCCGGGCCGGGAGCGCGCGATGGACTACGCGGCGGTGCCCTCCGCCGTCTTCACCCACCCGCAGGTCGCCCGGGTCGGCCTCACCGAGCGGCAGGCGCGCGAGCAGGGGTTGGACGTGGCCGTCGCCGTGCACCGGTACGCGGACGTGGCGTACGGCTGGGCGCTGGAGGAGACCGAGGGCTTCTGCAAGGTGCTGGCCGACCGCCGGACCGGGCGGCTGCTCGGCGCGCACCTGCTCGGGCCGCAGGCCGCCACCCTGGTCCAGCCGCTGGTGGTCGCCCTCGCCACCGGGATGACGGCCCGCGAACTCGCCGAGGGGCCGCTGTGGATCCACCCGGCGCTGACCGAGGTGGTGGAGAACGCGCTGCTCGACCTGCCGGTGCCCGAAGACTGACCGGCCCGGACCCGGCCCGCGCCCGGTCCGCGCCCGGTCCGCGCCCGGCCCCGACCGCCGAGCACCCGGGCCTGGCCGGGCCGCCGAGCGCCCGGCCCGGGCTCAGCCCGTCCGGCCCGGGCTCAGCCCTCCCGATCCGGCGTCGGCGGCTTCGGTCCGGCCGAGCCCTGCGGGTAGGGGGTGGCGGGCGGCGGGTCGGCGAGGACCGGCGCGGCCAGTTCCCAGAGCCGCTCGACCTCGGCCGCCGTGGTGAACACCCGGTGGTCGCCGCGCAGGGCGTGGTGGAAGACCTGCGCGTAGGCGCTCAGCGAGTCGTCGGCGCCGGGCAGCGGGGCCAGGCCGAGCACGCCGTCCACCGCGCCCGGCCGGGGCCCGGGGCGGCTGAGCCGGACGCCGAGCTCGACGTCCGCCGCGGCGCCCAGGCCCACCACCAGCTCGGTCCCGCCGCCCTGCGCGGCGTCCTCCGGGCCGCCCTGCGCACCGCCCTGCGCACCGCCCTCCGCGCCGCCCTGCGCACCGCCCTCCGCGCCGCCCTGCGCGCCGTCCTCCGCCCGGAAGCGGACGATCAGCCGGTGCGCGGCCGAGTCCAGGGACTTGCCGGTGCGCAGCAGGAAGGGGACGCCCTGCCAGCGCGGGTCGTCGATCCGGACCTCGACGGCGGCGAAGGTCTCGGTGGTGGAGTCGGCGGCCACCCCGTCCTCGTCCCGGTAGCCCTCGTACTGGCCGAAGACCGTCCGCGCCGGGTCGAAGGGCCTGGTCCGCTCGAACAGCCGGAGCCGGGCGGCGCGTTCGGCCTCGGGGTCGGCGGAGCCGGGCGGCTCCATCGCCACGGCCGCCAGGACCTGGCACAGGTGGGTGGGGACCATGTCGCGGAAGGTGCCGGTGTGCTCCATGAAGGAGGCCCGGCCCTCGATGCCGATCTCCTCCGGGACGTCGATCAGCACCGAGGCGATGTGCCGGGCGTCCCAGGACGCGGCGAGCCAGGGGTTGGCGGTGCGCAGCGCGAGCAGGGCGCGCACCGACTCCTTGGCGAGGAAGTGGTCGATCCGCAGGATGCGCTCCTCGGGGGCGAGCGAGGCCAGCAGCGCGTTGAGCGCGCGGGCGGTGTCGACGTCCTCGCCGACGGGCTTCTCCACCATCAGGGTGGCTCCCTCGGCGAGGCCCTCGCGCCCGGTCATCCGGAGCATGCCGTCCGCCTGGCCGGGCGGGACGGAGAGGTAGAGGAAGGTCCGGCAGTCCGCGCCGAGCTCGGTGCGCCGCTCGCGCACCGCCGCGGCGAGGCCGGAGCCGTCCTCGGCGGACGCCGTGGCGAAGCCGATCCGCCGGGTGAAGCGCTCCAGGGCCCCGGGGTCGGCTCCGTTTGCAGCCCCGGCCACCGCCTCGGCGACCTGGCGGCGGAAGTCCTCGTCGGTGCCGGGCGAGTGGCGGCCGGAGCCGATGACCGCGAACCGGTCGGGGAGCAGGCCGCGCTCCCAGAGTTCGAACAGGGCGGGGAAGAGCATCCGCCGTGCGAGGTCGCCGGTGGCGCCGAACAGGACGAGGAGGGCGGGCGCGCCGTCGGCGCGGGGGGCGGCGGTGGGCGGGGGCGTCACGGCAACGGCTCCAGGGGGTCGGCGGGGGGTCGTTCGCCGTGCCTTCCCCGCTTTCGCGATCCCAAGCTCCTCCGAACGGGTGAGCCCCCGGCGGCACCGGGCCTGACGGTGCGCCGGGCAGCCGGTCGGAGGCGGTCGGTTGTCAGTCCCGAACGGAAGGATGACGGTCATGAACAAGGCCGATCTGCTCTCTTCCGGCGACTACGCCGACGCCGTCGCCACTGCCGCCCGGGCCGCCGCCGCCTACTACGGGGACGGGACGACCACGCTCGGGGACGACGAGTACGACGTGCTGGTGCGGGCGATCGCGGCCTACGAGGAGGCCCATCCGGAGGAGGTGCTGGCCGAGTCCCCGACCGGGAAGGTCGCGGGCGGCGCCGCGCAGGGGGACGTCCCGCACAGCGTGCCGATGCTCTCGCTGGACAACGTCTTCTCGGGGGAGGAACTCGCGGACTGGGCGGCCTCCTTGGAGCGCCGCCTCGGGCGGGCGCCGGCCGGTTGGTGCGTGGAGCCGAAGCTGGACGGGCTGGCGGTCGCGGCCCGGTACGAGGCGGGCGTGCTGCGGCGGGTGCTGACCCGCGGCAACGGCCTCGCGGGCGAGGACATCACGCACACCGCGGGCGACGTGCTGGGCCTGCCGGCCCTGCTCGCCGAGCCGGTGGACGTCGAGCTGCGCGGCGAGGTGCTGCTGACGAACGCCCAGTTCGAGCGGGCGAACGAGATCCGCACGGCGCACGGCGCGGTGCCGTTCGCCAATCCGCGCAACGGCGCGGCGGGCACGCTGCGGGCCAAGGACCGGCCGTACCGGATCGAGTTGACGTTCTTCGGGTACGACGCCGTGGGCCTGGACGAGGAGTCGGCGCACAGCGCGCTGCTGGAGCGGCTGGCGGCGCTCGGGGCGAACACGGCGGCGTCGACGGCGGCCGCGCCGCTGCGCTGCGGGAGCGTCGAGGAGGTGCAGCGCCGGGTCGAGGAGATCGCGGGGATGCGGGCCGCGCTGCCGTTCGGCATCGACGGCGTGGTGGTGAAGGCCGACGACGCGGCCGACCAGCGGGAGGCCGGTTCCGGTTCGCGGGCGCCGCGCTGGGCGGTGGCCCGCAAGCTCGCCGCGGAGCACAAGGTGACCAGGCTGCTGGGCGTGGAGTGGGCGGTCGGCCGGACGGGCGTCATCGCGCCGCGCGCCGTGCTGGAGCCGGTGGTGATCGACGGCGTGACGGTGTCGTTCGCGACGCTGCACAACCCGGCGGACATCGAGCGGCGCGGCCTGATGCTGGGCGACCGGGTCTTCGTCTACCGCGCGGGGGACGTCATCCCCCGGGTGGAGGCCCCGCTGGTGGCGGAGCGCACCGGCGCGGAGCAGCCGATCGTCTTCCCGACCGCCTGCCCGCGCTGCGGGGAGGCGATCGACACCGGCGAGCAGCGCTGGCGCTGCGTGCGCGGCCGCAACTGCCAGGCGGTGGCGTCGATCATCTACGCGGCGGGCCGCGACCAGCTGGACATCGAGGGCCTGGGCTCGACCCGGGCGGTGCAGCTGGTGGAGGCCGGTCTGGTCCGCGACCTGGCGGACGTGTTCACGCTGACCCGCGAGCAGTTGCTCTCGCTGGAGCGGATGGGCGCCACCAGCACCGACAACCTGCTGGCGGCGATCGCCACCGCCCGCACCCGTCCGCTGAACCGCGTGCTGTGCGCGCTGGGCGTGCGCGGCACCGGGCGCAGCATGTCGCGGCGGATCGCGGCGCACTTCGGTTCGATGGCGGCGATCCGGTCGGCGGACGCGGAGACCCTGGCCGCCGTGGAGGGCATCGGCCCGGAGAAGGCCCGCCTGGTCGTCTCCGAACTCGCCGAGCTGTCGGCCCTGCTGGACCGGCTGACCGAGCTCGGCGTGGGCGTCCAGGTCACCGAGCCGACCGCTCCCGTGCTCGTCCTGGCGGCCGGCGCGGCCGGGGCGGCCGAGGGCACGGAGGGCACGGAGGGCGCCGGGGTGCCCGTCGGCGGTCCGCTGGCCGGTGAGGCGGTGGTGGTGACGGGCAGCATGACCGGCCCGCTGGCCGCGCTGTCCCGCAACGAGGTGAACGAGCTGATCGAGCGGGCCGGCGGCAAGGCGTCGTCCTCGGTCTCCAAGCGCACCACGCTGCTGGTGGCCGGGGAGAAGGCCGGTTCGAAGCGGGCGAAGGCCGAGGAGCTGGGCATCCGCGTGCTCGCCCCGGAGGAGTTCGCCGCGCTGGTCGCCGAGCACCTGCCCGTCGCGGTCTGACCCTCCCCCGGCCTCCGGGGCGCCAGGACTCCGGGTCCCTCGGTCGCCGCACCACGGAGTCGTAAAGGGGAGGCCAAGCGGAGGACATCGATCGGCTAACATGGCGGCTCGGGACAACGGGGGCGTCGTGCCGCAACGGACCGCACGGCAGCGGTCGGTGAGGATTTCCCGACCGCTGTGAAGAACCTGCCGAGAGGGTTCCGGCGGCCGGGGAGCGGCGGATATGCAGGGAACCGCGGCTCGGATGACGCTCCGCTGCCCGCCGAGCCACCGACCGTTTCCCGACCTTCCTCGTACCGGAGAACCCCCGACGTGACCGACTCCAGCACCCCCACCGTCCACCAGCCGTACCAGCCGCACCCGTACCTGGGCGGGCGGGCGGTGGCCCTGCGCGCCCTGGCGGCCTGGCGCTCCGGCGGGGTCGGGGTGCCCCGCACGGTGCTCGTCACGGGTGGTTCCGGCAGTGGCCGGTCCCGGTTGCTGACCGGTTTCCTGATGCTCTGCGAGCCGTCCCACCGGGAGCGGTTCGACGTCTCCGCGCTGGACCCGGCCACCGTGCCGCCGGCCGAGCTGCCCGCGCCGCCGGTGTTCGACGCCACCGGGCTGACGGCGCTGCAACTGCGCTGGCTGGTGGCGGACCACTTCGCCCCGGGGGCGGTCCGGGCGGAGGAGCTGGCGGCGCGGCTGGCGGGGATCGGGTCGCCGGAGCAGCCGCTGACGGCCGTGGTCGCGGACGCGGACCGGGCGGGCGTGCTGCCGAACCTGGACGAGGCGGCCCGGGTCACCGAGGAGGTGCTGCGGCCGCTCGCGCTGGCGCCGGGGGTGCGGCTGCTGGCCGACGTGGACCGGGCCGAGGCGGACCGGCTGGCGAAGGAGCTACCCGCCGACCAGCTGCTGGTGATCGACCTGGACCGGGACCCGTGGCGGGACGAGGAGGGGCTGCTGCTGCAGGCCGAGCTCTCCCTGCGGGATGCGGCGGGTGCGGAGCAGTTGGCGCGCACCGCGGCCGGTCCGCTGGTGGTCCGGCTGGCCGCCTGGTCGTCCCGCAGCGTGCCGGACGGGCCGACTCCGGTGCCCCGTACGGTCGGTGACGCGCTCGACCTGCAAGCCGAGCTGCACGGGGTGGACGAGCTGACCCTGCGCCGGCTGCTCGCCCCGCTGGCCCTGGCGGGCGCCGGTGAGCCGCTTCCGCTCGACCTGTGGGCGCCGCTGGCCTCGGCGGTGGCGGGCAAGGACCTCGGTCCGGCGCTGGCGGGCGGCCAGCACCTGCTGCTGCCGTTCTTCGACCTGATCACGGCGGAGGGGCTGCCCCCGGCCGTGCGGATCGTGCACCCGGCGCTGGCCGCGGAGCTGCGCGAGCGTTTCGGCAGCACCGTCCGCGAGGTGCAGCGCCGACTGGCGACCGCCCTGCTGGCCACCCTCGACGGGGCCGGCCCGGGCCGGTGGGCGCGGGCCGAGCCGTACGTCCGGGAGCAGTTGGTCGGCCACGCGCTGGAGGGCGGTCTGCTGCCGGGGCTGCTGGCGGACCCGGGGTTCCTGCTGCACGCCGAGCAGGTCCGGCTGCGGGCCGCCGTCGAGCACCTGGTCGCGGGCGGGGCGGAGTTGCCGCCGCTGGCGCGCACCTGGCTGCGGCTGGCGCCGCTGTTCATCCGCCAGGAGCTGGGCCCGGACGTGCGGGCGGCCCTGCTGGAGCACGGGGCCCGGCAGGACGGCGTGCCGGTGCCGGAGTTCGGCGTCGAGCTGCCGTGGCGCACGCTGTGGGCGCGACCGCTGGCGGGGGTGCGGGCGGTCACGGCGGCCGTGCTGCCCGCGGGCGGTGCCGCGCTGGTGGCGTACCGGCCGGGCGGGGAGCCGGAGTTGACGGCCTACGACGCGCTGACGGGCGAGCCGGTGGAGGGCGACGCCGACGCGCTGGCCCGGCCCGCCGAGGAGGAGCGCGCGGCCACTCCGCTGGGGATCAGCACCGGCGGCGACTACCTGCGGCTGTGGGAGCGGGGGGCGGACGGCCGGGTGGGGGCGCAGGTCGCGGTGTTCCTCTCCGCCGAGCGGCTGGGCGGCGCCGACCTGACGCCGGAGGGCCTGCTGCTGCTGGCCGACGCCCGGGGGGTCGCGGCGCTGCGTCCGACCGCCCTGGCCGCCGTCCTCTCGACCCCGGCCGCTCCCGCGGCTCCGGCTGCTCCCGCGGCTCCGGCTGCTCCGGCCGTCGGCTGAGGCGTACCGCTGCACTACTGTGAATCCTGTCCGACCGGCCTTGAAGGAGAACGACCGCGTGACGACCCGTGAGCAGGCGATCGAGGCGGCCCACCAGTGGATCAACGGTGCCAAGCCCGAGGAGCAGTGGCACCGGATCGGCGTGCACGAGTTCGATCTGGGGTGGGTGCTGTGGCCCGTCCTGCCCGCCGCCGAGCCGGACCCGGAGACCGGGGCGCGCCGGGCGCCCGTCGAGATCGGCACCGCCTGCGCGGTGGTCGACCGGGAGTCCGGCGAGTTGACCCATTGGCCCTCGGTGCCGGTGGACGAGGTGGTCCAGCTCTACCGGGACAAGCTGGGCGCCGGCTCGTACGACCCCTCTCGCCCGCCGCTGGTCGGCCCGGGCGCCTCCGCGGTGCTGGCCTACCGGGACGCGCGGGGCGAGGAGCAGAGCCTGTTCGTGCTCTCCGCCCCGGGCACCGGCCACCCGGAGGTGCGGGCCTGGCGGACGTTGCAGGAGCAGGGCGTGCGGCCGGAGGACGTGCTGTCGGTCTACACCGACCTGCGGCCGTGCGAGCTGCCCGGCGGTTACTGCGCGGCGGTGCTGCTGGCCGAGCTGCCGGTGGCGACCTTCTCCTACGGGCACGACTACGGTCCGCGCTACGACCGCCGGGCGGCCGCGGTGCGAGCGCTCACCGACGCCACCGAGGCGTCCTTCCGGTCGGCGGGCCGTCCGGTGCCGCCGCGGCCCAACCGGGTGCCGTTCCCGCGCGCGGTGCCCGCCGCCGGGCCGGAGGGCGACGCCGAGCTGGGCGCCCGCCTGGCCGGGCGGTTCGGCGCCGAGGGTGCACCGCTTCGACGCGGACGAGGCGGCGGCCACCGCGCTGCCCGAGGCGGCCCGGCGGACGCTGGTGGAGGCGGGGCTCCCGGTCCGGGTCGCGTCCTTCTTCGAGCTGCTGCCCGGCCTGCCGGACGTGGCGGGCCACCTGGCGGCGACCGGGCGCGGCGAGCGGGTGTCCGAGCAGGCCCGGGCGGTGCTCGCCGAGTACGTCGCGCTGGGCACCGACGGCCGGGCCGTGATCGCCGTGCAGTGCACCGCCGAGGGCGCCGGCCGGGTCTGGGCCGTCGACCCGGACAACGGCACCGGCCGCTACCTGAACGCCGACCCGAACGCCTACCTGCGCTGCCTGCTCCTGCTCGCCGAGCGCCGGCCCGCACTGGCCGGGCTGGACCCGCGGGCGGCGGGCGCGGTGGTCGAGGCGCTCCAGCGCGACCTGGCCGCCGTCGACGGCAGCGTCTTCGGCGACCCGGAGAACTGGTGGGCCGTCGTCGTCGAGCAGCTCTGGGACGGGCTGCTCTGACGGGCCGGTGACGGCCCGGCCCCCGGTGGCCCGTCGGCTCGCGGCGGTGGTGTCCCCGCCCGCGAGCAGGCGGGCCACCGGTGCGTCCGCCAGGTCCGCGCGCCGGTCGGGGGTGAACGGGGCGGGCGGGGTGGGCCGTTCGAGGACCGGCCGGTCGGGAGCGCGGACCGACCGGTGGACGGTGGTGGTGGCGCCGGGCGCTCCGGCGGCGCGCCGGTCGGCGGCGCGGGGACCGACACCCCCGACCGACGCCCCCGACGGCGCTTCGCCACCGTGCCGACGGGCCTGGGCGCCTGCCGCCCGGGGCTGGACCCGGGCCGGTCCGGCCCCTGCCCGCACCTGGCGCAGTACGTGGTCTCCGGCTCGCTGCCCGGCGTGGACGACCCGGCCGTGCGCCTGGTGCGCGCCGATCCGCCGGTCCCGGTCCGGGAGTTGAAGCGGCAGCCGGGCGACGGGGGCCTCCGGCGGTCCGGCGGCGACCGACGGGCGGTCGACCGGCGGCCGAACTGCCGCCGGAGCTCGGCGAGTTGGCGCTCAAGCGGTACCCGGTGGTGGCGGGCGGCGGCGCCTCCACGTTCGCCGGTCCGCTGCGCCCGCGCCCGTTCGCCCCGGTTTCGCCCCGGTGGGGACGCCGGCCTCCACACCGCGGCACCGTCACCACCCGCCGTCCGGCCGGGTAGCGTGGACCCGACGAGTCCCGGCCGAGCGCCGGGCCCTATCAGGGGGAGCAACCAGCCATGAGCACAGCCGATGTGACGACCCGTTGGGTGCGCCCGCAGGAGGGCGGTCCGGAGCTGTTCCTGGCCGCGCCCGCGGACGCGGCGCCGGCGGCCACCGTGGTGGTCGGCCAGGAGCTGTTCGGGGTCACGGCCTGGGTGCGCGGGGTGTGCGAGCGGCTGGCCGCCGCCGGGTACGCCGCCGTCGCCCCGGACTTCTACGGGCGGAAGGCGGCGCGGGTCGAGCTGCCGTACGACGACGCGGGGCGGGCGGAGGGCTTCGCGCTGCTGGGCACCCTGACCGCCGAGCAGGTCGCCGCCGACACGGCGGCGGCGCTGGCCCTCGGCGCGTCCCTGAGCGGCGGCCCGGGCCGGGCCTTCGCGGGCTTCTCGGTCGGCGGCCACCTGGGCCTGCTGGCCGGCACCCGGCTCCCGCTGGACCTGGTGGCCGCCTGCTACCCGACCTGGACGCTGGAGGACACCCCGCTGGCCGACGACCACCCGCCGCTCGGCGAGCAGGGTGCGGCCGCGCTGGCCGCGCACGGCACCACCGTCCTCGGGCTGGTCGGCGCCGAGGACCACGTCGTCCCGCCCGAGCAGTGGGACCGGATCACCGAGCGGCTCACCGCCGCGGGCGTCGGGCACGAGCTGGTCACCTACGCGGGCGTCCCGCACGGCTTCCTGTGCGAGGACCGCCCCGCCACCCACCGCCCCGAGGAGACCGCGGACGCCTTCGCCCGCATCCTGGCCGCGCTGGCCGCCCTGGCTACCTTGTCGCCGAAGAACTGACGGCGCAACGCCCCGCTCAGCCCAGCCCCGTCCGGCCGTCCGCCGGGCGGGGCCGCTGCTTTCCCTGCGCCGAACGGACGACCCTCCGTCACCGCTCCCGGCACCTCCGCGTTGAACCGGCGTCAGCCACACCCCCGACCCCGAGGAGCCGCCCCCGTGCGCACCGCCCTCAGTACCCTCGTCCTCGCCGCCGCCCTGCTCTCCCCCGCCGCCACCGGCACCGCCTTCGCCGCGGAGGCCCCCGCGCCGGTCCCGAACCAGGGCTACAGCATCCCGGTCGGCGCGATCACCGACCTGGGCGCGCTCCCGATGCTGGGCGGCCTGGGCAACGACTTCGCCCACCTGCTGGGCCAGTAGGACGCCCTCCCGGCGCGGGGGGCGCCGGGCCGGAGGTGGGCAGGGGGGTGGGCAGGGGGGTGGCGGGGTTGTTTCCGCTCCGAAAGTTTTGCCCGGCCGGGGCGCGGCGACAAGGGGTGACGGGGGTTCGTCGCGGGGTCGTCACCGGCCCGCAACACGTCGCAATACTCCGCAACACCCGCTCCCAGCTGGGAAGATGACGATTGACAGCGGGCGTTCGGGCCGAGCACGATGAGCGCCGAGCCCAGTCGCAGCGAACCGGAAGGAGGGCCGATGCGTACCGTCGTTGTCGTCTGTCGTCCGTCGTGCCCGGCCCCGGTGGGTCTGCGTCCCCGTGGCTGTTGTCGGCGCTGCTGCCTGTAGTCGGCGCGCGCTCTCCCCTCTCCTTTCTCCCCTCTCCCTCCGTCACGGCGGTGCGCCCTGTGGGCTGCCCGATCGCCGTGCGGTGTCCGGCCGTTGTGGCGGCACCCGTGCCGCCGTCGCCGTTCCCACCTCCCCGAAGGAGTCCCACCATGTCCGTTTCCACGTCCACTCCCGTCCTCACCCCGACCGAGCTGCGGCTGACCCCGGCGGCGGGCCGGATCGGTGCGGTCGTCCACGACGTCAAGCTGGGCGGCGACCTGCCGGCCGAGACGGTGGCGGCGCTGGAGGCCGCGCTGTACGAGCACAAGGTGCTGTTCTTCCGCGGCCAGGCGCACCTGGACGACGCCGAACACGAGGCGTTCGCACGGCTGTTGGGGCAGCCGGTGTTCCACCCGACGGTGCCGAGCGCGGACGGGCGGTACATCTTCGAGCTGGACGCCACCAAGGGCGTGCGGGCGAACAACTGGCACACCGACGTGACGTTCGTGCCCTCGTACCCGAAGGCGTCGATCCTGCGGGCGCTGGAGCTGCCGCCGGCGGGCGGCAGCACGGTGTGGGCGAACACCGCGGCCGCGTACCAGGACCTGCCGGCGCCGCTGAAGGCGCTCGCGGAGAGCCTGCGGGCGGTGCACACCAACGACTACGACTACGCGGCGAACCTGGCGCTGGCGCCGGAGCTGGCCGACAACGCCGAGGTGGCGAAGCTGTTCCGGCAGGTGTTCGTGTCCACCGCGTTCAAGACCGAGCACCCGCTGGTGCGGGTGCACCCGGTGACGGGTGAGAAGCACCTGCTGCTGGGGTCGTTCGCGCAGAAGATCGTCGGGGTGTCCGGCAAGGACAGCCGGGCGCTGATCGAGCTGTTCCAGCGGTACGTCGAGCGGCTGGAGAACAGCGTGCGCTGGGACTGGCAGGTCGGCGACGTGGCGATCTGGGACAACCGGGCCACCCAGCACTACGCGGTGAACGACTACGGCGACGAGCCGCGCCTGGTGCGCCGGATCACCCTGGACGGCGACCTGCCGGTGGGCGTGGACGGGCAGCCGAGCCGGCTGCTGGAGCCGGCCGACCCGCCGCGGGTGGCGGGCCTGGTCCCGGCCGCCGAGCTGGAGGCCGAGGCGCTGTCCGGCCCCGTTTCCTGACCGGTCCACCCGGCAGAGCAGAGGAGTCGAATCCGTGAACGGCACCGTCCGCAGCATCCCGGCCGTCCCCGTCCCGCGCCCCGCCCCACGACCGGCGACCCGGCCCGGGGACGACCGCCGGGAGGCGAACGCGGCCACCGTGCTGCGGGCGGTGCTGGACCACGGGCCGGTGGCACGCAGCACGGTGGCCCGGCTGACCGGGCTGAGCGCGGCGGCGGTCTCCCGCCAGGTGGTGGATCTGCTGCGGCTCGAACTGCTGGCGGAGCGACCGGAGTTGGCGGTCGCCGCGCCGGGGGTGCGGGGCCGTCCGCAGCTGCCGCTGGAGGTGGACGCGGAGCGCCTGGCGGTGGCCGGGCTGCACGTGGGCCTGCCGTACAGCACCTTCGCGCTGCTGGACCTGCGCGGCCGGGTGCTGTTCCGGCAGGAGCTGCCGAACGGCGGGCGGCGCGGGTCGGCGGTGCTGAAGGCGCTGCTGGCCCGGCTGCCCCGGCTGCTGGCCGCGGCTGCAGGCCGCGCCGGCCGGGAGCGGTCGGCGGGTGCTGGGGCTGGGCGCGGTGACCGGCGGCGCGGTGGACGCCGAGCGCGGGGTGACGGTGCGCCACGAGCCGCTGGGCTGGCGGGAGGTGCCGTTGCGGGAGCTGCTGGAGCGGGCGACCGGGCTGCCGGTGCGGGTGGACAACCACGCCCGGGCGCTGGCCGCCGCGGAGGTGCTGTTCGGCGATCCGGCGGCCCGGCGCTCGATGGTGCAGCTGTTCGTGGGCCACGTGGTGGACGCGTCCATCTCGGTGGCCGGGACGGTGCACCAGGGTCCGCCGTCGGTGACCGGTGACGGCGGCCACCTGCCGGTGCCGGGCAGCACGGCGCGATGTCACTGCGGCCGCAGCGGCTGCCTGTCGGTGGCGGCCTCGGACGACACGCTGTTCGAGGCCGCCACCGCGCAGGGGGTGATCGCCCGGCCGGACCGGGGGCTGCTGCTGGCGGCCGTCCGCTCCGGCGATCCGCGGGCCGACGCGCTGGTGCGGGAGCGGGCCCGGGTGGTGGGCGGGGCGCTGGCCCTGCTGGCCGACGTGGTCAACCCGGACCTGCTGGTGCTGACCGAGACCTTCGCGCTGGCCGACCCGGTCTACCTGGACGCGGTGCGCGCGGAGTTCGCACTCCGCTCGCACCTGCACCGGGACGCCTCGCTGCTGGTGGCGCAGCGCTTCGGCGCGGACGCGCTGGCGGTGGCGGCCTGCGCGCCGGTGCTGGCCGAGCTGTACGCCCGTCCGCTGCCGGGCCGCTGACTCCGCGGACCCCCGATCCTCCGAAACCCTCCGACCCATCCGAACTCGCTTATTCCGAAGGACTATTGATCATGAACGCGTTCTCCGCCGGCTCCGGTGGCCCGCTCCCCCTCTCCGCGATCTCGCGCCGGGCGCTGCTGCGCGGCGCCCTGGCGGGTACCGGTCTGCTGGCGCTGTCGGCCTGCCGTTCGGCGGCGGACGCCTCGCCGGGGGCGGACGCGGCGTCGGGCGGTGCGGCGTCGCCGCGCCGGGGCGGGGTGCTGACGGTGGGCGTCGGGGTCGACTTCACCCCGGCCCTGCTGTTCGCGCAGAGCGCCAACTCGCTGCTCCAGCGGCTGGTGTTCAACACGCTGACCCGCTACGACGAGCAGTTGCGCCCGCAGCCGGAGCTGGCGAAGAGCTGGGAGGTGGCGGCGGACGGGCTGAGCGTGACGCTGAAGCTGCGCGACGACGTCACGTTCCACAGCGGGCGGAGGTTCACCGCGGACGACGTGGTGTTCGCGATCAAGAACCTGCAGAACCCGGTGCGTTCGGCCCAGTTGCGGGCGACGGCGCTGACCGTGGCGGACTTCCGCAAGAACGGCGACTTCGAGCTGACGCTGGTGCTGGCGCACCAGGTGTCCAACCTGTTCGACCTCTTCGAGTTCATGATCATCCCGGATGCGGAGTCGGTCGAGGACGCGGTGGCGGGCACCAAGTTGATCGGCACCGGGCCGTTCACCTTCACCGACCGCAAGCCGGGCTCCTCGCTGAGCTTCGCCCGCAACGACAAGTACTGGAACCCGGGCCGCCCGTACCTGGACGGGGTGGAGATCAAGGTGATCCCGCAGGCGGAGACGCTGCTGTCCTCGGTGAAGACCGGCCAGACC
This sequence comes from Kitasatospora sp. NA04385, assembly GCF_013364235.1. Taxonomy (NCBI): domain Bacteria; kingdom Bacillati; phylum Actinomycetota; class Actinomycetes; order Kitasatosporales; family Streptomycetaceae; genus Kitasatospora; species Kitasatospora sp. NA04385. The sequence continues at coordinate 7,606,416 of NZ_CP054919.1, read as the reverse complement.
CAGCTGACGTACGCGGTGCGCGGCAAGGACGTGGCGACGCTGAAGGACGACAAGCGGTTCCGGATCACCCAGTACGACACCGGCGCGGGCGCGTTCTACATCGGCGCGAACCTGTCCTTCCCGGAGGTCCAGGACAAGCGGGTGCGGCAGGCCATCGCCTGGGCGATCGACCGGGACCGGCTGGTGCAGCAGGCGCTGGGCGGGTACGCGACGGTCTCCTCGGTGCCGTGGCCGAAGTCCTCGCCCGCGTACCGGGAGGAGGACGCGAAGCGCTACCACCACGACCCGGAGAAGGCGAAGGCGCTGCTGAAGGAGGCCGGGGTGACCTCGCTGTCGCTGCCGCTGGCGCACCAGTCGGACGCCGGGTCGACGGCGGTCGCGCAGATCCTGCAGTACGACCTGAAGCAGGTCGGGATCGAGGTGCAGCTGCAGCCGGTGGACTCGCCGACCATGCAGAAGCAGCTGATCTCCCAGTCCATGCCGGCACTGTGGACGCTCAGCCACAGCTTCTCGCAGGCGCACCCGGCGACGCTGGCGGTCAGCGCGTACCCGTTCAACGAGGCGAAGAACACCTCGAAGTTCTCCTCCCCGGAGTACACCGCGGCGGTGCAGCAGGCCTGGAACCGCTCGGACGCGGACAGCCCGGAGGCGAAGGCGCTGTACCAGCGGGTGACGGACATCCTGCTGGACGAGCAGTTCATCGTCGACCTGGCGATCGCCGGCCTGGTGGAGGTCGCGGGCGCGCAGGTGCGCGGGGTGACGCTCAACAAGTACTCGTACCTGAACCTCGACGACGCGTACCTGGCGGGCTGAGCCGTGCGGACCTTCCTGTTCAAACGGCTGCCGAGCGGGCTGGCGGTGCTGGTGGCCGCCTCGTTCACGGTGTTCCTGATGCTGCGGCTGATCCCGGGCGACCCGGCGACCACGCTGGCCGGGCCGGACGCCTCGCCCGCGACCGTCGCGGCGATCCGGGAGCGGCTGGGGCTGGACGCGCCGCTGCTCTCGCAGTACCTGCACTGGCTGGGGCAGGTGCTGACGGGCGACCTCGGGCCGAGCTACGCGATCGGCGGGCAGGTGTCCGAGCTGATCGGGGACGGCCTGGCCGCGACCTTCCAGCTGACCCTCGCCGCGCTGCTGCTGGTGGTGGTGCTGGCGGTGCCGACGGCGCTGTACGCGGTGTCGGCGCGGCGGCGGGCCCTGGCGGGGGCGCTGCGGGCGCTGACCACGGGGGCGCTGGCGGTGCCGCCGTTCGTCACCGGGGTGCTGCTGGTGCTGGTGTTCGCGGTGGGCCTGGGCCTGCTGCCGGCCGGGGGGCACGCCTCGCTGTTCGACGCGCCGGACCTGGCGGTGCAGTACCTGGCGCTGCCGGCGCTGTGCCTGGCGCTGCCGAGCGCGGCGATCCTGGCCCGCTACCTGCAGGACGGGCTGGAGCGGGCGCTCGGCGAGGACTACGTGCGCACCGCGACGGCGCTGGGCGTGCCGCGCCGCCGGATCCTGTGGCGGCACGCGCTGCCGAACGCGCTGCCGCCCGCCGTGACGGTGCTGGGCCTGCAGATCGGGCAGCTGATCGCGGGCGCGGTGGTGGTGGAACGGATCTTCGCCTGGCCGGGTCTCGGCCAGCTGATCGAGCAGGGCGTCTCGCGCCGCGACTACCCGGTGGTGCAGGACCTGCTGCTGCTGGTGGTGGCCGGCTACGTGGCCGTGCAACTGCTCACCGACCTGCTGTACTCCTGGCTCGACCCGCGCGTGCGGTGGGAGTGACGACACGATGACCACGATCTCCTTTCCCCTGGTTGCCCGTTCGCGCAACCGCTACGTGGCCGGGCTGCTGACCTGGCGGGGCGTCACCGGGCTGGTGCTGGTCGGGACGGTGGCGCTGGCCGGGCTGCTGGCGCCCTGGCTGACCGACGCCGACCCCGACGCGCAGGGCCCGCAGGCGTTGGCCGGCCCGAGCGGGGTGCACCCGCTGGGCACCGACGACATCGGGCGGGACCTGCTCAGCCGGATCCTGCACGGCATCCTCACCGACCTGTCGATCATCCTGACGGCCGTCCCGGCGGGCGCGCTGGCCGGTGCGGCGCTGGCCCTGCTGGCGGCCACCTCGCGGGCCGCCGACCTGGTGGTGCAGCGGCTGTTCGACCTGGTGCTGTCCTTTCCCGGGCTGATCCTCGGCCTGGCGGTGACGGCGATCCTCGGACCGGGCCGCTGGCCGGTGGTGATCATCATCGCGCTGGCCGAAGTGCCGTACTTCGGGCGGCAGTTGCGGGCCGGCGTGCTGGTGCAGCGGGAGCGCGAGTACGCGCTGGCCGCCCGGGTCGGCGGTGCGGGCCGGGCCCGGGTGCTGCTGCGGCACGTGCTGCCGAACGCGGTGGACCCGCTGATCGTGCAGGGCGCGGTCGCCCTGTCGGTGGGCGTGTTCATCGAGGGCGCGCTCAGCTTCCTCGGCCTGGGCGTCCGCCCGCCGGAGCCCACCCTGGGCAGCCTGATCAGCGGCTCGGTCGCCTACCTGGACACGAACCCGCTGCTGGCCGCCGCCCCGCTCGCCGTCACCACCGCACTCGTCCTCGGCTTCACCCTGCTGGCCGAGGCGCTGAACCGGGGAGCGCGCGCATGAGCACCGGAACCCGATCCGAGCCGGAGGGCAGCACGATGACCGAACTGATCGACCGTCCTCCACTGGAGGAGCAACCCCCCTCCCCCACCGCCGAGTTGCTGCGGGTGCGCGAGCTGCGCGTCTGCTTCGGGGAGCGGGCCGCGGTGCGCGGGGTGGACTTCGCGCTGGGCGCCGGGGAGAGCCTGGGGATCGTCGGCGAGTCCGGGTCCGGCAAGTCGACCACCGCGCTGGCGCTGCTGCGGATGCTGCCCGCCGGCGGCCGGATCACCGGCGGGGCGGTGGAGCTGGACGGGCAGGACCTGGCCGATCTGCCCGAGCAGGCGCTGCGGGCGGTGCGCGGCCGGCGGATCGCGATGATCTTCCAGGACCCGATGTCCTCGCTGAACCCGGTGCTCTCGGTCGGCCGCCAGCTGGACGAGGCGCTGCGGGCGCACGGCGGGCCCCGGGCGAAGGCCGAACGGGCGCTGCGGGCGGTGGAGTTGCTGGAGCTGGTGGGCGTGCCGAAGGCGGCGGACCGGCTGGGCGACTTCCCGCACCAGTTCTCCGGCGGCCAGCGCCAGCGCATCATGATCGCCCTGGCGCTGGCGCACGACGCCCAGGTGCTGGTCGCGGACGAGCCGACCACCGCGCTGGACCCGACCGTGCAGCGGCAGATCCTGCGCCTGCTGGCCCGGATCAACCGGGAGCGCGGCACCGCGCTGGTGGTGATCAGCCACGACCTGGGCGTGATCGCCGAGACCTGCTCCCGGCTGCTGGTGATGCGCGACGGCGAGGTGGTCGAACAGGGGCGCACCGAACGGCTGTTGACCGATCCCCGGCACGCCTACACCAAGTCCCTGCTGGCGGCGGTGCCCCGGCTGGACGCCCCGTCCCGGGCGGCCGCGAACAGCACCCCGGGCGCCGAACCGCTGCTGGTGGTACGGGGGTTGGCCAAGGGCTACGGCCCGCGCCGGCGGCGGACCGCCGCGCTGGAGTCGGTGGACCTCGAACTGCACCCGGGCGAGACGCTGGGCCTGGTCGGCGAGTCCGGCTCGGGCAAGTCGACGCTGGCCCGGGCCCTGGTGGGCGCGCACGCGCCCGACGCGGGCGGCATCACCTTCGCCGGGGAGCCGCTGGACGGCCGCCGGGCCCGGCGGGAGGTCCAGATGGTCTTCCAGGACCCGTACGCCTCGCTGAACCCGCGGCTGACGGTGGGCCGGATCATCGCCGAGCCGCTGATCGCGCACCGGATCGGCGACCGGGCGCAGCGGCAGGCCCGGGTGGCCGAACTGCTGGAGCAGGTGGGCCTGGAGGCGTCGGCGGCGGCCCGTTCGCCGCGCGAGTTCTCCGGCGGCCAGCGGCAGCGGATCGGCATCGCCCGGGCGCTGGCGCCGCAGCCGAGCGTGCTGGTCTGCGACGAGCCGGTGTCGGCGCTGGACGTGTCGATCCAGGCCCAGGTGATCGACCTGCTGGCGCGCCTGCAACGGGAGTTGGGCCTGGCGGTGCTGTTCATCGCGCACGACCTGGCGGTGGTCCGGCAGGTCAGCCACCGGATCGCGGTGCTGCACCGCGGCCGGATCGTGGAGAGCGGCCCGGCCGACCGGGTGATCACCGCTCCCGAACACCCTTACACGGCCGAGCTGTTGGCGGCCGTCCCGTCCCTTCCCACCACGACCCTTCCCACCACGACGTCCGGGAGCCTGCTGTGAGCGAGAGCGACGAGAGCGGCCGCACCCGCCGCGACCCGTACGAGGGCTTCCCCGGGCGGGTGGGGCGGACGTTCGGCGAGTCGGTGCCGTCCTGGCCGCGCCGGGTGCGGCCGCGCGCGGGGGCGCCGAACGTGGTGGTGGTGCTGGTGGACGACCTGGGCTACAGCGACATCGGGCCGTTCGGCTCGGAGGTGCCGACGCCGACCCTGGACTCGCTGGCCGAGCGGGGCGTGAAGCTCGCCAACTACCACACCATGCCGCTGTGCTCGCCGGCCCGGGCCGCGCTGCTGACCGGCCTGAACCCGCACCGGGTGGGGTACTCGTTCGTGGCCAACGCCGACCCCGGCTTCCCCGGGTACGGGATGGAGATCGCGGGCGATGTCCCCACCCTGGCGCAGACCCTGCACGACGCCGGGTACGCCACGTACGCGGTCGGCAAGTGGCACCTGACCCGGGACTCGGCCTCCTCGGCGGCCGACGACCGGGCCAACTGGCCGCTGCAGAAGGGCTTCGACCAGTACTACGGGGTGCTGGAGGGCCTGACCAGCCTGTTCCACCCGCACCAGCTGGTGCGGGACAACTCGCCGCTGGACATCGACGAGTTCCCGGACGGCTACTACTACACCGACGACATCACCGACCAGGCGATCGGCATGGTGAAGTCGCTGCGGGCGCACGACGCCGACAAGCCGTTCTTCCTCTACCTGGCGCACAACGCGGTGCACGGCCCGCTCCAGGCCAAGCCGGAGGACCTGGAACGGCACCGGGGCCGCTACGACGGCGGCTGGGACGAGCTGCGCGAGCGGCGCTTCGCCCGGCAGCTGGCGGCCGGGCACTTCCCGCCCGGCACCGAACTGCCGGAGCGCAACGGCGAGGCCGGGTACGAGGTCGGGGCCTGGGACGAACTCGACGAGGTGCAGCGGAAGTTGTACGCCCGCTACATGGAGGTGTACGCCGCGATGGTCGACAGCGTCGACCGGAACCTGGGCCGGCTGACCGACGTGCTGGAGCAGCTGGGCGAACTCGACAACACCATCGTGGTGTTCACCTCCGACAACGGCGGCACCGGCGAGGGCGGCGCGGAGGGCACCCGCAGCTACTTCAGCCGCTTCGTCCACCACCCGAACCTGCCCGCCGACTGGAACCCGGACGTGCAGCGGGAGATCGACCTGATCGGCGGCCCGCAGTCGCTGGTGCACTACCCGCGCGGCTGGGGCATGGCCTCCAACACGCCGTTCCGGCTGTACAAGGGCCAGACCTACGCGGGCGGCGTGCGCGTCCCGTTCGTGCTGTCCTGGCCGGCCGGGCTGCCGCGCGCGGCGGGCGACGACGGGGTGCGCGGCCAGTACCAGTACGTCACCGACCTGCTGCCCACGTTGCTCGAACTCGCGGGCGTGCAGCGGCCGGTGGAGCGCGGCGGGGTGCCGGTGCAGGAGCTGGACGGGGTGTCGTTCGCGTCCGTGCTGCGGGCCGCCGACGCGCCGTCCACCCACCGCGAGCAGTACTGCGAGATGACCGGCAACCGCTCGTACTACCGGGACGGCTGGAAGCTGGTGACCCTGCACCGGCCCGGCGCGCCCTACGACGACGGCGAGTGGGCGCTGTACGACCTGCGCACCGACCCGACCGAGATCCACGACCTGTCGGCCGAACACCCCGACCTGGTCAAGGAGTTGTCGCAGGCCTGGGAGGACGCGGCCTGGCGCAACGGGGTCTTCCCGCTGGCCGACGCCTCCGGCGGCTTCGTGCTGCGCAACCCGGAGGAGGAGGCGCTGCGCCGCCCGGTGACGCTGCTGGCCGGCACCCCGGAGTTGGAGCGCTACCGCTCCTCCCGGCTGGTGGCGTTCCGCTCCTTCACCGCGGAGGTCGCGCTCGACCGGCACGGCGCCGACGACCAGGGCGTGCTGCTCTCGCACGGCGACCAGGGCGGCGGCTACAGCCTGTACGTGGAGGACGGGCGGCTGCGGCTGGCGTACAACCAGTACGGCGAGCTGTTCGAGGCCGACGCGGGCGAACTGCCGCCCGGGGCGCACCTGGTGGCGCTGGAGGCGACGGCGGTGGCCGAGCTGAAGTGGACGTTCGAGGTGCGGGTGGACGGGGTGGTGACGGGCGCGCTCGGGCCGGTGCACCAGCTGATCGGGATGGCGCCGTTCCAGGGCATCAGCGTCGGCGTCGACCGCAAGTCCCCGGTGTCCTGGCCGGTCTGGGAGCGCCACCGCTCCTTCCGCTACACCGGCGGGCTGCGCTCGGTCACCTACCTGCCGGGCCCGGCCGCGCCGTACGACCCGGAGACGGTGGTGCGGGCGCTGCGCGAAGCGGCGGCGGCCTTCGAGTGAGGGCCCCGGAGCGCGGGGCGCCCGGCGGTCACCGGGTGCCCCGCCGCGGCCACCGGGCGCCCCGCCGCAGTCACGGGGCGCCCCGCCGGGGTCACGACGCGGGCCCGGCCGGGGCGTCCAGCGGCCTGGTCCAGCGGCGCCACTGGTCCTCCCGGCCGTAGCCGGCGGCCTTCCAGGCGGCCTGGCCGAGTTCGTTGTGCTCCAGGACCATCGCGTCGGACCGGCGGCCGCCGGCCTCGGCGAAACGGGCGTGGGCGGCGTCGAGCAGGGCGGTGCCGATGCCCCGGCGGCGGGCGGCGGGGTGGACGGCGAGGCGGTAGAGGTGGCAGCGCCAGCCGTCCCAGCCCGCGATGACGGTGCCGAGGATCGCGCCCGCGCGCTCGGCCAGGACCAGGGAGTGCGGGTCGCGCTCCAGCAGCCGGGCCACGCCCGCCCGGTCGTCGCTGATGCTGGTGCCCTCGGCGGCCTCGGCCCAGAACGCCAGCACCGCGTCGATGTCCTCGGGGCGCGCGGCCCGCAGTTCGTACTCGCTCATGCCACCGTTCCTATCACCCCAGCTCAGCGCCCTGCCAACGGGTTTACGCCCCCTCCCCGGCCCTGACGCGCCCCTCCCGGCGGCCCTCCCGACACCCTCCCGACGCCCTCCCGGCGGCCCCCTTGACGGCCCGGGCCCGGCCCGACAGGGTGTGGCGCACTCCCTCGCACCGCCCCCATCGACCTCCCCACCCTGGAGATGGCATGCGTGCACCCGTGCTCCGCCGACACCGGCCCCGCTCCCGCTCCCGCCGCGCGGGCGACGGCCTGCCGGTGGCCGCCGTGCTCGGCGCGGTCGCCCTGGCTGCCGCGACCACCCTCGGCCTCGGCGGTTCGGCGTCCGCCGAGCCGCCCCGGATCGAGGTGATCGGCGACGGCACCTTCACCGCGGCCCCGGCGCACACCGGCACCCCCGAGCACTGGCTCTGCCAGGACGACGTGTCCCTGCACGACGACCCGGCCGACGGGCGCCGGCTGGAGGGCAGCCCGACCCCGGACGACACCGCCTGGTGCGTCCAGCGGGTGACCGTACTGCCGAACTCGACGTACACGCTGAGCGCGAGCGTCCGCGGCTCGTACGTCTTCCTGGGCACCGAGGGCGGCGCGCCCGGCGAGACCGTGCAGAACTGGACGAACGGGCCGGACTGGAAGGTCCTCGGCCTCACCGTGACCACCGGGCCCGAGACCACCTCCCTGGTGGTGCGCCTGCACGGCTGGTACGGGCAGGCGCCCTACCAGGTCAGGTGGGTCTCGATGGTCGGCCCGGGCGTCCTGCCGTCCTGGTGCGTCCCGCCGTCCCCGATCGGCGTGCCGCTCAGCAGCGCGCCGCCCACCCGCACCAACACGGCCAGTCCCGGCAGCACCGAGAACGACACCGTCCCGCCGAGCCCCTCGCCGTCGTACCCCAGCTTCAGCCCCACCGGCCCGTGCCCCAGCCGGTACTGACCCGCCCCGTCTGACCGTTCGTCACCTTCCGGCCCGCACGCCTGCGGGGGCGGGCCGGAACCGGCCTTTACCAACCCTTGACGCGCGCCCGCGGCATCCCGCATGGTGAGGTCACTCCCGCGCACCGCCGCCCCGTTCACCTCCCCCACCCGGAGTTCCGGCATGCGTGCATCCCCACCCCGCCGCCGGCGCGGCGCCCTCGCCACGACCGTCCTGCCGCCCGGCTCGCGGCGGCAGAGCCCGGCGTTCGGCACCGCGCCGGTGCCGTCGGGCAGCGCGCCGACGCCCCGGCCGAGCGGGGCCTGACGCCGTGTCAGCCGCGCAGCGTCCACACCGTGGTGGCCTTCTCGGCCGCGTCCTCCAGGTCGGCGGCGACCGGGACGGTGTACTCGGCGAGCGCGGTGAAGCGCCCGCGCGGCAGGTAGGCCCGCCCGGGGTCGCCGACCACCACGGTCGCGCCCCGGGCCGCGGCCCGCTCCAGGAACGGCAGGAAGCGGGCCGCCATCGACCGCTCGTAGAACACGTCCCCCGCGAGCACCACCTCGTCCGGCCCGCCGTCCCCGTCCAGCACGTCGGCCAGTTCGGCCGCCACCGCGACGCCGTTCAGCTCCGCGTTCACCCCGATCGAGGCCACCGCGTACGCGTCGATCTCCGCCGCCCGGACGGCGGCCGCGCCGCTCAGCGCCGCCGCGACGGCCACCAGGCCGGAGCCCGCCGCCAGGTCCAGCACCCGGCGGCCCGCCACCAGTTCGGGGTGGTCCAGCACGTACCGGGCCACCGCCACGCCGCCCGCCCACGGGAACGCCCAGAACGGCGGCGGCAGCCCCTCCCGGCCGCGGGCCCGTTCGGTGGTCTCCCACAGCGCGATCGCGTCGTCCGCCATCCGCAGCCGCACCTCCGGCACGAACGGCACCGGCTCCGGCGAGGTGTGGGCGCGGACGAACTCGGTGTCGGCGGACCCGCTCTGACGCACGGCGGCCGTGTTGTTCCCCATGCGCCCAAGGGTAGGGGCAGCGGGCGGACGCCCCCTACCGCGACGCCGCCGCCACCGGGTCACCACGTGATCACGGACGACGTACCGTTTCGATACCGAAGCCGTTATGAGCTGCGGAAACGCTCGCCCCGCCGAGGGCCGCACGAGTACGATCCGGGCAGACGCCCCGTTCGAGGCACCCCACGGTGCCGGTCCGCGGGCGGCGGCTCCGCGCGGGCCCGCACCTGCCTCACCACGGTGGGAGGGACGACACCGCGCTCCACGGCACCGCGCGCCAGGGCAGTCGCGCGAAGCGGAAGGGCAGCGACTTGACGGACCGGCTCACCGGAGGGGACTCCTCACTGCTGCGGCGCATCAACGCGGCGGTCACCCTGCGGTCGTTGCGCGACGGGCAGGCCGTCACGCTCACCCAGCTCGTCGGCGACACCGGGCTGTCCCGGCCCACCGTCGAGGGCGTGATCGAGGGGCTGCTGGAGTCCGGACTGGTCGCCGAGGTCGAGCACGTCCAGGAGTCCGGCCGCCAACGCGGCCGCCCGGCCCGCTGGTTCCGCTTCCGCGCCGAGGCCGGGCACGTGCTGGGCATCGAGATCGGCGTCCACGACCTGCGGGTGGTGCTGGCCGACCTGGCCGGCGAGGTGCTGACCAGCCACGCCAAGGCGGTGGACGAGGCGCTGGAGGCCGAGGACCGCCTCACCCTGGTCCGCACCACCGTCGCCGAGGTGCTGCGCAAGGCCGGCGTCTCCCGCGACAGCCTGTGGGAGGTCGCCATCGGCACCCCCGGCATCGTCGACCGCGACGGCACCATCCGGCTCGGCACCGCGATGCCCGGCTGGACCGGCCTCGACCTCGGCACCCGGCTGCGGCGCTCCTTCCGCTGCCCGGTGGTGATCGAGAACGACGCCAACCTGGCCGCCATCGCCGAGCACTGGAAGGGCGCGGCCGTCGGCAAGGGCGACGTGGTGTTCGTGATGGCCGGGCTCAGCCCCGGCGCGGGCTCGCTGATCGGCGGCCGGCTGCACCGCGGCCACGGCGGCGCCGCCGGCGAGATCGGCGCGCTCCACCTGCTCGGCCAACAGGCCACCCCCGAGCGGCTGTTGTCCACCACCGGCAAGCCGCTCGACCCGCTGGACGAGGCCGCCGTGGCCCGGGTGCTGCGGCTGGCCCGGGAGGGCGACCAGGTCGCCCAGATCGCCATGGACCGCTTCCTGAGCCGGCTCGTCCACGACGTCACCGCGCTCGTCCTCGCCCTCGACCCGGAAATCGTCGTGGTCGGCGGCTGGGCCGCCGGTCTGGACGGCGTGCTGGAGCCGCTGCGCGAACAGCTCGCCCGCTACACGCTGCGCGCCCCCGAGGTCGCGCTCGCCGCGCTCGGCTCCGAGGTGGTCGCGATGGGCGCGCTGCGGGTCGCCCTCGACCACGTCGAGGAGCAACTGTTCGCCGTGGACCCGCCGACCGCGCGCTGAACGCGCGCGACCGGCGGGGGCCGGAAGCCGGGGGCTGCTACGGCTACGGCCATGGCTATGGCTATGACTAGGACGACGGCTACGGCAGGCAGAGCAGGTCGTACTCGCCCTTGAGCCGCCCCCGGGCGTGCGCCGCCATCCGGCTCGCGTACCGGGGGTCGTGCTTGAGCGAGTCGTAGCCCGGGCGGTCGTCGGGCGGCAGGACGCCCGCCGTCTCGGCGAGGTAGACGTCGAAGCCCGGGTACATCAGCACCGCGTAGGGCAGGTCGTCCACGTCGAGCGCGAACACCGGGTACTCGCCCAGTTCGTCGCGCTCGCCGTCCGGGCCGACCGAGAGGATCCGGCGCGAGTCGGAGCCGCCGGGCAGCAGGAAGCACTCGCCGAACAGCGCCGAGAACGGCTCGAAGCAGGAGCCCCAGCCCTCGCCGTACTCCTCGGTGGCTATCTCGCCCAGGGTGCGCGGCGCGAGCGCGCCGTGCTCGTCGAACCAGTCGTGCCGCTCCAGCATGCCGCTGTCGTACGCCAGCCAGGTGCGCAGGCTGGGCGGCAGCGGGTGGCCGCTCGGGAACGCCTCGACGTCCGGACGCGGGCGCAGCGGGCCCTCGACCCACGGGCCGGCGAACCGGTTGTAGCCGAGCACCGGACGGGACGGGTCCACCACGACCGCGGCGACCGCCCGGTCGACGAGCGCGCTGCCGTGCTCCGCCTCCGCCCGTTCCGGCGCCTGTTCCGACAGGTCGATCGAGTCCATCGCCGCTCCCCTGTTCACCGGTCGTCAGTGAGCAGGAGCGTAACCGGCGCCACCGACAACGGGCCTGACGGTCCGTCAGTCGATACGCCGGTCGATATGTCAGGCGGCCTGCCATAGCTGCCGGTGGTGGGCGGGTGACCGGTGGGTGACCGGGGACGGGCGAGCGACCGGGCGTGAGTGACCGGGGGCGGGCCGCCGGTCAGGAGACGGCGGCGGCCTTGACCCCGGCGGGGACCTGGACGGCCACGCCGGACTCGCCGAAGGTCAGCTTGCAGGTGTCGGCCCGGTAGGTGGAGACCGCGACCGCGGCCAGTCGACCGGCCGCCGCGTACTGGGTGGTGACCACCAGCACCGGGGTGCCCGGCGGGCGCTCCAGCAGCGCGGCCTCGGCGGACTCCGCGACGCCCAGCTCGACCGAGCGGGACTCGCCGTCGACGCCGACCCGCTCCAGCTGGCGCAGCACGCCGCGGGCCCGGTCGTTGCCGTCCACCACCACGGCCAGGTGCGGCAACGCGGCCGAGGGCACGTGCAGCGACTCGGCGGCGACCGTCACGCCCTGGACGACGCGCAGCCGACGCACGGTGTGCACCTGCTCGCCCTCGGCCAGGTTCAGGGTGCGGGCCAGCGCGGCGGAGGCCGGACCGGTGGTGCAGTCCACCACCTTCCACTCCTGCCCGCCGCGGACGGCGCCGGAGCGGCCGCCGTCCCGGCCCGCGACCGGGATGCCCACCCGCGGGGCGGCGACCAGCGTGCCGATCCCGCGGCGGCGCACCAGCCGGCCTTCCAGCTCCAGCTGGTCCAGGGCCTGCCGGAGGGTCGCCCGGGCGACCCCGAAGCGCGCCGAGAGCTCCCGCTCGTTGGGCAGCACCTGCCCGGTGGAGAACTCGGTGTCCATGGTGCGCAGCAGCACCGTGCGCAGGTGCCAGTACTTGGGCTCCGCGACCGCCGCGAGCGTTCCTTGCCCCACCGTGTCCTCCACCAGGAAAGGGACGACAGTCCACCGCGCACCCCCGTTTCGGCAGGTGGAGGAGGCGGGCTTTATCCGTCCTTCTTTATTAAAGGTCTTTGCAGTAAGCGACAGTAGGGGGTGGCGCCGGAGATGGTCAAGACCAATGGGGAAGCTTCCTTGCGGATCGCCCCCCGACCCGCTATGGCGCCCCGATTCGCCCGCAATGCCGCTTTTCCGCTCCGCCCGCCGACAAACCCCCGCCGACAAACCCCCGCCCACCCGGGCCGTCCGCAGACCCCCGCCCGGCCCTCGCCCGGCCCCGTACAGCCCCCGTACAGCCTCCGGCGAGGCCGGGGCCGGGGCGGTCCGGCTCCTCCGGGTGACACGGGTGGCTGCGGCGCCCGGAGGGCGGCCCGGTTCGGGTACCGTCGAGGGCTGCACGAGGCGCAGCCCCTCCGGGATGTCGCCGCAGCTCAAGGGGTACGATTGCGAACCGTCAGCACAGTCAACGTCAACGGGATCCGGGCAGCCGCCAAGAAGGGCTTCCTGGAGTGGATGGACGACACCAAGTCCGAGGTGGTCTGCCTCCAGGAGGTGCGCGCCGAGCCCGAGCAGTTCGCCGACGTGCTGGACCGCCTCGACGGGTGGCACGCCGTCTGGGCCCCCGCCGCCGCCAAGGGCCGGGCCGGGGTCGCCGTGCTCTCCCGACGCGCCCCCGACGCCACCCGGATCGGCTTCGGCTCCGCCGAGTTCGACGCCTCCGGCCGCTACGCCGAACTCGACCTGCCCGGCCTGACCGTCGCCTCGCTGTACCTCCCCTCCGGCGAGGTCGGCACCGAGCGGCAGGACGAGAAGGAACGCTTCATGGCCGAGTTCCTCATCCACCTCGGCGAGTTGCGCGCCCGCGCGGCCGCCGCCGGACGCGAGGTGCTGGTCTGCGGCGACTGGAACATCGCCCACCGCGAGGCCGACCTGCGCAACTGGAAGGCCAACCAGAAGAAGGCCGGCTTCCTCCCCGAGGAGCGCGCCTGGCTCTCCCGCGTCCTGGACGAGCACGGCTACGTCGACGTCCTGCGCCGCCACCACCCCGACCAGGACGGCCCCTACTCCTGGTGGTCCTACCGCGGCCGCGCCTTCGACAACGACGCGGGCTGGCGGATCGACTACCACATGGCCACCCCCGGCCTCGCCGCCCGCTGCACCGGCGCCCGGGTCGAGCGCGCCGCCACCCACGCGGAGCGGTGGAGCGACCACGCACCGGTCACCGCCGAGTTCGACGCGGAGTGACCCGGACCGGGCCGTCGCACCCCGGACCGCCGAAGTCCTCCCACACCCCGCCCCGACCGCCCGGAACACAACGGTGCGCCCACGACCGACCGTTGCGGCGCGGGCGAAGCGACGGCCCGATCCGCGCCGACACCGTTCCTGTACATTTCCCCCGCTAGGCGACTGAGGCGCCCAGTAAGTAGGATCGCTTGGCGAAGGATTGACTGAGTGTTGACTCCGGACACCGGAGCCTTCCTCCACCGGCCCTGCCGGGCGCACCGGGACGGGCCCGAATCCGGCCCTCCCCCGTGCGTCGCACGTCGTCCGACGCTGGTACCGAGAGAAGAGAGTTCGCTCGCGCGAACGCTGCCAAGGGGGATTGGCCTGTGTCGCTCATGCTGCCCGACAGCCTTGAGTGGGTCCTGGAGATGCTCGGCTTCGACTGGCCCAAGGCGGACGAGGACCGGATGCGCGAATGCGCGCAGGTCTGGCGGGACTTCGCGGACCAGGTCGACGAAGTCAACTACCAGGCGCTCGCCGCCGCGAACAGCGTCCGCTCCGCCAACGCGGGCGACGACGTCGACGCCTTCGGCAAGGCCTTCGACAAGTTCTCCACCGGCGGCGACGGCTACCTCGCCGACGCGGCCAGCGCCGCCCGGCTCATCGCCATGGCCTTCGACGCCGCCGCGATGATCGTGGTGGCCTGCAAGATCGCGGTGATCGCGCAGTTGGTGATCCTGGCCGCGGAAGTCATCGCGGCCCAGGCCGCCGCCCCCTTCACCTTCGGCCTCTCCGAGGTCGGCGCGCTCGGCGCCACCCAGGCCACCAAGATGATCGTGCGCCGCCTGCTGAAGGAGCTGCGCGAGGCACTCGTCGAGGCGATCCTCGAAACGCTGAAGGACCCGGTCGTTTCGGCCGTCCAGGGCATGATCAGCGACCTGATCTCGCAGACCGTCAACCAGAGCTTCGGCGCGCAGGACGGCTACGACCTGGGCCGCACCGCCAAGCGCGGCACCGACGACTTCAAGGACTCGGTCAAGAACGCCGGCCAGACCTTCACCGAGTCCCTCCGCGACGGCGTCGGCTCCCGCGCGGGCGGCCACGTCCGCAGCGGCCTCGACCACGCGGCCGGGCACGGCGGCAACGGCTCCGACAGCGGGTCCGGCTCCGGCTCCGGCTCCGGCAGCGGTAACGACAGCGGCAGCGGCAGCGGCAGCAACGGCGGCGAGAACGGGACCGGGAACGGTAGCCGCAGCGGCAGTGGCAGTTCCGACGGGAGCAGCACGAGCGGCAGGTCCAACGGGTCCAGCGGGACGGGGTCGACCGGCTCCACGGGATCGACCGGGTCCACCGAATCCACCGGGTCGACGCACTCCCCCAACTCGTCCGGTACGTCCGGTTCTTCGGGCAACTCGCACCCCTCGTCCACCGGGGACGGCGGCCCGTCCGGCCACCTCGCCTCGAACGGCAGCACCGGCGGCAACGGCTCCGACGGCACCGCGTCCGGCTCGCACCCGGACTCCGGCACCAGCGGCGGCAACGGTCCGACCCGTGCGGCGAGCGACAACGGCCGCTCCAACACCTCGCTGGACCCCTTCGGCACCCGGCTCACCACCGACCAGCCCCCCGCCCACACGGGCGACAACAGCGGTGCCGGCCAGCCGAGTTCGAACACCCCGCCCCACACGTCCACCGACAGCGCCCCCCGTCCGGACACCAGCACGGGCAACAACAGCAGCGCCAACAACGGTGCCGACCACCGCCCGCCGTCGCAGGACACCCCGCAGCACACGACTGGCGACAGCGCCCCCCGTCCGTCGCACGACGGCGCGGACACCCGCACCGACCACAGCACGACCACCGACAACGGCACCACCCGCCCGACCCACGACACCGCCGACCACCGGCCCCCGACCCACGACGGCGCCGACACCCGTACCGACGGCAGCAACCACCCCACCGGCGACAACAACAACGCCCGGCCGCCCCACGACGGGCCGCGCCACGACGGCGCCGAGACCCGCACCGACCACAGCACGGCCACCGACAACGGCACCACCCGCCCGACCCACGACGCCGCCGACCACCGGCCCCCGACCCACGACGGCGCGGACACCCGCCCGTCCCACGACGGGCCCCGGCACGATGGCGCCGCCGACCACCGAGCGCCGCACGAGGGTCCGCGGACGGCTCCCGACTCCGCGCCCGCCCCGACGCACGGCCCCGGTTCGGGTCACGACTCCGGTTCGGGCCACGGTCCCGACCGGCACGGGGACGGTTCCGGGTCCACGCCGTCGCACCACGGCGACGGGCAGGCTCCGCACCGGGGCGACGACTCTTCGCAGGGTGGGCCGGTGCCTCCGCAGCGGCACGAGTCGGGCGCCGAGAGTGCGCCGGACCAGCGGGGTCCGGTGGGCGGCGGCGGTGCGGTGCCGCACGGTGGCGGGGTGCCGCACGGCGGTGGCGGGGCGGAGCCGCGTCACGCGTCCGCCGGTACGCCTCCGCACGGGCCCGCTCCGGCCGCCGCGTCGCACCACGACCAGGACGACCGGGGGCCGGCCCGTCCGGCGTCCGTCGAGACCGCCTCGGTGGCCGTCGCCGACGCGCCGCCGAGCACGACGTCCCGGCCGTCCGGGCCCGACAGCGGCCCGGCCACCCCGACCGCCGGCCCCGCCTCGACCGGCCCGGTCTCCACCCCCGGTTTCGGTGGCGTCCCGACCGGCGGGGCCCACACCCCGGGCACCGGCAGCACCGGCACCGGCCCCCACACCGGGGGCACGACGCCGAACGCCGGCCGCCCGGCTGACGGGCCGTCGGGCAACCGCCCGAACGGCGTGCCGCCCCAGTCGACCGGCAACAACCGTCCGGACGCCCCGGTCCGGCTCGGCCAGCAGCCGTCCGGCGACCGCCCCACCCGGACGCCCGACGCCACCACCCGTCCCACCGCCGACCGTCCCGGCACGGACCGGCCCGGCACGGACCGGCCCGCCGCCGGACCGGCCCCCGTGCCGCACGCGGACCGTCAGACGCCCGACGCCGGGCCCGAGCACGGCAAGAACGACACGCCGTCGCGCCACGACGATCCGGCACGCCACGACGATCCGGCGCGCAACGAGAACCCGTCGCAGCACGAGAACCCGTCACACCACGAAGACGCGTCGCACCACGACACCCCGACGGACTCCGACACCCCGGAGAAGGGGGACGCGCCGGCCAAGGGCGACCACGACTCCTCCGTGCCGCCGCACGAGCGTCCGCTCTCGGAGAGCCGGCCGCACGACGTGCCCGGCGGTCTGGCCCCGGTCGACCCGCGGCACCAGCAGGACCTGGAGAGCCGGGTCCCGCGGAACCCGGACGGCACCCCGCAGCGGCACCCGGACCCGTACGGGGACTGGCCGGGCGCGGTCAACGGCGACGGCCACCGGGCGCCCGGGCGGGACAACAACTGCCTGGACGTGGCGCTCTCCAGCGCGGACACGTACAGCGGGCGCCCGACCGCGGCCGCCCCGCGCAGCGACGACGGCACCGGTGACGGCGAGCACGGCGGGCGGGCCCGGGCGGAGGACCGGTTGGGCGCGCCCTTCCGCGACCTCGGCAACGGGGACCAGGCGTTCCACCGGCTGGAGGACCAGCTCCGGCAGTCGGGGCACGGTTCGCAGGCGGTGATCGTCACCCAGGACGCCCACGGCCGGGCGCACGCCTGGAACGTGGTCAACCACAACGGCCGGATCACCTACCTGGACAACCAGACCGGTCAGCGCGGCGACCAGCCGCTGCACAACGGCGACCACGGCGTGTTCGCGGTCCCGCTCGACCGGGACCGCCGCCCGATCCCGTCCGACGGAACCACCGGGCCCGACGGGAGCACCCGGCCCGACGGCACCTCCTCCGACCGCGACACCGACCGCCGTCCCGCCGACCCCGCCGGCAAGCAGAAGAACGAGGCCGAGCACGAGGGCCCGGCCACCAAGAAGCAGAAGACCGACGACGACCCGACCGGGGACGGCTCCACCGGGAACCACCCGCCGCACCACACCTCTGACCCGGACGGCCCGGAGGGCTCCACGCCCTACGGCCAGGACCAGTCGAAGGACCACACCCACCGCAACATGCTCCCGGACGCGCAGCAGCAGGCGCTGCGCCAGCGGGAGAACGCCGAGGTCCGGCAGTGCGACCTCGACGTCGCGCACCAGTTCCTGCTGGACCGGGCCGAGGACAGGTCGCTCGGCGACTTCCTCCAGGAGACCGCGGACCGGGTCAACGCCAACGCCAAGCGCAAGCCGGACGAGCCGTTCCAGCTCGGCTTCGACCAGAAGGAGCTGTTCCAGAAGCTGCCCGGGCTGGAGCACCTGGACCGCGACCAGCGCGGCGCCGTCCTGGCCGAGCTCGGCCGGATCAGCATCGCCGTGCACCGGGACTACGCGGTGGGCGCCAGCCCGGAGCACGTCACCCACCCGTACGACCACGCCGACCCGAGCAAGAACGACACCCGCCACCTCGACGAGAAGTCGCGCGGCGTCGACCTGCACGAGCGGCACGACTTCTGGCGGAGCAACCGCGGCAACACGCACATCGAGAACCTGCCCGAGGGCACCAAGCTCCGGGAGCCAGACCCCGGCTACCTGGTGCGCGAGCACCTGATCGAGCAGCACACGGAAGAGCACGGGTCGACCGAGAACGAGGCCGCCAGGACCGTCCGCAAGGAGACCGTGAAGGCGGTCAAGGGCGACCACCGGCCCGACTTCTCGGGGAAGAACTTCGCCGTGATCGAGACCAGCGACGGCAACGGCAACGTCCGGTACGTGATCGACACCTCGATCCCGACCAACGGCTTCTCCTGGCCCTCGGCGCACTCCGAGCCGCACCTCGGCAACTGGATCGACCGGCTGAACGAGCGCCAGAACACCGGCGACTACACCATCTCCCACCTGTGGACCGAACGGGAGCCCTGCGGCGGCGGCCAGGGACACGGCCACTGCTCGGCGTACCTGACCTCCAACATGCCGGGCGTGGACGTGGGTTACGGTGTCGGGTACCGGAAGGGCGAGATGGCGCCCGGCCACCAGACGGAGGCCGAGCGGGAGGCCGCGGCGACGGGTCTGAAGCAGGACATGCAGGACCACCTCAACCGGGTCGGCGACCTCTGGTACGAGCTGGCCCGCACCGGCGAGCTGAGCCCGAACCGTCCGCGCAACCAGTACCAGCCGGCGATGGACCTGGACTGACCCGGGGGTGGAGGCCCGACCGGTGACACCACATCAATGACCCGATATCGATGACTGGCCATCGGTGACCCGACATCAAATGTCGCGTCACCGATGGCCAGTCATCGGTGACGCGACATCAGGGACGCGACATCGATGATCAAGCATCGGTGATCAGGCATCGATGACGCCACACCGGTGACACCACACTGGTGACGTCTCATCGATGGCACCACACCGGTGATGTCTCATCGGTGATGCCGCACCGATGACGCGACACCGATGACGCCCGACGCCACGCCCGACCAGCACCACGGAGAACGCCCATGACCACCGGACCCGAGCCGACCCCCAGGCCGGACCGCTCGTTCCTGCCCGCCGAGCTGCCCGCGCTGATCGAGGACCCGCTCTTCCTCGCCCAGGTCGACCGCACCCGGCTGCTCGCCGGCATGGCGGAGTGCTGGCCGGACGGGGTGCCGGCCGGCACGCTGGCCGAGGACGTCCACCACCTGGACCGCCTGGGGGTGCGCCCCCCGGCCGAGCGGCACGGTGAGTGGCTGTCCTGGCTGCACCTGCTGCTGGTCAGCCACGGCCGGGCGGACGACGCGGCGGTCCTCGCCGACGCGGGGTACCGGCTGCCGTGGCGCACCGTGTGGTCCCGCTGGGTGCCGCCGGGCGCGCGGGCGGCCCGCCCGACCGGCGGCGGGCGGGTCGTGGCGCTCCGGGTGGTGGAGCACGAGGACGCCCCGGTGGTGTCCGTCCACGAGCAGTACGTACTGGCCCGGTTGGACCGGATGGAGCCGGACGACGAGGACGGCTACTACGAGTACGCGGTCGACCTGGCGGACGGCGCCGTCCTGGCGGGGCCGCAGCTGTTCCGCCCGTTCGAGGCCGACGACCTCCCCGACCCGTACGAGCCCGTGCTGCCCGAGGACCTCCCCGAACTGGGGGAGGCGGTGCTGAACGGTCCGGACGGCTGGGACGACGAGACGGCCGGGCTGCCCGCCGCGCCCGAACAGGTCGAGCACGCCGTCCGGGTGGACCGGCTGGCCGTGTTCGGCGGCGGCTGGGGCTGCTACGCGGTCGAGCTGCACACGGGCGGCGACCCGGACGAGAGCGAGGGCGGAGACGAGGACCGGGACGAGGACACGGACGGGGACGGGAACGAGGGCGCGGCGACCGGGCCCTTCGTGGACGGGTCCGCCCCGGCGGTCACCGCGCTCGCGCCCGCCGGGCTCCCGCCGGAGGCCCGCGAGCCCGACCGGGAGTGGCTGGCCCGGTACTACGGCGCCGACGCGCTGTGGACGTCCGACCCGGCCGACCTCCCGGCGGGCCTGCGGCACGAGCCCACCCGGCGGTTCCTGACCGAGGTCGGCTTCCCCGCCGTGCGCCACCCGCTGCTCGACTTCAGCTCCGAGACGCTGGCGGAGAAGGGCCTGTCCGAACTCCGCACGGCCGACCTGCACTCCCCCGAGGACCCCGACTTCGCCGGGCTCGGCGAGCACGCCTACCTGATCGCCACCGACAACGACGGACTCACCCTGATCACCGTGGACGGCGAGAGCGGCCGGGTCTCCCGCTACTCCACCGAGCGCTGGGAGGGCGACTACTACGGCGGCGTCATGGCCTCCTCGGTCGAGCGGTTCGCCGCGCTGCTGCGCCTCTACGCGACGTACTACCGCGGCGCCGACGAAGCCGCGCTCGCCGACTCCGGTCGGCAACTGCGGGACTGGGCCCTGGAACTGGACCCGGTGGTGGCCCGCTCCGACTTCTGGACCGAGGTCTTCCAGGACCGGGAGGACTTCGTCTGACCACCGGGAACGGCGGCCGGACCGAGCACGGCGGGCGGGCACCAGCAGTGAGCGAGCGGGCACAGGAGCCGGAGCAGGGCGTGGACGGGAGCCCGGACGGGAACGGGCGCGCCGGGGCCTCGGTGCCGGACACCGTACGGAACGCCGCGCAGGACGCGGCACAGGACGCGGTGCGAAACGCCGTCCGGGACGCCGTCCGGGACGCGACCGACTGGCTGCGGGAGACCGGCCCCGGTCTGCTGTACGTGTGCGGCGCGGCGGGCAGCGGCAAGACGTCCGTGCTGGCGGCGCTGGCGGAGCGGTTCCCGGAGGCGTTGCTGGTGGACACGGCCGGGCGGAGCGGCGACGCGGTGGCCCGGGGGCTGATCGAGGGCGCCGGGGTGCGCAGCCGGGGCGCGCAGTTGGACTTCGGCGGCCTGGTCCGGGCGCTGCGCAAGGAGCGCAAGCCGCGCGTCGTGCTGCTCGCCAACCCCCAGCTGGCCGGTTCGCTGGCCTCGGGCGGGGAGCGGGAGCTGCTGCGGTGGATGGTCCGGTGGCTGTCGATCGGCGCCTCCGAGGGCCGGCTGCGGCTGGTGGTCGAGCAGGACCGGGTGCCGGTGTTCGCCGACCCGGAGCCGACGCGCTACCGCAGGACGGTGCTCACGCTGCCCGGCGGGGGCGCGGCGGCGGAGCTGCGGGCGTTCGAGGCGGCAGTGCCGGCCGGGGCCCGGGCGGCGCTGGTCGCGCTGGCGTGCGCCGAACACCACCGGGTGCCGGTCGAGGGCTGGGCGGCGCTCTGCCGGGCTGCCGGAGTGACGGACGTCGCGGATGGTCAACTGGCTTCCTGGGCCGAGGAGTTGCCCTGGCTGGTCGCGGACGGTACCGGGGTGGGTTTCGCCTCGCCCGCCCTCGCGGGGGCGCTGCGGGAGGCGGCGGGCGACCTGACGGCGCTGCACGGGCGGATGACCGACGCGCTGCTGGGCGCCGCCGGTACCGCCGCGCTGCCGGAGTGGGCGGCGCGGGCGCTGCCGGGGCACGCGGCGGCGGCCGGACGGTTCGACGCGCTGCTGGCCGACGCCCGGGCGCTGGCCCGAATCCCGCAGGACGCCCTGCTGGAGGGCGTCCGGGGCGGCTACCCGGACGGCGTCGCGCCGGGGACGGACGCGGCCGCGCTGCACCACCTGGGCGGCTACGGCCTGGCGGGCGTGCCGCACGGCCACTGGGTGGCGCACCTGGCGCTGGACGCGTTCACCCGGGGGCGCCCGGAGCGGGCCCGGCTGCTCGCCGAGTCCTGCCCGGAGCCGCTGCTGTTCCACCCGGTGTGGGCCGACTGGCGTCCCCCGGGCGACTACGACCGCCTGCCGGCCACCCGGCACGAGTCCGACCTGGAGAACCTCACGGCCGTCGAGGTGGACGGCCGACCGGCCGTGCTGCTGGAGGACGAGCGGGGGGTCCGCTTCGTCCGGGACGCCGGGACGGGCGAGGTGCTGGCCGGTCCGCTACCGGGGGACGCCGAGCCGGACACCGGCCCGGACGCCGGGCTGCGGACTGCCCCGGGAGCCGCCCTGGTGCTGCGTCAGAAGTGGCACCGCAGCGAGGTGCACGACGCCGACGGGAAGCCGCTGGGCGTGTTCCACCACCCCGAGGCGGGGTACGCCGTCGCGGTCGGCGGCCTGGTGGTGCTGGCCGACTCGCGGGGCGCGTACGCCGTCGAACTGGACGCCGGGCTGCTCCGCGCGGGGCCCGAACAGCGGCTGGTGCCGGTGATCGGCGGCCCGGGCCGGGTGCTCCCCCGGCCGTTCGACCCGGCGGCGGTCGCCGACCTGGCCGGGCTGCTGGCCCGGGCGTTCGGCCCCGGGCAGGTGCACCGGCTGCGGGCGGACGAGCTGCCGGCGGGGGTCGTCCACGGCCCGACCCGGCGGCTGCTCACCGAGGTGGGCGTGCCGTCCGTACCGGACCTGGTCGGCCTGTGCCTGGAGCCGACCGGCCCGGACGCCTTCGCACCGCACCCCTGGGAGTCCGTCCCGGAGAACGAGCAGCCCGCCGGGAGCGGTCCGTTCCTGTCCCTCGGCCGGTGGATGGGCGCCCGGCTGCTGCTGGACGGCGCCACCGGCCGGGTGCTGCGGATGCTGCCGGCCGGTTCGCCGGACCACGCCCACCCGCGTGCCCCGCTGGCGGGCAGCAGCCTGGGGTCCTTCCTGACCATGGTCGCCCTCCAGCAGCACTACCTCGCGGTGTACCGCACCGGCGGGCCCGATCGCCACGGCGTCCTCGGCGAACTGGAACTCCGGCTGGCCGGTGTCGACCCCGGGGCCGCCGGCGCCGACTGCTGGCAGTACGTGTCGGAGCCCTTCAACTGGTGACGGCCGCAGGACCGGTGAAGGTCCCACCGGGGAGCGCTGCGAGCCCTCCTCGGGTGGACGCGCCGGGGACCGGGCCCGGCGATCGGCCCCGGTCAGACCCAGTCAGGCCCGGGCCAGACCCGGTCAGACCCGGGTCATACCCGGTCGGCCGCGATCAGCACGTACTGGAACGAGCCGTCCTTGTAGGACTCGATGAAGGCCTCCTCGATGCCGGTGACCAGCGAGGAGGTGGCGCGCAGCTCCCAGTAGGGCAGCGTGTCGGGGGTCAGGTCGATCACGGCCTGCGGGACGAGCCGGTTGTCGGCCATCGCGCGCAGGTACTCGCGGCGGGAGTGGATGTTGCACTCGAAGTGCGCGTTGATCTGCGAGACCCACTTGGAGGGCTGGCCGTAGCGCGGGTTCCAGCAGCCGGTGATGGTGACGTAGCGGCCGCCGACCTTGAGCACCCGGGAGTGCTCGGCGAACAGGTCGTGCAGGTCGACGTACATGCTGGACTCGTTGTTCCACGAGCCGGACATCTGGCCGTTGGCGAACGGGGTGTCGAGCATGTTGCAGACCCGGGAGCGGACGTGGTCGGCGATGCCGAGCTCCTGGACGCGGCGGTTGCCGAACTCGGCCTGGGTGCTGGACAGGGTGACGCCCTCGACCTTGCAGCCGAAGCGCTGGTGCGCCATCACCATCGAGCCGCCGCGGCCGCAGCCCGCGTCCATCAGGGTGTCGCCGGGCGCGATCGGACCGAGGTGGTCGAGGAGCACCTCGGCCTGGGCGGACTCCAGCCGGTGCAGCTCGGCGATCAGCTTCTTCTCGTACTCGCTGTCCTCGGGGGTGCCGAGGGCCCCGGTGTCGATGGCGCCGATGCCGTAGTGGTGGTGGTAGAGCCCGTCGACGTCGCCCAGGCGCAGGTTGACCGGGCGGGCCTCGTTGTTCCAGTAGCGGGCGATGTCGCCCTGGTAGGCGGTCGCGGGCGCCGGAACGAACGCGGTGGCGGAGGTGCTGAGTTCGGTGCTGGTCATCTGCAGGTGTCCGTTTCTCACTGGGTACTGCTGGCTGTCACTGATCGGTGCGGGGTCTTGGCGGTCGCTGCCGGCCTGCCGACCGTCACCAGAAGTCGGGCAGGCTGTAGCGGTAGGTGTTGGTCTGGTGCCAGTGGTGGTTGCCGTCGACCCAGGCGGCCACGCCGCGCAGGAAGCGCAGCAGCGGCGGCGCCGGGCAGGAGGCGGCGAGGGCGGCGGCCTCGGTCTCGAAGGCGTGCATCAGCTCGTTGTGGACCTCGACGGCCTTCAGGTAGCCGTCCCGGTCGGAGCGGCCCTCGCGCTCGGAGATCACCACGGGCAGGTTGAGGTGCCGGCCGGGGCTGGCGAGCTCCTTGGTGTAGGAGTACAGGTCGTTGACGATGGTGGTCGCGTTGCCGGCGAGCGCGATGACCCGCTGAGTCTCGGGCATCGCGTGCAGGTCGGCCGGGAGTTCGTAGCCGCCGACGCTGTCGGTGATGGTCGGGCAGGGGCGGAAGTTGTTGAACTGGCGCATCGCCAGGTACTCCCAGACCTCGGGCACGTGGTCGGTCTCGGACCAGGCCGCCTCGGCCAGGTAACCCAGGTGCAGCCGCGCCATGTCGTGCCGGAACCGGTCGGCCTGGGACGCGCTGGCTGCCTCGGTGAAGTACCGCATCGCGGAACGGTAGGCGCGGCGCGGGGCGTCGGCGCCGAGCGACTCCGCCCAGCCCGGGGCGTACTCCGCCGTGGTGTGCAGCGGGTCGAGCGCGGTGTGCGCGAGCAGCAGCCGGCCGCCGAGGCCGACCGGGGAGCCGCCGTGGTCCTCGCAGTAGCAGTCGTCCACCGCGTTCTCGGCCACCATCAGGCGGGTCGCCAGCATCACGTGGTCGACGGTCGGGGCGTCCGGGTGGCAGGCGACCATGTAGCGCCCGACCGAGAAGCCGTCGAACTGGCCCTCCCACTCGTCGGGGAACAGGTCGACCTCGTCGACCGCCCACTCCTTGATCCGGCGGCTGACCTCCGCGACCCGGGCCGGGTCCGGCTCCGGGATCGGGTGGAAGTACAGCCCCGGCACCGGCACGCCCTCCACCGGCACGTCCACCACCGGGGCGGCGGCCTCGGCGACCGGCTCGGCGAGCCGCTCGACGAGCCCCTGAACGGCCTGCTCGACGGCGGCGGGCTGCGGCGGTTCGGTGACCAGGAACAGGCCCTTCGTCCCGAGCCCGCTGGGGCCGCGCAGGATCCGCTGCAACCCGGAACCGGACACCGCCACGGGTGCGGCCTCGACGATCTCGACCGGCGCGGAACTCGCCTCGGCGCTCTCGGCCGGTGCGGCACTCCCGGTGCTTCCGGCGCTCCCGGCAGCACTCCCGGCGGCCGCGGTGGCTGCGGCGAGCGCGGCGGTGAGGGCCGACGCGAAGGGGTCGGAGGGCGGGCCGGAGGGTGACGACGGAGCGGCGGCCGGTGCGGGCGGGGCCTGGAGCGGAGAGGAAAGCCCTGGGTCGGGCATCCGTGACTCCTTACTGGGAGGGGGCGGTCTGGTCAGGGCGGACGGACGCCGCCGGTCGGCCCGGGCGTGCGGGCGTGGTCGACCGACGTACTGGTGCGCTGGCGTGTTGGTGTGGTGGCGTATCGGTGGGTTGGCGTGCGAGCGAGGGCGAACGCTCCTCGGGGAACGAAAAGATGACGAATCGTCAGGACTCGTGAGCGACTCGGCCGGATCTTGAGGAACGCTAACGCTCCGTAGGCGCGCTGCGCCCGTGCGGCCGGGGGTATTTACCTCGATACGGTGATCTTGCGGATCGTGATGTTTACCCGGGCCGCCAGCGACATTTGAGTCAGCCGCCCCGAGTCGCCCCCGAACCACCGGCCCGCGGCACCACCGCGCACCCGCCGCCCCGACTTACCCGGCCGTTTCCGGCCACCCGTTCCGCTCCGCCGCATCCCCTTCCTCCCCCTCCAGCCGCGCGTCCACCGGCCCACGCGAACGCCCCCGCCCCCGCACGACGGCGGGGACGGGGGCGGGACGGAGACCGAGGACAGCGGCGGGGCGAGAGCCCGTCGGGCGGGTCAGGCGTTCGTGCAGGCGGTGCCGTTCAGCGTGAAGGCGGGCAGCGCGGCGGGGGTGCCGGTGGCCTGGAAGCCGAAGGACGCGGTACCGCCCGGGGCCAGCGTCCCGTTCCATCCGGCGTCGGTGACGGTCACGGCCGCACCGCTCTGGACCACCTGGGCGTTCCAGGCGTTGCTGATCACCTCGTTGCCCCGGTACGTCCAGCCCAGCTTCCAGCTGGAGACGGTACCGCTACCGGTGTTGCGCACCGTCACGTCGGCGGTGAACCCGGTGCCCCAACTGCTGCCCACCTTGTAGGTCACCGCGCACCCCGAGACCGGCTGCGGCGAGGCCGAACCCGAAGCGGACGGCGAGGGGGACGGCGACGGCGAGGAGGAGGCGGACGGAGACGGGGACGGGGACGGCGACGCGGAGGTCGAGGCCGAGGGGGAAGGCGACGGCGACGGCGACGAGCCGGTGCCGCTACCCGGTTCGGCGCCCCACTGCGGCACGCCCCCGTCCAGCAGCCGGATGTCGGGCGCGTCCACCGGCGTCGAGCCCGGGACCAGCGAGATGCCCTGGTACGACCAGTCGTTGGTGGGGTCCCAGGCGCCCGAGGAGGCGATCCGGAACTGCACCTCCTTGCGGTAGGCGGACTGCCCGGCCGGGGCGATCACGGTGTTGGAGCAGTCGACCGTGACGTAGTAGGTGGAGCCGGAGTACAGCGTGGGCCCGCTGACGGCGCCGCACTGGTTGTAGTTGGTGGTCAGGGTGATATGGCTCGGGCTGACCCCGGGCTCCAGGGTGAAGTAGTAGCGCAGCGAGGCGTTCTTGAGCGCACGGGCCGGCCAGGCCGACTTGTTGATCAGGTACGCCTTGATCTCGGTGAAGTTGGTACCGGCGGCGTTCACCGAGGCCTGGACGGACATCTCGGGGCCGTCCGGGGTCTCCTTCGGCGGGAAGACGGCGAGCGGGCTGCCGCCGTACTCGCCGTAGAGCCGGGCCAGCGCGCCGGTGAAGGCGGCGTTGTAGTCGGTGGCGACCTCGTTGTTGACGTAGTTGGAGCGGTCGTCGGTGTAGGAGTCGTCGGCCGAGCTGGGGCCGCCGACCAGGGCGCCGATCAGGGTGTGCCGGCTGTTGACGGGGCTGGTGAGCTGGTCGGTCCAGGAGCCGTGGGCGGTGCGGTGGTGCGGGTTCTTCGGGGAGTTGGCGCCGTAGCCGATCAGGTAGCTGGACTTGCGCGGGTTGTCGCCGAGCGCGTAGTCGATCTGCCGGACCGCGAAGTCGTGGTACCTGGCCTTGCGGGTGGGGTCGCCGGTGAGCGTGTCGGAGTAGACCAGCGCCACGAAGGAGGTGTTGGCGGCGTAGCGCAGCGAACCCCAGGAGTCGAGCACCGCCTCGCCGCCCGGCGAGTACTTGACCTGGCTGCCGTTGACGCCGACGGTCCACCAGTCGAGCCAGCGGTTGGCGTCGTCGACGTACTGCTGCTTGCCGGTGAGCTGGGCCAGCAGCACGTAGGCGCCGTAGGACTTGTCGTCCCAGGCGATCGTCCACTTGTAGGACTTCGTGGTGGACTGCGGCTCGGTGGAGAGGTTGGCGTAGTAGCTCTCCGCCTTGGCCAGGTAGCTGCTGTCGCCGGTGGCCTTGTAGAGCCAGATGGCGCCCCAGACCAGCTCGTCGTTGTAGCCGCTCCAGGAGTTGTAGTAGCCCTGGGCGTCCTTGATGCAGTCGCTGTACTTGCCCCGGTAGGTGTCGGCGAAGGTGTACAGCTGCTTGGCGTGGGTGAGCAGGGTCGCCGCGTACGTCGGGTCGCTGTCGGCGAAGACCATCGAGGAGGAGGCGAGCGCGGCGGCCGTCTCCCCCGCGAGGTCCGAACCCGGGCAGGAGGCGTCGATCTTGTACGCGGGACGCGCCATCGGCAGCACCTCCGCCGGCCCCCACCAGGCGTGGTCCGCCGAACCGCTGCCGACCTGCCCGTAGAGCACGTTGGGCGCGGGGTGCGCCTTGATCAGGTAGTCGTCGACGAAGCGCAGGTTGTTCTTCAGGTACGGCATCTGCCCGGAGGCGGTGTAGCCCTGCTTCTCGGCGATCCCGCCCCAGGCCAGCATGGTGGTCGACGCGGCCATTGGGAGGCCGAACTTGACGTGGTCCCCGGCGTCGTACCAGCCCCCGGTGAGGTCCAGTCCGACGTCCTTGCCGTCGTCCAACGCCGAATCGCCGCGCCAGCTCACCCGGTTGGTCGCGGGCAGGTGGCCGGACTGCTGCGCCTCGTAGAACAGCAGCGACTTCTGCAACGCCTCACCGTAGTTGAACGCGGGCGCGGCCACCGCGGTGTCGGCCGCCGCCACGTGCAACGGCAGCAGCGCCCCGGCGGCGAGCGCCCCCGCCGCGACCAGTCCGAGGACGGTACGGCGAACGGACCTCGACGGCCCGGGCCCGGACGAGGCGGGCACGGACCGGACGGGCACGGACCGGATGGGCGGGGGCGCGGGGGAACGGGACATGGCGTCCTTCCGGGGCGGCTGTGGGGGTGGGGGTGCCGATCGGATGGCCCGTGACCTGCTCGGGCGCTGTGGGAGCGCTCCCATATGCGATCGTCCGGGAACGGTGTCGACAGGCGGTGGGCGGCGTCCATGGTGTCCGCGCCGCCACATCCGTGTCAATGCGCAACTTGGAAGTTACAAGCGGGAGTTGACTTCACGACACTGAATGTCCCGACATGAATGCCGTGACACAGGTGACCCGACATGAATGCCGCGACACGGATGCCATGACATGAGTGCTACGGCACGGATGTCGCAACACGGGTGCCATGACATTGATGCTGCGACACAGGTGACGTGACACCGGTGTCGCAACACGGATGCCATGACACGAGCACCGTAGCCGGGACAGGCCCCGGAGGAGACGGCCTAACGGCAGACGAACCCCGCGTACCTGCGCCGCTCCCCCGTCGGATGCTCGACCACCAGGGCGTCCCGTTCCGTCCAGAACCGGCAGCCGGCCGGGATGAACACCGGGCGTTCCAGCACGAACCACCGCTCGATCCGCCGCGCGAGCAGCATGCGCGGGGCGACGGGGCGGTGCTCGGTGAGTTCCACGGGGCTGATCCTGCCAGCAGCGGATCAGGCCATCCGGAG
Organism: Kitasatospora sp. NA04385; assembly: GCF_013364235.1. Taxonomy (NCBI): domain Bacteria; kingdom Bacillati; phylum Actinomycetota; class Actinomycetes; order Kitasatosporales; family Streptomycetaceae; genus Kitasatospora; species Kitasatospora sp. NA04385. Next base: position 7,577,337 of record NZ_CP054919.1, on the reverse strand, counting down.
CAGGGCGTGGAGGGCGGCGGTGTCGATGACGTGGGCCCGGGTGGGGAGGACCTTGCGGAGCAGGATGTCGTGGACTTCGGGGTCCGGGTCGGCGACGCCGTCGGACAGGACGTAGAGGCGGTAGTCGAGGTCGGCCGCGTCGAGGACGGTGGACAGGACGGCTCCGCCGGTGCTGAGGCCGGAGACGACCAGGGTGGTGATGCCGCGGGCGCGCAGCTGCCGGTCGAGGTCGGTGGTGGACATGGCGCCGAAGCGGGTCTTCCGGACGGTGATGTCGCCGTCCCGGGGGGCCAGTTGCTCGTGGGGGGCGGTGGCCGGGTCCTCGTGGTGCATGGCGCGGTGGCGGGCCAGCGGGGCGAAGGACTTGTTGGCGTCCGGGACCGCGTCCCAGTCGGCCTCGGTGAAGGCGGCGCGCACGTGGGCGATGGTGCCGCCGTGGGCGCGGACGTCGGCGACGGCCCCCGCCACCCGGCCGAGCAGGGAGTCGCGGTCCTCCCCCTCGGGCACGAAGGCGAGGGTCGCGGGCTGGTAGTCCAGGACGAGAAGCGCGGTGCGGATGGGGTCGGGGGCAGTGTCGGAAGCAGGGGCGGGGTTCACGCGGGGGTCCTCCTCGAACGGTGTGGGTGCCTGGTCGGCGCGGACGCGCACCGGCATACGGGTGACGGGTGACGGGTGACGGGTGGCAGGTGAATGGCGGCGGACGGCGGATGCCGGATGGCGAGTGCCGGATGGCGAGTGCCGGATGCCGGGTGGCAAGTCCCGGCGCCTCAAGCCCGGCTGCGGGACGGTTCCGGCTCGGGGTGCGGTGCGTGCTGGTGCCGGGTGTTGCGGGGCAGCAGGAGCGGGGTGGCCAGGATCAGTACGCCCGCGGCCGCGAGGGCGGTGCGCGGGCCGGTGAAGTGGGCGAGCAGGCCGCCGAGGGCGGTGAGGGTGGCGATGGCGGCCTGCTGGCCGACCGACCAGGCGGTCAGGGTGCGGGTGACCAGGTGGGCGGGGGTGTGTTCGAGCCGGTAGGTGGCGAGCACCGGGGTGTACAGGCTCATGTGGACGATGATCGCCAGCTCGACGGCCATCACGGTGACCAGGCCGGGAACGCCGGGCCGGACGAGGGCCAGGCCGGGCAGCCAGACGGCGCGCAGGGTGCCGACGGTGCGGAAGACGGCGCGTCGGCCGTACCGGGCCACCACTCGGGGCGCCAGCCGGGAGCCGAGCAGCCCGCCGAGGCAGGGCGCGGCGAAGGCGAGGGCGTACTGCCAGGCGGGGAAGCCGAGTTGGCGCAGCAGCAGGACGGCCAGCAGCGGTTCGGTGGCCATGATCAGGCCGGAGACCAGCAGGTTGTTGAGGTAGAGCGCACGCAGCACGGGGTGGCCCAGGATGTGCCGCCAGCCCTCCAGCAGCCCGTCCGCCCGGAGCGGGCTGCGGGCGGACGTCCGCGGTGCCTCCTCCCGGTCGCGGATCGCGGTGATGCCGAGCGCGGAGAGCAGGTAGCTGAGCGCGTCGGCGAGCACGGTGACCACCGGCCCGAGGACGCCGATCGCCGCCCCGCCGAGCGGCGGGCCGATCGCGATGGAGCTCCAGTTGGTGGATTCGAAGCGGGAGTTGGCCACCAGTAGGTCCTGCGCCGGGACGAGCGTTTTGAGGTAGGCGCCGCTGGCCGCGTTGAAGGCGATCTTGGCGGCGGCGACCACGGCCGAGACCACGAGCAACTGGACGAAGCCGAGCCGGCCGAGGGCGTACGCGGCCGGGACGGAGGCCATCGCCGCGCACCGGACCAGGTCCGCGCCGATCATCACCGGCCGTTTGCGGCGCGTCTCCGTCCGGGGCGCCAGCGGCAGTGCGATCAGCGCCCCCACCGCCGGGCCCACTGCCGAGAGCACCGCCACCTGGGCGGGCCCGGCGTGCAGCACCAGGACCGCGATCAGCGGCAGCGCCCCGAACCCCAGCCCGGACCCGTACGCGCTCACCGCGTACGAGGCCCACAGCCAGCCGAACGGACGGCCCAGCCGTCTCCTGCCCACCATGCTCGACGTGCTCCCCTCGAGGTGCCGCTCGGACAAACCGACGTTGACCGGTGAGAGGTAACCGGCCCGGATACCGGCAGGTCAAACAATCGACCTACCGGTGCGCCACAACCACTGGTTGTCCGTCGAGGCCGGTCGGGGTTGTCGAGCAGCAGGAGGAACCGTCGCGGACGGCGGGCTTCACGCCACGGAACCGCCGGGCGGACCACCGGGCGGATCGACGGGCGGACCACCGGGCGGATCGGCGGACGGACCACCGGACGGATCGGCGGACGGATCGGCGGGGCGGCCGGTGCCGCCCCAGGTGTCGCGGTCGCGGTGGTGGTCGAAGACCGGCAGCAGGGCGCCGAGGACGTCGAAGTGCGGCAGCGGGGACCACAGGCCGCGTTCGCCGATGACGTACAGGCGGCGTTTGGCGCGGCTCGCGGCGACGTTGAGCAGGTGCGGGGTGCGGGCGGCCCAGGCGCGGGCTCCGGGCAGGCCGGTGCCGAGGACGAGGATCACCACGTCGGCCTCCTTGCCCTGGGCGCGGTGGACGGTGGCGCAGCGTTCGTCGAGCTGTTCGGGCGTCCAGCCGCGGGTGCGGCAGACCCGGCGGCAGGCGTTGACGACCGCCCGGAACGGGGTGATGACGCGCAGGCGGTCGACGCCGACGCCGTGCTCCGCCAGCCGGTCGAGGACGAACTCGAAGGCGCGCTCGTCCCGTTCGCCCCAGGGGACGCCGGGCGGCCGGTCCGGGTCGGGGGTGTCGAGCCAGCGGCTGGGCAGCCGCCCGTCGTGCTGCCGGTCGGGGAAGGCGCCGGGGGCCGTGCCGTGGACCATCAGGCCGTCGTAGGCGACCGCGTTGCTGACACCGAACATCGGTTCCTCACAACGGCGGTGGACCCGCAGCGGGGAGCCCACCCAGACCGGGTCACCGCCGGGTTCGGGCGCGGGCAGGTAGGTGCCGTGGCGGTTGGTGCGGTCGGCGACGACCTGGGCGGAGGTGGTGGAGGGCAGCCAGCGCTCGTCCACGCCGTAGGCGCGCAGCAGTCGGCGTTGCAGGGCGAGCGGCATGGTGACGACCGGTTCGAGCTGGAGCGGGTCGCCGACCAGGACGGCGCGGCGGGCCCGCCACAGGGCGCCGACGGCGGCCTGCGGGGTGGCCTGGCCGGCCTCGTCGACCAGGACCCAGCCGAGGCTGCCCGCGCCGAGCCGGGCGAACATGCTGCCCACCGAGGAGAAGGTAGTGGAGACCACCGGGACGAGGAGGAAGAGCGTCTGCCAGGCCTGTTCGACCTGCTCGTCGGGGACGGGGCCGCTGGTGCCGGCCATCAGCTCCATCAGCACCTGCAGGTTGCCGAGGACGCGTTGGGCGGCTCCGGCGACGAACGCGCGGTGCAGGTCCAGGGCGCGCAGGAAGAGTTCGCTGCGGGCGGCCGACCAGTCGGGCCCGGACCAGGGGGCGCCGAGTTCCTGGGCGGCCTCGTCGAGCGCGGCCCAGCCCAGCGGCAGGGTGGGCAGCCCCTCGTCCGCGAGGGCGCGCAGCCGGGCGCGGCGGGTCTCCGCCGCGGCGGCGGCCTCGGCGTGCGCCCGGCGGGCGGAGGAGACGGCGGCGCTCGCGCGGTCCAGGGCGGCCGCGGCGTCGGCCGCGCGGGCCTCGGCCTGCTCCTGCCGGTGCCGGGCGGCGGCCAGTTCGGCGGCGACGGTCCGGGTGGCGTCGGCGGTGGCGTCGGCGGCGGCCAGTTCGTCGCGGGCCCGCCGGTCGTGGACCTCCACGGTGCGCAGCAGTTCGGCGGCGGCGGTGGTGACGGCCCGGGCGCCGGCGGCGTCCCGGTGGGCCCGTTCGACCTGCTCGGTGTGCCGGTGCGCCTCGGCCTCGGCCCGGTGGGCGGCTCCGGCGAGGACGGCCAGGCCGTGCAGGGCCTGCGGGGAGTCGGTGGCCGCGAGTTCGGCGGCCGTCGCGGCCCGTTCGCGGCGTAGCCGTTCGACCTCGGCGCGGGCGGTGCGGAACGCGGCGACGGCGTCCGGCCAGGACGGTACGGGTTGCGCCGGTTCGGCCGAACGCCTGCCCTGGACAGTGGACTTGGGCGGGATCCAGTCCCGCAGGACCGCCTGCATGCCGCGCAGCGGCGGCTGTCCGGCGCGGTCGCGGGCGGCGGTCTCGTCCTCGGGGAGCCGGCCCCACCAGAAGCGTTCGCCGAACTCCCGGCGGTTCTTCCGGTTGCCGAGCACCGCGGCGACCAGGCCCCAGGCGGGGGCGCCGCGGAGCAGTGCGGAGGCGAGGTCGGAGAAGTGGTCGGGGCCGTCGCGCCAGGTCTCGTCCAGGGCTTCCAGGGCCGGGAGTTCGGCGGTGACGTTCTCCACCGCGCCGTTGTTGGAGGAGGTCACCACGATCTCGAACCCGGTCAGCCGGGGGTCGAGCCTGGCGACGTAGCGGCGGTTGCGGCCCTCCCGGTCCAGGCCCTGCCAGGCGCGGCCGGTGAACGCCCGCCACGGCTGGTCGAACTCGGCCAGCACGGCGGCCCGTTCGACCACCAGCGCGGCGACCAGGTCGCGCAGCATGGTGGTCTTCCCGGTGCCGGGCGGGCCGTTGACGGAGAACATCCCGCCGTCGGTGCCCGCCCGGTCGGCCAGCATCCGGTTCACCGCGTACTGCTGGCTCAGCGCCAGCGGGTGGCGCGGGGTGGTCGGCCACCTGCCGTCCGGGACGAGTTCCGGGGCGACGCCGTCCAGGACGGCGGTGCGGTCCGCCCGCAGGTCGGTCCGGGCGGCCGGGTCGACCGCGTCCCACTCCGTCAGGTACGCCGTCAGGGCCGGGCCGCTCCCCTTGCCGTCGGCGGCGGCTAGAGCTGCGCGGACGCGTTCCAGGTCGGGCGGCAGCAGGCTGTTCAGGAACGGCGCGGGGACGGCGTTCCTGGTCCGGCCGGTCGGCCGGGGCACCAGCCTGCTGTACACCCGGATCGAGTCGGGACGCAGCAGCTCCCGCACCCCGCACAGGTGGGCGATCTGCGCGGTCAGCGCGACCAGGTCGGCGAGGCAGACCGGGCGGGCGGCGGCGCCTTCGGGCTCGTCCCCCGCCTCGGCCTCGGCCTCGGTAGCGGTTTCGGGTCCGGTCCCGGTCTCGGTTTCGGACCCGGTTCCGGGCCTGGTCCCGGGTCCGGTTTCGGGCCCGGGCCCGGGCCCGGGCCCGGGTCGGTCCGGTGCGGGGGCTGCACCGGCGGGGGCCCGTTCGGCGGCCCAGTCGGCGGCGCGGCGCAGCAGGGGTTCGGTCGCGCCCTGGACGGCGGCTCCGGCGACCTCGCCGAACAGCGCGCCGACGGCGCCGACCGCCGCGCCGCCGAGGATCTCGGCCAGCAACTGTCGCCAGCCGCCGCCCCCGGCCGCCGCAGTGGCGGCGGAAGCAGCGGCAGTGGTAGCGGCAGCGGCAGTGGCAGCGGCCGGGGCGTAGGGCACGGCGGTGGTGGTGAGGTCCGCGACCGCCGTGCCGAACGCGACGTCCAGGTCGGTGAAGCCGGTCAGCCAGTCCCGGGCGCCCGGGCCGGGGTCGAACAGTCGGCCGGTCGCCCAGGCGCAGGCGGAGACCACCGAGGTGTCCTCGACCGGTCGGCCGTCCTCGTCGAGGATCAGGGCGAACACGGCGCTCTCCCCCGGCAGCCGCAGTTCCTCCTCCGGTACGCCCGGGTCCGGGTCGGTGCCGGCGGGCAGGGCGGCCGCCATCGTCCGGCGCAGCAGGTCGAGCGCGAACACCCCGCCGTAGACCTCGTGGCGCCACATCCGGCCGCGCGGGGCCCGGGCGGCGCCGGTGTCGGGGTGGTCGGCGTCCCAGGGCAGGCGCGGGGCGGGCCGTCCGGCCGCCGGTGCGAGGTCGACCAGGTACTCCTCGGAGCGGCCGCTCCGGGCGGCGCGGCGGCGCGGTTTCTGCGGGATGCTCGGCGGGCTGAACAGTTCGATCGCCCGCCAGCACTCCAACAGCGCCTGCTGCCGGGCCCGTTGCGCGTGTCCGCTGCCCATCGACCGCCCCTCACCGGGCCTCGCCCCGAAACTTCGCACACCGATGGGTGCCCTCGGAATCTACCCGACCGCCGGTGCGGGGAACCGGCCCTCCGGCCGTTCCGGAGACCTCCCGGGAGAGCCTGCGGGGCCGTGCGGGAAGCGGCCGGGGGGCACCGGAGCAACGGGCGACGGGCGACGGGCGACGGATGGTGAACGGCGGGAGGCGGTGGACCAGCTGGTGGACCGGAAGGGCGCGGCCACCCGGTGGGTCGGCAGGGTGTCACGGCCCCGCCGACCCGTCCTACGGGTGAGGCTCCACGGTACGACGGCGCGGGGCGGCAGCAGCAGGGGCCGAACGTCCCTGGTCCGGGGAAGTCCGGCCGCACGGGAAGCGGCGCACCGACGGGGCCCGGAGCAGAAGCCGGAGCAGGGCCCGGGACAGGGTCGGAGCAGAGGCCGGAACAGAGGTCAGAGCAGGGGGCGGACGTGTTCGGCGAAGGTGTAGGCCTCCTCCAGGTGGGGGTAGCCGGAGAGGACGAACTCGTCGATGCCCGCGTCGCGGTACTCGGCGAGGCGGTCGGCGACCTCGCGGTGGCTGCCGACCAGCGCGGTGCCCGCTCCGCCACGGACCAGGCCGATGCCGGCCCACAGGTTGGGGGCGACCCAGAGGCGGTCGCGGCGGCCGCCGTGCAGGTCGAGCATCCGGCGCTGGCCGACGGATTCCAGGGTGCGCAGGCGCTGCTGGCCGGCGGTGATCGCGGCGTCGTCGAGGTGGGCGATCAACTGCTCGGCGTCCTCCCGGGCCCGGGCGGCGGTGGCCCGGCTGAGCACGTGCACGCGCAGCCCGAAGCGCGGGGAGCGGCCCCGGGCGGCGGCGAGCCGGCGGACCCGGTCGATCTTCTCGGCGACCTGCTCGACGGGTTCGCCCCAGGTCAGGTAGGTGTCGGCGTGCCGGGCGGCGACGGTGAGCGCGGGGTCGGAGGAGCCGCCGAAGTAGACCCGGGGCGCGGGCTCGGGCGGCTGCCGCAGGTGCCCGTCCTGGACCCGGTAGTACGGGCCGGCGTGGTCGTACGGGGTGCCGCGCCAGGCGGTGCGGACCACGTCGAGGAACTCGCCGGCCCGGGCGTAGCGGGCGTCGTGGCCGAGCCGGTCGCCGTAGCCGCGCTGTTCGGCGTCGCTGCCGCCGGCCACCACGTTGAGCAGCAGTCGTCCGGCGGAGAGGCGTTGGAAGGTGGCGGCGGTCTGCGCGGCGAGCGCGGGTTCGACCAGGCCGGGGCGGAAGGCGACCAGGAACTTGAGTCGGCTGGTGGCGGCGATCAGCGCGGCGGTGGTGATCCAGGCGTCCTCGCAGTGCGCGCCGGTCGGGGTGAGGACCGCCTCGTATCCCAACTGGTCTGCTGCCTGCGCGAGTTGGGTGAGGTAGCCGAGGGTGGCCGGACGATCGGAGCGGGCGTCGGGGCGGTCGGAGCGGGTGGCGGGGCGGTCGGAGCGGGCGGTGGCGGACGCGTTGCCGATGCCGGTGCCGTGCGCCGCGCCGCCCAGGTCGCGGGCGTCGCCGCCGGTCGGCAGGAACCAGTGGAAGGCGGTGGTCATCGCGCTGTCCCTCCGTCCGGTACGAGCCGCGCTGCCGGTTCCGCCCCGGGCTCCGCTGCGGTCTCCGCGGCGATCTCCGCTGCGGTCTTCGCCGACGGCCCGGGCGCGGGCTCCGCCGGGGTGCGGACCAGCAGGAACGCGGTGTGGCGGCGCAGCGTGAAGCCGAGCGACTCGTACAGGCCGATCGCCCGGGTGTTGTCGGCGGCGGTGTGCAGGAACGGGGTGTCGCCGCGCTGTTCGATGCCGTGCGCGACGGCGCGCACCAGGCGGGTGGCGTGGCCCCGGCCGCGGTGGTCGGGGTCGGTGCAGACGGCGCTGATCTCGGTCCAGCCGGGCAGGCGCAGGCGTTCACCGGCCATCGCGACCAGGCGGCCGCCCCGGCGCAGACCGAGGTAGCGGCCCAGCAGGACGGTCCGGGGCAGGAACGGGCCCGGGCGGGTGCGGGCGACCAGGTCGAGGATCTCGGGGACGTCGTCGGGGCCCAACTCGACGGCCTCGGGGTCGGGTTCGGTCTGCAGCCCGGTGGCGACCAGCTGGGTGCCGTGGCCGCGCTCCAGGACGTCCCAGCCCTCGGGGGCGGTGTCGGTGGCGGTGACGGGGGTGGTGCTGCCGGGCGGTCCGGCCAGCGCGGCGAGGTCGCGCCAGGCCTGCGGGTCGGCGGGGTCGGCGAGCGCGGTGAACGGCGAGACGTCGACGGGGTAGCGGGCGGCGCGGCCGAGGCGTTCGGCGAGGTGGGCGTGCGGGCCGGTGAGGGCGGCCCAGGCCGGGTTGTCGAGGACGTCGGCAGGAACCGCGGCGGCGGACAGGCCGGTGGCGGACAGACCGGTGAGGGGCGGAGTGGCGTCGGGCAGGGCGGTGGCGGGCAGGGCGGTGCGCTGGCTCATGGCGGTGCGGCTCCTGTGCGGGGCGGGTGAACGTCGGCGCTACGGGTTCAGCCGGCCGGACAGAGCGCGCTGCTGACGCGCTGGAGGTCGACGGGCCGATCGAGGTACACCGCGCGCTGGAGTGCCCGCACCGTCGTCCACCTCCCGGATCGTCCCGTCGCGGTCAAGTTAGGCCGCTCCCGAACGGAATGTCAACGGCCTTCCGGGGGGCCCGGATCGGCGGTTCGTTACCGCTGGATGAACAGCGTTGTGCCCGGCCCCGGAACGGGGTTACGGTGCGAGGAAGGCGGCATCCGGGCGGCACCCGGGCAGGGCCGCAGGACGTGAGCGCGAACGTGGACGCGGACGTGAACGGGGAGGTGGCGGCGGTGCGGGCACTGGAGCGCGAGGTGTACCTCGACCGGCCGGTCGACCTGCTGCGGGTGAGCACCGCACTCTGTCCGTCCTGCCCGAGCTGCCCTACCGGTCCGGCCTGCACGACCCACACGGCCCACACGGCCCACTGAACCGACCCGCAGCCGCTCTCGCCCCTCTCCCTCTTCCCGTCCTCCCGCCCTCCCCGTCGCCGCGTCCCGGCGGCCGCGCCCCGGTGCGCCCCCCGACGCGTTCGCACGCCACCTCCCGTGAACAGGAACCGGTCCGCCATGCCCGCATCCCCGGCAGCATCCCCGTCCTCCCCCGCCGCCTCCCCCCTGCACCTGGCCGTCGCGCTGGACGGCGCCGGCTGGCACCCCGCCGCGTGGCGGGAGCCGGACGCCCGGCCGAAGGAGCTGTTCACCGCCCGGTACTGGGCGGACCTGGCGGCGGAGGCCGAGCGCGGCCTGCTCGACCTGCTGACCATCGAGGACGGGCTGAGCCTGCAATCGGAGCACCCGTTCGAGCCGGACGCGCGGACCGACCGGGTCCGGGGCCGACTGGACGCGGTGCTGGTGGCGGCCCGGATCGCGCCGCTGACCACGCACATCGGGCTGGTGCCGACGGCGATAGCGACCCACACCGAGCCGTTCCACCTGTCGAAGGCGGTGGCGACCCTGGACTTCGTCAGCGAGGGCCGGGCCGGGCTGCGGGTGAAGGTGTCGGGCCGGGTCGACGAGGTCGCGCACTTCGGCCGCCGCGAGCCGCGCACGCTGCGGCTGGAGGAGCTGGACACCCCGGCCGGGCTGGCCGCGCTGGCCGAGTCGTTCGGCGAGGCCGAGGACTACGTGGAGGTGCTGCGGCGGCTGTGGGACAGCTGGGAGGACGACGCGGAGATCCGGGACGCGGCGACCGGCCGATTCATCGACCGGGAGAAGCTGCACTACATCGACTTCGAGGGGCCCCGGTTCTCGGTGCGCGGCCCGTCCATCACGCCCCGCCCGCCGCAGGGCCAGCCGCTGGTCGCGGCGCTCGCCCACCGGGGCGAGCCGTTCCGACTGGCGGGCCGGGCCGCCGACTTGGCGTTCGTGACGCCGCGGGACGCGGACGACGCCCGGACGATCCTGGCCGAGATCCGGTCCGCCCAGCGGGAGGCCGGGCGCGCGGCCGAGACGGTGCACGTCTTCGCCGACCTGGTGGTGTTCCTGGCGGAGCAACCGGGCGCGGCGGCCGAGCGCCTGGAGCGGCTGGACGCGGCAGCGGGCGCCGAATACACCAGTGACGCCCGGGTGTTCGCCGGTACACCCGCCGAACTGGCCGACCTGCTGACCGAGTTCGCGGCGGCCGGGCTGACGGGCTTCCGGCTGCGGCCGGGCGCGCTGCCGTACGACCTGGAGCAGATCACCCGCGGCCTGGTGCCGGAGTTGCAGCGCCGGGGGCTGTTCCGCACCGCCTACGAGGCGTCCACCCTGCGCGGGCTGCTCGGCCTGCCGCGCCCCGCCAACCGCTACGCCGCCGAGACCACCGCCGCCACGACCACCGCTGCCGCTGCCACCGTCGCCGTCGCCGCCGTCGGCGCCTGAATTCCGACGAACTCCGACGAACTTCGACGACCCCCGACGGCCTCCGACGGCCTCCGACGGCCTCCGACGAACTCCGAGGGAAAGCAAGCGACATGAGCAACGAGAGCAGCAGCGGCAAGCCGCTCAAGCAGATCCACCTGGCGGCGCACTTCCCGGGCGTGAACAACACCACGGTGTGGAGCGACCCGCAGGCGGGCAGCCAGATCGAGTTCAGCTCCTTCGCGCACCTGGCGCGGACCGCCGAGCGCGCCAAGTTCGATTTCCTGTTCCTGGCCGAGGGCCTGCGGCTGCGCGAGCAGAACGGCCTGATCTACGACCTGGACGTGGTGGGCCGCCCGGACACCTTCACCGTGCTGGCGGCGCTGGCGGCGGTCACCGACCGGCTCGGTCTGGCCGGCACGATCAACTCGACGTTCAACGAACCGTACGAGGTGGCACGGCAGTTCGCCTCGCTGGACCACCTCTCGGCGGGCCGCTCGGCGTGGAACGTGGTGACCTCCTGGGACGCGTTCACCGGGGAGAACTTCCGACGCGGCGGCTTCCTGCGCGAGGAGGACCGGTACGCCCGGGCCCAGCAGTTCCTGGAGGCGTCCTGGCAGCTGTTCGACTCCTGGCGCGGGGACGAGGTGCTGGCCGACCGGGTGTCCGGGGCGTTCCTGGGCGACCCGGAGGCAGGCCGGTTCGCCTACCGCAGCAGCGAGTTCGACATCTCGGGCCGGTTCGACGTGCCGCGCTCCCCGCAGGGACGTCCGGTGATCTTCCAGGCGGGCGACTCCGAGCAGGGCCGCGAGTTCGCCGCCGCCTCGGCGGACGCGATCTTCTCCCGGCACGGGACGCTGGACGCGGGCAAGGCGTTCTACGCGGACGTGAAGGGCCGGCTGGCCCGGTACGGGCGCTCGCCCGACTCCCTGAAGATCCTGCCCGCGGTGACCTTCGTGCTGGGCGACACCGATGCGGAGGCGCACGAGAAGGCCGAGCTGGTGCGCCGCCAGCAGGTCAGCGGGCAGACCGCGATCCGGCTGCTGGAGCAGCTGTGGAACCGGGACCTGTCCCACCTCGACCCGGAGGGGCCGCTGCCGGAGGCGGACCCGCTGGTCGGCGAGCACACCGTGGCACGGGGGCGGGCCTCGGTCCGGATGAACCGGGACCCGCTGGCGGTGGCCCGCGAGTGGCGGGCGCTGGCCGAGGCGAAGAACCTCTCCATCCGGGACCTGGTGATCGAGGTGACCGGCCGCCAGTCCTTCATCGGCACCCCGGCCCGGATCGCCGAGGAGCTGAACCGCTTCGTCCAGGAGGACGCGAGCGACGGCTTCATCCTGGCCCCGCACCTGACCCCGGGCGGCCTGGACGAGTTCGCCGACACCGTGGTGCCGCTGCTCCAGGAACGCGGCGTGTTCCGCACCGAGTACGAGGGCAGCACCCTGCGCGAGCACCTCGACCTGCCGCCCCTCGTCCCCACTTCCACCCCCACCCCTGCCCGCACTCGCCCCCGCACGGAGGAAGCGATATGACGACCACTCAGGAACCCATCGACACCGTCGAGTTCACCCGCGAGTGGGAGGAGTGGCACACGGCGAGCCAGCGCGCGCTGGCCGATCCGCACGGTTTCCTCGCCGTCAGCTCCCTGCACTGGCTCAGCGACAAGCCGGCCCGCTTCCCGGACGCGCCGGGCGCCTGGTGGACCGGCCCGGACGGGGTGTGGGTCGAGCTGGACGAGGGCGAGGAGCTGGCCCTGGACGGCGAACCGGTGCGCGGCCGGCACCGCTTCGGCGTGCTGCCGGAGCGGGCCAGCCTGTACGCGACGGCGGGCGGGGCGGTGATCGAGGTCGCCAAGCGCGGCGGCCACGACATCGTCCGGCCCCGGCACCCCGACAACCCGCTGCTGCGCGACTTCACCCGCACCCCCGCGTACGCGCCGGACCCGCGCTGGGCGCTGACCGGCCGCTACCTGCCGTTCGCGGAGCCGCGCCCGGTGACCGTCGGCGCGGCCGTCGAGGGGCTGCAGCACGTGTACGACTCCCCCGGGGAGATCGAGTTCACGCTGCCGGACGACGGCGGCACGCACCGGCTGACCGCGTTCAACGGCCACCTGCCGGGCAGCCTGCAGGTGCTGTTCACCGACGCCACCTCGGGCGTGACCACGTACGCGGCCAACCGGGCGCTGACCGTCCCGGCGCCGGACGAGCAGGGCCGGGTCACGGTCGACTTCAACCGGGCCACCAACCTGCCCTGCGCCTACACCGACCTGGCGACCTGCCCGCTGCCGCCCGCCGAGAACCGGCTCCCGGCGGCGGTCGAGGCCGGCGAGCGGATTCCGCTGGAGCGCGGCGGCCAGCCGTGACGCGCCACCGGCGAGGGTGACGCACCGCGGCCGGGCGCAGCGGAAGCGTCCGGCCGCGGCGGACCGCCGGCCCCGAAGGGATTCCCTTCGGGGCCGGCGGTCCGTCCGGGCCCGGGCCGCCGCCGGGCCCGGGCCGTCAGGGTCGGTCCGGGCCCGGCGGTCGGGCCGGGCTCAGCGGTCGATGAACTGGTGGTCGGTCAGGACCAGCCCGGCCGGGTCGAGCTCGAGCAGGTCGGTGCCCGCCGAGACGCACGCGCCGCTCGCCGCCCGCACCATCTCCCAGCGCAGCCGGACCACCCCGTGGTGCCCGTCCGTGCCGGGCAGCAGGCGGAACGCGTGCCCGGTGTCGCGCACCCACGCCGCGTGGGCCAGGGCGATCCGCTCGGTGAGCGCCGCCCGGCCGTCCACCGCCGTCGTCGGGGTGCGGTGCGCGACCGCGGGCGCGAACAGCTCCGCCACGGCGGCGCGCCGCCGGTCCGGGTCGGGCTCGTTCCACAGCCGCACGTAGCGGCGGGCCAGTTCCTCGGGGTCGGGCCCGGCCGCCGCCCCCTGCGCCGGGGCGGTCACCGTCCGGCCGCCTTCCGGCCGGGCAGCGCCTGGACCACCAGGGCGAGCAGCGCGGTGGCGGCCAGCACGTACAGCAGGCAGGCGCGGAACGCGGCGGGGACGGCGTCGAGGCCGGGGGTGTCGGCGAGGACGCGGTAGAAGACCAGGCCGATCAGGGCGACGCCGAGGGCGTTGCCGACCTGGAGGCCGGTGGTCAGCACGCCGCCGGCCGAGCCCGCGCTCGCGGCCGGGACGCGGGCCAGCACGGTGGCGGTCAGCGGGGCGAAGGACAGGCCCATGCCGCAGCCGTCCAGCAGCAGGCCGGGCACCAGCCACCAGAGGCTGGTCGCGGTGTCGGCGACGGCCCACAGCTCCAGCAGCAGCCCGGCGGCGCGCAGCGCGCAGCCCGCCGTGATGGCGTGCCGGCCTATCCGGGCGGCCAGGTGCCGGGCGGTGGCGGAGGCGGCCACGTAGCCGACGCCGAGCACGCTGAACACCAGGCCGGAGGAGATCGGTGCCAGGTGGCGGCCCTGCTGGAGGTAGAGCGCGAACACCAGGAAGTACGAGGCCATCGACGCCCAGAAGATCAGCTGGGCGGCCAGGCCGGCCGTGAAGGCGCGCTCCCGGAACAGGGAGAGGTCGAGCGAGGGCGAGCCGCCGGTCCGGGCCAGGCGGCGCTGCTGGACGGCGAACGCGGCGAGCAGCGGCGGTCCGGCGGCCAGCAGCAGCCAGGTCCACAGCGGCCAGCCGCGTTCCCGGCCCTCGATCAGCGGCAGGCAGACGGCGGTCAGCGCGGCGGTCGCCAGCAGCAGCCCGAGCAGGTCGGGGCGCGACCGGCCGGGGGCCTTGGACTCCGGGAGCAGCCGGGCCGCGGCGACGGCGGCGGCCAGGCCGATCGGCAGGTTGACCAGGAAGCAGGCCCGCCAGCCCAGGCCCAGCACGTCGGTGCGGATCAGCACGCCGCCGATCAACTGGCCGAACACGGCGGCGATCCCGGCCGCGGCGGCGTACCAGCTCAGCGCCCTGGTGCGGGCCTGGCCCTGGTAGGAGGTGGTGATGATGCCGATCACCTGGGGGGCCATCAGGGCGGCGGCGGCGCCCTGGAGCACCCGTCCGGCGATCAGCAGTTCGGCGGTGGGGGCGGCGCCGGCGGCGGCGGAGGCGGCGGTGAACAGGGTCATGCCCAGCGCGAGGACGCGGCGGCGCCCGTACAGGTCGCCCAGCCGGCCGCCGGTGATCAGGCCGACGCCGTAGGCCAGCGCGTAGGCGGCGACGACGAGTTGGATCTGGGCGTCGGTGGCGTGCAGGTCGAGCCGGATGGCGGGGACGGCGACGTTGACGATGAAGAAGTCGAGTCCGGAGAGGAACACGCCGACCAGGACGATCGGCAGGGTGGCGGGGTGCGGCGCGCCCGGTGGCGCGGCGGCCTGGGCGGGGACGGGGGCGGGAGCGGAGGCAGAGGCGGCGGGCACGGTGGTGCTGTCGGTCATGGGAGGGCAGGCTCCTGCGGCTTGCGGGGAAGTGGGAGGCCCGCACCCGCCGCCCCGCCGGGGCGGCGGGCGCGGTGCGCGGTGCGCGGTGCGCGATCCACTCTCCCCGGGGCCGCCGGGTGCCTCAACTACCCGCCAGGTAGGTGCGCCCCGGACGGGAGTTCAGGAGGAGGAGGAGGAGGGGGCGGGCCGGTGAGGGCGTTCAGGTGGGCGGCGGTGCGGTCGTCGGCCGGGAAGAAGCTCTCGATGAGCAGTTCGGAGATGGTCACGTCCCGGGCGGTGCCGAAGGTGGCGAGGGTGGCGATGAAGGTCAGCACCTGGTCGCCGCAGCGCAGTTCGAGCGGGACCATGATGTCGTCCGGGCCGGGGACGTCGACCTCGGGCACCGGCTGGTCGCACGGGTAGCCCTGGAGTTCCTCGTAGAGCGGGCGGAGCCGTTCGTCGAGCGCCGCGCAGCGGGCGAGCCGGGTGAGCAGTTTGCCCCGCCACTGGCCGAGGTTGACCATCCGGGGGGCCATCCCGTCGGGGTGCAGGACCAGCCGCAGGGCGTTCACCGGCGGTTCCAGCAGGTGGGCGGCGACGCCCTCGGTGAACAGGTCGAACGCGGCGTTGGAGGCGACGATGTCCCACCGGCCGTCCACCGCCAGGGCCGGGTAGGGGTGGTGGCCGCGCAGCACCCGCCGCACCGCCTCCAGGACCGGCCGCATCGCCGGGTCGTCGAGCGGCTTCTCCCGGAACACGGGCGCGTACCCGGCCGCCATCAGCAGCGCGTTGCGCTCCCGCAGTGGCACCTCCAGGTGCTCGGCCAGCCGCAGCACCATCTCGCGGCTGGGCTGCGCGCGCCCGGTCTCCACGAAGCCGACGTGCCGCGCCGAGACGCCCGCCAGGTTGGCCAGCTCCAACTGGCTGACCCGCCTGCGCCGCCGCCACTGCGCCAACAGCGGCCCCACCCGGGCCGGTTCCTCCGTGCGCACCGCCATCGGAGCTCCCCCTTCGTCCGCCCCCAATCTACGGCACGGCACCGGCTCCGCTGCGGGGAAGCCGCTACAGCACCGGTGCGATATCCCGCCGGACGCGGCGCCCGGGGGCGTCCCCGGGCGCGGCGTCGGACGTGCGGCCGGACGTGCGGCCGGACGCGGGGCCGACCGCGGCGTCAGATGTCGCGGAAGACCTCGATCTGCGCGCCGACCGAGTTGAGGCGGGCGGCCAGGTCCTCGTAGCCGCGGTTGATCACGTAGACGTTGCGCAGGACGGAGGTGCCCTCGGCGGCCAGCATCGCCAGCAGCAGCACCATCGCAGGGCGCAGCGCGGGCGGGCACATCATCTCGGCGGCGCGCCAGCGGGTCGGGCCCTCGACCAGGACGCGGTGCGGGTCCATGAGTTGGACGTTGGCGCCGACCCGGCCGAGTTCGGTGAGGTAGACCGAGCGGTTCTCGTACACCCAGTCGTGGACCAGGGTGGTGCCGTGCGCGCAGGCGGCGATGGCGGCGAAGAACGGCAGGTTGTCGATGTTGATGCCGGGGAACGGCATCGGGTGGATCTTGTCGATCGGCGCGACCAGCTTGGAGGGCCGGACGGTCAGGTCGGTCAGCCGGGTGCGGCCGTTGGCGGCCGGGTACTCGGGGCCGCGCTCGCAGTCGAGGCCCATCTCGTCCAGGACGGCGAGCTCGATCTCGATGAACTCGATCGGCACCCGGCGGATGGTCAGTTCGGAGTCGGTGACGACGGCGGCGGTGAGCAGGCTCATCGCCTCGACCGGGTCCTCGGAGGGCGCGTAGTCGACGTCGGCGTCGATGACGGCCTTGCCGTGCACGGTGAGCGTGGTGGTGCCGATGCCCTCGACCCGGACGCCGAGCAGTTCCAGGAAGAAGCACAGGTCCTGGACCATGTAGTTGGCGCTGGCGTTGCGGATGACGGTGGTGCCGGGGTGGCGGGCGGCGGCCAGCAGCACGTTCTCGGTGACGGTGTCGCCGCGCTCGGTCAGCACGATGGGGCGCTGCGGGGAGACCTCGCGGTCGACGGTGGCCCGGTAGGTGCCGGTGGTGGCGCTGACGTGCAGTCCGAACTGGCGCAGCGCCGACAGGTGCGGCTGGACGGTGCGGGTGCCGAGGTCGCAGCCGCCCGCGTAGGGGATCTCGAAGTGGTCGGCGCGGTGCAGCAGCGGGCCGAGGAACATCAGGATGCTGCGGGTGCGCCGGGCGGCGTCCTCGTCCATGCCGGAGAGGTCGAGTTCGGCGGGCGGGGTGATCTCCAGGTCGGTGCCGCCGTTGGTCCAGCGGTGGCGCACGCCGATGCTGGCGAGGACCTCCAGCAGGCGGTAGACCTCCTCGATCCGGGCGGCCCGCCGCAGGGTGGTGCGGCCGGTGGTGAGCAGGGAGGCGGCGAGCAGCGCGACGCAGGCGTTCTTGCTGGTGCGGACCTCGATGCTGCCGGACAGCGGCCGGCCGCCGACCACCCGCAGGTTCATCGGGCCGGCCACGCCGAGCGAGACGATCTCGCTGTCGAGCGCCTCGCCGATCCGGGCGACCAGGTCCAGGCCGATGTTCTGGCCGCCGGACTCGATCCGGGCCACGGCGCTCTGGGTGGTGCCGAGGGCCGCGGCGAGCTGGCTCTGCGTCCAGCCCTTGTGGGTGCGGGCGGCGCGGACGAGCTTGCCGATGCGGGAGAGGTAGTCTTCGCTCACTGCGCGAACATATCTCACCTGTGCGATACGGCGCACCTTTGCCGCTCGACGGCGTGTCGCCCGGGCAAGAGTCCTCGCCGGACCGGGAGTCCTCGCCCGGGCCCGGGCCCCCCGTCAGGCGGTCAGCGGCCGCTCCCGCCGCGCGTCCCGCAGCACCGAACCCCACCAGTCCAGCTGGTCCAGCATCGACTTCGCCGCGGCCTCCGGCCCGGTGGGGTCGAGCAGGGTGCCGTCCGGGCCGAAGAGCAGGTAGTAGCGCGGGAAGGAGACGTAGTCGCGCACCGTGTGGGCCCGCAGCTCGTTGAAGACCTGGCGGAGTTGCTCGATGGCGAGCAGGCCGCCGCTGGCGCCGCTGTAGCCGACGAAGCCGATCGGCTTGGCCTGCCACTGGGTGTAGTGCCAGTCGATGGCGGCCTTCAGGGAGGCCGGGAAGCTGCGGTTGTAGTCGGGGGTGACGACCACCACCGCGTCGGCGGCGGCGAGGCGCCGGGCGAGGTGTTCCATCGCCTCGGAGCGGGTCGGGTCGGGGTTCAGGGCCGGTGGGACGGCGGGGAGTTCGAGCGGGATCGGGGTGTCGGCCAGGTCGATCAGGTCGACCGTGAAGCGGCCGTGCAGTTCGGCCTGCTCGGAGATCCAGCGGGCGACCACGGGGCCGAAGCGGCCCTCCCGGACGCTGCCGACGATCACGGCGAGGTTGAGCGGCTGACTGGTCATCAGGGGACTCCCGTCCTGGTGGCGGCGCCCCCGGTCGGGGCGGCACTCCTCCAGGTTGGCGGGCCGCGGCGGGGCGGGGGAGGCCGCACCGAGACTGGTAGTGCGGGGGCCACCCTCCGTACGGGGTCCGGCTGTTAGGTTCGGCGGGTGAGCGACAACGAGTTGGGACTGTTCCTGCGCACCCGCCGGGAGGCCGTCACCCCGGCCGAGGTGGGCCTGCCGGCCGGGCCGCGCCGCCGGACGCCCGGTCTGCGGCGGGCGGAGCTGGCGACGCTGGCGGGGGTGAGCGTCGAGTACGTGACCCGGCTGGAGCAGGGGCGCGACCGCCACCCGTCCGCGCCGGTGCTCTCCGCGCTGGCCGACGCGCTGCGCCTGGGCACGGCGGAGCGGGTCCACCTGCACCGGCTGAGCAAGGCGCTGGACGGGAGGTTCAGCTGCACCGGCGGCGCGGCGCCGAACCGGTCCGTGCGCCCCACCGTGCGGGCGCTGCTGGAGCACCTGGAGCCCGCACCGGCGCTGGTGCTCAACCGGATCGGCGAGGTCCTCGCCTGCACCCCGGCCTACCGGCGGCTGGCCGGGCCGATCGGCCTGCTGGACGGCGAGTGGCCGAACCTGGTCCGCTACGTCTTCACCGACCCGCGGGCCCGGAACGCCTACCCGGACTGGTCGCGGACGGCCGACCAGCAGGTGGCCGCGCTCAAGCAGGGCCCGGGCCGTTCGGACGTCCAAGTGGCGGCGCTGATGGACGAGTTGGAGGTCTCGGCGGGGGCGGAGTTCACCGACCGGCTGGCGAGCCTGCCCGGCCTGCCGGACGCCACCGGCACCGAGCGGCTGCTCCACCCGGAGGCGGGCGAGCTACGGCTGTCCTACGAGACGCTCCAGCTGCCCGCCGACGACGACCAGCGCCTGCTGGTCCACCTGCCCGCCGACCCGGCGACCGCCGCCGCCCTCGACCGCCTGGCCGGCCGCCGACCGGGCGCCCTGCGGGTGGTCTCCGCCTAGGGACCTGTCCGGCCGGTCACGAGGCGCGTACTCATGGCGCGTACTCATGGCGCGTGATCGATCACGGCATTGCGCTGCCTCACCACCGTCTCCATGTCGTGCCCGCGGTCGTGGCGCCGGCCAGCCCGACGTGGTAGCGAGAGGTGTGGCTCGATCCGGACCGGTTCGAGAACCTCGACTACATCGTGCACGTGCTCTTCGACGACTTCTGCGATGCGAACGACCCTCGGTCCTGGCTGGGGCAGTCCCTTCGCAGCGAGGAGGAGGTCGAGCTGATGGCACGTCTCGGTACTGCCTGCAACGCGGTGCAGGACGCGGTCGGCGCCGCCGCCCGTGACGAGGTCCATCTGGACGCACCGGCCTGGTCGGCCGTAGTCGCCGCGGCAGCCCGGCTGGCCCAGGTGCTGGTGTCCAACGACCACGCCGCGTTGAGCGAGCTGCACGACGTCGGCCATCGTCGGCCGCTCGACGCCGGGCCGGTCACGTCCGTGACGGAAGGCCGGCGCGTCGGTTCATGACCGCAGCCGGACGGCCAGCGCCCCGGCGGTGACGGTGCCGAGGGGGGGCGTAGCCGCGCTTGTCGTGACGGATCGCCACGGCCCGGGCGTCCTTCAGCTTGTCGACGGCCCGTTCGACGGTGTTGCGTCTACCTCCCCCACGAAGGCCGGGACGAGCACGAGTTCAAGGCCACCGGCATCGCCCTGACCCCGCCCGGCGGCACCGCCCGCCCCGCCTTCCGCCGGGAGGGCGCCGGCCCCCGCACCGGCGAGGGCGTCTGCCTCCGCCCCGTGGCCGCCTGGCGGGGGGTCAGGACGGCGGGGCGCTCGGGGGCGGGGAGGCGGCCGGGGCGGTCGGGGCCGCCGGGGCGTCCGGGTCGGGGCGGACCGCGCCCAGGACGGGGAGCATGGCGACGGGGGCGAGCTTGACCACGGTGCCGGTGTGCGGGGCGTGGACGACGGTGCCGCCGCCCAGGTAGAGGGCGACGTGGCTGGCGTCGCCGTGGTAGATGACCAGGTCGCCGGGGCGCAGGTCGCGCAGGGCGACGTGGCGCAGGCCGGCCCACTGCTGCTGGCTGGTGCGCGGGATCGGGACGCCGGCCGCCTGCCAGGCCTGCGAGGTGAGGCCGGAGCAGTCGTAGGCGTCCGGGCCGGTGCCGCCCCACAGGTACGGTCTGCCGCGCTGGGCGAGCGCGAAGTCGATGGCCTTGCGCCCGGCCGCGGAGGCCCCGCCGCCGGGGCCGACGGCGAGCAGCTGCCGGGCGGCGCCGTCGGCGAGGGCGTTCTCGCGCTGCTCCAGCCGGCCGAGCTGTTCGGCGGTGGCGGCGGCGAGCAGCTGCTCGGTGCGGGCGACGCCGTCCTTGGCCCGCTCCAGGGAGCGCTGGGCCTCCTGCGCGGCGTCGGACGCCGACTGCTCGGCCTGCGCGGCCTGTTCGGCGAACAGCACCATCCGGTTGCGGGCCTCGCGCAGGTCGCGCAGCACGGTGGCGGCGCTGCGCGAGTCGGCGGTGGCGTGCTGCTGGCGGTCGAGGAAGTCCTCGGGGCCGTCGGAGAGGAACAGCCGGGCGAGCGGGCCGAGTCCGCCGCTGCGGTACTGCTCGGAGACCAGCCGGGCGGCTTCCGACTCGGCCTCGTCGAGCCGGGCGCGCTGGTCGCCGACCTGCCGGGCGGCGTCCGTCGAGAGCTGCCTGCGCCGCGCCGACTCCGCGGCCGCGGCGGTGTAGTGCTGCTCGGCGGCTTCGGCCGCGTGCCGGGCCTCGTCGACGTCCCTGGCCAGTTGGTCGAACCCCGCGTCCACCCCGGCGCCGACCCCGGCCCCGACCCCCGCGTCGGCCCCCGCACCGGCCCCGGCCCCCGCACCGACCCCGGCGGGGGGTGCCGGGGCGGGCTCGGCGGCGGCCGGAACCCCCGGTACCAGCAGGAGCGTTGCCACCAGCAGGGCCGCGGCCCGCCAGGATCGGGGTGTGCCACGGGACACCGACGTCCACCGCCCTCGGTCTGATGATCGTAAGCCACGGCCACTGTGGCACCCGGCGCCGCCCGGCCCGGGCATCCGACCCACCGGGCCCCGCGACACTCACCCGACCGGCCCAGCCCGGCGGAGGGTGCCTTGGGCCGGGCGATCCGGGTTAGACGGCGGCCGTGCTGAGATTCCTGTGGGTGGCCTGGTGGGTGTGCGGGGCGGCGGCGGCCGCGGTGGTGGCGGCGCAGTCGCCGTCCTGGTGGTTGCCGGCGGTGCCGCTGCTGGCGCTGGCGGCATTGGCGGTGTGGGACGTGCTCCAGCGGCGGCACTCGGTGCTGCGCAACTACCCGCTGCTGGGCCACCTGCGGTTCGCCCTGGAGGCCGTCCGGCCCGAGGTGCAGCAGTACTTCGTGGAGCGCGACGTGGACGGCCGCCCGTTCGACCGGGACACCCGGAGCATCGTCTACCAGCGGGCCAAGGGCACCGACGCCGAGGAGCCGTTCGGCACCGAGCTGGACGTGTACGAGCCCGGCCGCGAGTTCCTCGTCCCGTCGCTGGCCCCGGTCGCGGTGCCCGAGCGGGCGCCCCGGGTGCGGATCGGCGGACCGGACTGCACCAAGCCGTACGACATGGCGCTGCTGAACGTCTCGGCGATGAGCTTCGGCTCGCTGTCGGCCAACGCGGTGCTGGCCCTGAACGCGGGCGCGGCGCGGGGCGGTTTCGCCCACGACACCGGCGAGGGCGGCCTGTCGGAGTACCACCTGCGGCCGGGCGGCGACCTGGTCTGGGAGCTGGGCACCGGCTACTTCGGCTGCCGGACCAGGGACGGCGGCTTCGACCCGGCGCAGTTCGCCGAGAAGGCCGCCCACCCGCAGGTGAAGTGCCTGTCGCTGAAGCTCGGCCAGGGCGCCAAGCCCGGCATCGGCGGGGTGCTGCCCGGTCCGAAGGTGAACGCCGAGATCGCGAAGGTGCGCGGCGTGCCGCAGGGCGAGACGGTGATCTCGCCGCCGTACCACCGGGTCTTCTCCACGCCGCGCGAACTGGTGCTGTTCCTGGCCCGGATGCGGGAGTTGGCGGACGGCAAACCGGTCGGGTTCAAGCTGTGCGTGGGCTCGCGGCGGCAGTTCCTCGCGGTGTGCAAGGCGATGCTCGCGGAGGGCGTCACCCCGGACTTCATCGTGGTGGACGGCGCGGAGGGCGGCACCGGCGCGGCCCCGCTGGAGTTCGCCGACCACGTCGGGACGCCGCTGACCGAGGGCCTGCTGACGGTGCGCGACGCGCTGTTGGGCACGGGGCTGCGGGAGCGGATCAGGATCGGCGCCAGCGGCAAGGTCGCCACCGGCGGCGACCTGGTGAAGCGGCTGGTGCAGGGCGCCGACTACACCAACGCGGCGCGCGCCATGATGTTCGCGCTCGGCTGCATCCAGGCGCAGCGCTGCCACACCAACACCTGCCCGGTCGGCGTGACCACCCAGGACCCGCGCCGGGCCCGGGCGCTGCACGTGGGCGACAAGTCGCTGCGGGTGGCCCGCTACCAGGAGGCGACGGTCAAGAGCGCCCTGCAGATCATGGCGGCGATGGGCGTGGACGACCCGGCCCGCCTGCACCCGGAGATGCTGCGCCGCCGCCTGGACCAGCAGGCCGTGCGCTCCTACGCGGAGTTGCACCCGCCGATGGCGCCGGGGCGCCTGCTGGACGAGCCGCCGGAGTCCTGGGCGCGCGACTGGCACGAGGCCGACCCCGACCGCTTCACCGTCTGAACCACCCTCACCCGTAAAGGAGTTGCCCCGTGGCACGTACCGTGGCCCGCGTGATCGTCGACGCCCTGGTGGACTTGGAGGTCCGGCACGTCTTCGGCGTGGTCGGCGACGCCCTGAACCCGCTGACGGACGCCATTCGCACCACCGAGGGCGTCGAGTGGGTGGGCTGCCGGCACGAGGAGGCGGCGGCCTTCGCGGCGGGCGCCCAGTCGCAGCTGTCCGGGGGCCTGGGCGTGTGCATGGGCACCGTCGGCCCCGGCTCGGTGCACCTGCTGAACGGCCTGTACGACGCGGCGAAGAGCCGCACGCCGGTGCTGGCGATCGCCGGGCAGGTGCCGTCGGCGGAGATCGGCGGCGACTACTTCCAGGAGGTCGACAACGACCTGCTGTTCCGGGACGTCGCGGTGTTCCGGGCCACCGTCTCCTCCCCCGAGCAGCTGCCCCGGCTGCTGGAGGCGGCGGTGCGGGCGGCGCTGGCCGAGCGCGGGGTGGCGGTGCTGACCGTGCCGGGGGACCTGGGCGAGCGGGAGCTGCCCGACGACCGCCCGGCGCGCTTCCCGCGCACCCGCCCGGTGACCCGCCCCGACGACGAGGGCGTGCGGCGGGCCGCCGAGCTGATCAACGCCGGGGAGCGGGTGACGCTGCTGGTGGGCCGCGGCGCCCGGGAGGCCGGGGCGCGGGTGCGGGAGCTGGCCGAGCGGCTGGCGGCGCCGATGGTGCTGACCCTGAAGGCCAAGGAGGGCTTCGAGGACGACAACCCTTACCAGGTCGGCCAGACCGGCCTGATCGGCAACCCGGCCGCCGCGCACGCCCTGGACTCCTGCGACACCCTGGTGCTGCTCGGCACCGACTTCCCGTACCGCGACTGGTACCCGGAGGGCCGCCGGACGGTGCAGATCGACCTGGACGAGCGCCACCTCGGCCGCCGCACCCCGGTGGACGTCGGCCTGGCGGGCGACACCGGGGCCACCCTGGACGCGCTGCTGCCACTGCTGGACGCGGTCGGGGACCGCTCGCACCTGGAGGCGGCCCGGCGGCGGTTCGACGAGTGGCAGGAGGGCCAGCGCAAGCTGGCCGACCCCCGGCACGACCACCGCCTGCTGGGCCGGCTGCGCAGCGCGCTGGACAACCGGGGCGGCGACGTCCGCCCGGAGGCGCTCGCGGCGGCGGTGGACGCGGCGGCGGCCGACGACGCGGTGTTCACCTCCGACACCGGCATGGCCACGGTCTGGCTGTCGCGCTTCGTGACGATGCGCGGCGGGCGGCGGCTGCTGGGCTCCTACAACCTGGGCTCGATGGCCAACGCGATGCCGCAGGCGCTGGGCGCCCAACTGCACTACCCGGACCGGCAAGTGGTGGCGTTCTGCGGGGACGGCGGCCTGAGCATGCTGCTCGGCGACCTGATGACAATCAGGACGCACCGGCTGCCGGTGAAGCTGGTGGTGTTCGACAACCGGCGGCTCGGCATGGTCAAGCTGGAGCAGGAGCAGTCGGGGCTGCCGGAGTTCGGCACCGAGCTGGACAATCCGGACTTCGCGGCGGTGGCGACCGCGCTGGGCCTGACCGGCATCCGGGTCACCGGCCCGGACGAGCTGGCGGACGGCGTCCGGCGGGCCTTCGAGACGCCCGGGCCGGTGCTGCTGGACGTGCTGACCAACCCGCAGGAGATCGCCGTCCCGGCGAAGCCGACCGTGGGACAGGGCTGGGGCTTCGCGATCGCCAAGCTCCAGGAGACGCTGCGCAGCCATGGCGGGTGACCCCCGGTCCCGGGCGGCGGGCGGGCGCTCCCCCGGCCCGTCGGCCGCCGGGGGCCGGTCGGATGCGGCAGGGTGGGCGGCATGAGCGCACCCGAGGCGACGGACTACGCCGTCAGTTCCGAGTTCTACGACCTGCTGCAGGCGGAGGGCGACCGGCGGCGGGCGGAGCGCTGGTTCGCCGCGGCGGCGGGCCGGGCCCGGCACGGGATCGTGGACTTCGGCGCGGGCACCGGGATCGTCACCCGGGTGCTGCTGGAGTCCTCGGGCGCGCCGGTGCACGCCGTGGAGCCCGCGGCGGCGATGCGGACGGTGCTGATGTCCCGGGCGGCGGCGCTCGGCGCGGACCGGCGGATCCGGCTGACCGTCCACCCGGGCCGGGCCGAGGACGCCGGGCTGGAGGCGGTCGCCGACCTGGCGGTGGCCGCCAACGTGGTGGGCTGCCTGGAGCCGGCCGCCCGGCGCGCCCTGTGGCGGGCGGCGGCCCGGGCCCTGCGGCCCGGCGGGGTGCTGCTGTTCGACCCGCCGCCGGCCGGACTCCCGGACGGGGTCGAGGAGTTGCCGGGTCTCGGCCCGGTCCGGATGGGCGCGGACAGCTACCGGGCGGAGGTGACCCGGGTGCCCGACCGCGGGGTGCTGCGGATGGTCTACGAGTACCGGGTGGAGCGGGCGGGGCGGCCGGTGCGCAGCGCCCGGGAGGAGTTCCCGATCTGGCCGGCCGAGCCCGCCGCGCTGGTGGCGGAGGCCGCCGGGGCGGGCCTCGAACCGGTCGCGGCCCCGCACCCGGAGCTGCTGGCGGTCGGTCGGCCGCGTGGTTGAGCCGGAACGGGGCAGGATGGCGGCATGCTGACGATGGGTTCGGTGGTGCTGGGCGTGGCGGACGTGCCGCGGGCGGTGGCGTTCTGGACGGCCGCCCTGGGGTACGTGTCGCGCGGGGACGGCGACGAGCGGTGGGCGGTGCTGCTGCCCCCGCACGCGGGCGGGGTGCAGTTGGCGCTGGGGGCCAGCGCGAGCCCGGTCCAGGAGCACCCCCGGGTGCACCTGGACCTCTACGCGGGCGGCGCCGCCGAGCAGGCCGCCGAGGTGGAGCGGCTGGTGGCGCTGGGGGCCCGGCGGGTGGACTGGGACAGCTACCCGCCGGACCCGGACTTCGTGGTGCTGGCCGATCCGGACGGCAACCGCTTCTGCGTGATCGACACCGCGCACGGCTGACGCCCGGTCGGGGCCCGGTGCCGGGGCGTCAGCGCAGCGCGAACTTCTGGGCCGCGCTGCCGTTGCAGTCCCACAGCTGGAGCCGGGTGCCGTTGGCGGTGTTGCCGCTGGGCGCGTCCAGGCAGCGCCCGGACTGCGGGTTCAGCAGCGAGCCGTCGCCCTGCTGCACCCACTTCTGGGCGCCGCCGCCGTTGCAGTCCCACAGTTGCAGGACCGTGCCGTTGGCGGTGCCGTTGCCGGTGGCGTCCAGGCAGCGGCCCAGGGTGCGCAGCGAGGTGTCGGCGGGGTGCGTCCAGTGCTGGTCGAGGGCGTACGACTGGCAGTTCCAGAGCTGGACGGCGGAGCCGTTGGCGCCGGTGTCGTCGGCGGCGACGTCCACGCACTGCCCGCCGGGGGCCGCGACCGGGCCGCCGCCGTTGACGGTGAACTTCTGCGCGGCGGCGCCGTTGCAGTCCCACAGCTGGAGCCGGGTGCCGTTGGCGCTGTTGCCGTTGGGGTCGTCCAGGCAGCGGCCGGACTGCGGGTTGAGCAGCGAGCCGTCGGCCTGCTGGATCCACTTCTGGGCGCCGCCGCCGTTGCAGTCCCACAGTTGCAGCGGCGTGCCGTTGGCGGTGCCGTTGCCGGTGGCGTCCAGGCAGCGGCCGATGGTGCCGAGCGAGCCGTCGGCGTTGTGCGTCCAGTGCTGGTCCTCGGCGTACGTCTGGCAGTTCCACAGCTGGACGCCGGTGCCGTTGGTGCCGGTGTCGTCGGCGGCGACGTCCACGCACTGGCCGCCGGGGCCGGTGACGGTGCCCTGCGGGCCGTTGGGCAGGTCGGTGCGGCCGTTGTAGCCGACGGAGGTGACGTTGGCCTGGACGGCGTTCTCGGTGGCGTCGCTCGGGTAGCCGGAGACCATGGCGCCCTCGAAGAAGGTGCCGCGGTTCCAGTTGGAGTTGTCGCCGCCGATGCCCAGGATGATGCCGCCCTCCTGCTTCATCGGGCGGTAGCCGGAGCGGCTGGGCAGGGCGCCGTTCCACCAGGTGGTGAGCGCGCCGGACTGGGCGTTGCCGCCCTTGAGGGCGTAGGTGGTCTGGCCGTTGTTCTTCAGCACGGCGGTGACGAAGGGGCTGCTGTTGCCGAGGTTGGCGGTGTTGGAGCCGTTGTCGCCCTGGAACATGCCGTTCTCCAGGTCGGCCTCGATCCACGGGCCGCTGCCGCTGCACGGCGGGAAGTAGCAGGTGGTGGCGATGGAGACGGCGTCCATGTGGCCGTTGCCGGTGTCGGCGGGGGTGGATTCGGCGTTGCCGTAGTCGAAGCAGCAGTCGGCGCCGACGTGGGTGCCGGAGGCGACCATGTAGACGCCCTCGGGCTGGCCGTTCACGGCGACGCCGGAGGCCACGCCGGTGTAGCGGTAGCCGACGCCGGGCGAGATCCACACGCCGTAGACCTTGTGGCCCCCGGCGGTGACGGCGATCTCGGCGGCGTCGGCGCCGCGGTCGTTGCCCATGCCGGCGGTGCCGGCCGGGCCGGGGGTGAGGTCGTTGTGCCGGGCGGTCTGGTCGTAGATCCGGCTGATCCGGCAGCTGCTGCCGTTGCAGAACTGGTCCTGCGCCTGGGCGTTGGCGTAGCCGCCCGCCGCGAGCGGGCCGATGTCGGTACTGGCGCCGTCGGAGGCCCGGGTGACGCGGTACAGCGGGCCGTCGTAGGCGGCGAACAGGGCGCGGGTGGTGCTGTGCGCGGCGACGCAGGGGGTGCCGCCGGAGGCGTACAGGTCGCAGGGCTGGGCGGCGGCGGCGTGGCCGACGCCGGGCAGGCCGATCAGCGCGGCGATCAGCAGCGCCAGGACGGCGGCGGCCGCCCGGGCGTTGCGCCACGACCGGCGTACGGACAGCTGGACTTGGCTGGACAAGGTGCGCTCCTTCTAGGTGGGGGTGCGAGGGGGCGGTACCGGTCTCGGGGGCGGCCGGGGCGGGGCCCGGCTCCGGGGCGCGAGGTGCTGTCCGTTCATCGGCGACCTTGTATTCTCACGTTGTAGTAGCTGTAGGAGCGGCGTCGTGGCGAGGCCGGCCGCGCCCCCTCGCGCCGACCGGCGGGAGGAGGGTGCGGGCGTGTCCGTACCGGGTGGCGGCGCTGCGGCGCCGCGGTTGAAGGACGTGGCGGAGCTGGCCGGGGTCTCGGTGAAGACCGTCTCGAACGTGGTGAACGGGACGACGCCGGTCGCCGAGGCGACCCGCGAGCGGGTGCAGCGGGCCATCGACGCGCTCGGCTACCAGCCGAACGTGACGGCCCGTCGGCTGCGCACCGGCCGCAGCGGGGTGATCGCGCTGGCCTTCCCGGAGCTGCCCTCGCCGTACTTCGCGGAGCTGGCGGTGGAGGTGATCGCGGCGGCCCGCCGGGTGGGGATCACCGTGCTGATGGACGACACCGGCGGCGACCCGGCGGCGGAGCTGCGGATCGCCTCGGGCCTGGGCGACCCGATGATCGACGGGGTGATCCTCAGCCCGCTGGGCCTGGACCGGGCGGCGCTGCTGTCGCGCTCCCGGGAGATCCCGCTGGTGCTGCTCGGCGAGGCCGACCTGGGCCCGGTCGCGGACCGGGTGCACATCGACAACGTGGCGGGCGCCCGCGAGGTGACCCGGCACCTGCTGGACGAGGGCTACCGGCGGATCGCCGCGATCGGCTGGCAGGACCCGGCGCCGCGGGCCACCGCCGAACAGCGCCTGACCGGGTACCGGGAGGCGCTGGCGGACGCCGGGCTGGTGCCGGACCCGGAGCTGCTGCCGCCGGTGCGGGCGTACTTCCGCCCGGACGGGGCGTCCGCGATGCGGCGGCTGCTGCGGCTGCCGGAGCGGCCGGACGCGGTGTTCTGCTTCAACGACCTGCTGGCGCTGGGCGCGCTGCGGGCGGCGCACGAGGCGGGGCTGCGGGTACCGCAGGACCTGGCGATCGTCGGGTTCGACGACGTCGAGGAGGCGGCGTACGCGATCCCGTCGCTGACCACGGTGGCGCCCGACAAGCGGCTGATCGCCGAGTTGGCGGTGCGCTGCCTGGAGGAGCGGATCGAGCGGCGCTACACCGGGCCGGGGCTGCGGATCACGCCGGGCTTCCGGGTGGTGGTGCGGGAGAGCAGCACCGTGGCGCGCTGAGCGGCGGCCGGTCACCGCTGCTCCCCGGGCGGTGCGGCCAGGTGCGGGAAGCGGAACTCGGTGGTGCTGCGCCGGGGCGTGCCGGGGCGCAGCACGGTGTCGGGGTAGTCGGGGCGGTTGGGCGAGTCGGGGAAGTGCTGGGTCTCCAGGCACAGTCCGCCGTGCCGGGGGTGCGGGTCGCCGGCCAGGGCGTTGCCGGTGTAGACCTGGAGGCCGGGTTCGGTGGTCCAGACCTCCATCCGGCGGCGGCTGGCGGGGTCGTGCAGCCGGGCGGCGCGGCGCAGCGCGCCGGGGGCGGGGGGTGCGGTGAGCACGAAGCAGTGGTCGTAGCCGCCGGCCCGGCGCAGTTGGGGGTGCGGGTGGGCGAGGCGTTCGCCGAGCGGGTGCGGGGCGTGCAGGTCGAAGGGGGTGCCGGCGGTGGGGGCGGGGGCGCCGAGCGGGATGGCGGCGGGGTCGACGGGCAGGTAGGCGTCGGCGTCGACGGCGAGCCGGTGGTCGAGGACGCCGCGGCCGCCCGCTCCGGAGAGGTTGAAGTAGGCGTGCTGGGTGAGGTTGACGGGGGTGGGCCGGTCGGTGCGGGCGGTCCAGTCCAGCCGCAGGGTGCCGTGCCGGTCGAGGGTGTAGCGGGCGGTGACGTGCAGGGCGCCGGGGAAGCCCATGTCGCCGTGCGGGCTGTGCAGGTCCAGGCGCAGGGCGGCGCTGTCGCGGCCGGGCTGGGCGGTGGCGTGCCAGCGGCGGCGGTGGAAGCCGTCGGGTCCGCCGTGCAGGGCGTGGCCGCGGTCGGTGGCGGGGACGCGGTGGGTGCGGCCGTCGAGGTCGAAGCGGCCGTGGGCGATCCGGTTGGCGTAGCGGCCGATCAGGGCGCCGAGGTAGGCGGTGTCGGCGGTATAGCCGGCCAGGGTGTCGTGGCCGAGGACGACGCTGGTGCGGCGGCCGTCGGGGTCGGGGACGTCGAGGCGGTGCAGGATGCCGCCGCGGTCGAGCACCTCGGCGCGCACGCCGGTGCCGGCGTCGAGCGTCCAGCGGTCGACGGGGGTGCCGTCGGGCAGGGTGCCGAACGGGCTGCGGGTCACGGACGGGAGCGGCAACGGGTGTCCTTCGGCGGTGGTGGGCGGGGGCTCAGCCGCGGTGCGCGGCGCGTCCGGCGGTGGACTCGCGGACGACCAGGGTGTGGCTGGGCAGGATGCGGCGGGGCGGTGGCGGGGTGCGGCCGGGGGCGGCCTCGATCCGGCCGATCAGGCAGTCGACGGCGAGGCGGGCGATGGCGGCCTTGTCGGGGGCGATGGTGGTGAGGGTGACGGCGCCGTAGCGGCCGTCCTCGATGTCGTCGAAGCCGACCACGGCGACCTGTTCGGGCACCTTGACGCCGCGTTCGGCCAGCACCCGCAGCGCGCCGAGGGCGACCAGGTCGTTGTAGGCGAAGACGGCGTCGGGCGGTTCGGGCAGGTCGAGCAGCCGGGTCATGGCGACGGCGCCGTCCAGGCGGTCGTAGCCGTCGGTGGCGATCACCAGGTCCTCGCGGGGGGTGCGGCCGGCGGCGAGCAGTTCCTCGCGCCAGCCGCGCAGCCGCAGGTGGGCGGGTTGGCGGCGGCTGTCGCGGCGGGCGCCGACGAAGGCGATCCGGTGGCGGCCGAGGCCGAGCAGGTGGCGGACGGCGAGCCGGGCGGCGGCGACGTTGTCGATGGCGATGTGGTCGAACGGGGCGTCGTACTCGCGTTCGCCGAGCAGGACCAGCGGCGGCCGCTCGGGGCGGTGCAGCAGGTCCTCCTTCTCCAGGTGGATGGGGCTGAGGATGAGCCCGTCGATCAGGTGGGAGCGGAAGCCCTGGGAGACCAGGGTCTCGTTGGCGCGCAGCCCGGCGGTGTGGTCGAGCAGCACGGTGTGGGCGTGGTGGGCGGCGGCGTCGATGACGGCGGTGGCGAGGTCGGCGAAGTAGGGGTTGCCGAGTTCGGGGACGGCGAGGGCGATGATGCCGCTGCGTCCGGTGCGCAGCTGCCGGGCGGTGGCGTTGGGGCGGTAGCCGAGTTCGTCGATGGCGCGCTGGACGCGGTCGCGGGTGCCGGCCCGCACGTGCGGGTAGTCGTTGACCACGTTGGAGACGGTCTTGACGGACACTCCGGCCCGCAGCGCGACGTCCTTGAGGCTCACGCCCATGGCCCTGGTCCCTCTCGTTCGGTTCTGGTCGGATCGGGCGCGCGGCGGGCCGCCGGGGGCCCGGCGGCGGGCGCGGGCGCGGCGCTCACTCGTCCCGGCGTCCCCGGTTGAGCAGAGCCTGGGCGAGCACCACGGCGGCCAGGAAGGCGCCGTTGACGGCGTCGGTGACGGCGGAGCCGTACTGGGAGGCGGAGCGGTCGATCAGGTTGTGGACCACCGACAGCAGCAGGACGCCGGCGACGGTGCCGCCGACCGAGCCGCTGCCGCCGGTGAGCAGGGTGCCGCCGATCACCACCGAGGCGATGGCGGTGAGTTCGTAGCCGACGCCGACGGTGGTGACGCCGGAGCCGAGCCGGGCGCCGCCGAGGGCGCCCGCGGCGCAGGCGAGCGTCGCGGACAGCACGTAGACCAGGGTCTTGGTGCGGGCGACGGGCAGGCCCATCAGGGTGGCGGCGTGCTCGTTGCCGCCGATCGCGGTGGTGGTGGCGCCGAACCGGGTGCGGGTGAGCAGCAGCGCGCCGAGGCCGAACAGGGCGGCGGAGATCAGCACCGGCGTCCAGGTGCCCTCGCCGAGCGAGCGGAACGCCGAGCCGCGCGGCACCAGGTGGGTGTTCGCGCCCTCGTCGGTGACCAGTTGGAGCAGGCCGCGGGCGCCGAGCAGGCCGGCCAGGGTGACGATGAACGGGGCCATCCGGGCCCGGGCGACCAGCAGTCCGTGCACGCAGCCCCAGGCGGCGCCGACCGCGAGCGGCAGCAGCAGGGCGGCCCAGGTGCCGTACCGTTCGGCCGCCCAGGCGGCGAGGACGCCGCCGAGCGCGTACATCGAGCCGACCGACAGGTCGATGCCGCCGGTGAGGATGACGAAGGTCAGGCCGAGGGCGAGCAGCCAGACGAAGGCGTTGTTGCCGAGGATGGCGCCCAGGTTGTCGGTGCTCGCGAAGCCGGGCGAGAGCACCGAGGCGCCGATCACCAGCAGGGCGAGCACGGTGAGCGCGCCGTGCCGCTGGATGCGGGCGGCGAGCCGTTCGGCGGGGCTCTCGGCGGGGCGCCGGTCCGCGGTGAGGGTGGTGGGGGTCATCGGGTACCACGCTCCTGGGAGGCGTAGACGGCGGCGCAGATCACGACCGCCTCGACGATCTTGGTGAGGGAGGCGGGCACGTCGTGCTGGGTGAGCACGGCGGCGGTCAGCTGCATGAACAGCGCGCCCGCCACGGTGCCCAGCACCCGGACGCTGCCGCCGGCCAGCGGGGTGCCGCCGACCACGACGGCGGTGATCGCGTCGAGTTCGATGTTGCGCCCCTGGTTGGCCGGGTCGGCCTCGGCGCCGTGCCCGACGATCACCGCGCCGGCCAGCGCGGCCAGCACGCCGGAGAGCAGGTACACCGTCAGCAGCACCCGCCGCACCGGCAGTCCGGCCAGCCGGGCGGCCCGCCGGTTGTCGCCGATCGCGACCAGCTGCCGCCCGAACGTGGTGCGGTGCACCAGCACGGCGGTCAGCGCCACGCAGGCGGCCGCCAGCCAGGCCGTCAGCGGGACGCCCAGGAGGGCGTCCGAGCCGAGGGTCAGCAGCGCGTCGTCGGTGACCGGCTTGGCGGAGGCGCCGTTGACCAGCGAGGCGACGCCGCGCACGCCGATCATCAGGGCGAGCGTCGCCACGATCGGCTGCACCCGGGTGAAGGCGACCATCGCGCCGCCCGCCAGCCCGCTGAGCGCCCCGAGCGCGACCGCCACCAGCAGCGCCACCGGCAGCCCCCACCCGATGTAGAGCGGGATCACGGCGGCGGCCAGCGCGATCACCGCCCCCACCGACAGGTCGATCCCCTCGGTGCCGATCACCAGCGCCATCCCGAGCGCGACCAGCAGCGTCGGCGCGACCTGGAACAGCTGGATCCGCACGTTCCCGGTCGACAGGAACCCGGTGTCCAGCACCACCGCGGCCAGGAACAGCACCCCCAGCGCCAGGTACACCCCGTAGCGTCGCAGCACCCGCAGCACGGGAGCCCGCCCGCGCAGGACCCCCGCAGGGGCGAGAACGCTCATCACTGCGCTCCGTTCGTCTCGTCGTCGGCCGGGGGCCGGGTTCCGTCGGCCGGGGGCCGGGTTTCGTGGGCCAGCGCGGCGAGCAGCTCGTCGGGGTTGACCCGGACGCCGGTGAGCTCGTCGACGGGGGCGCCGTCCTTGAGGACCAGGACGCGGTCGGCCCCGGCGATCAGCTCCTCCGCGTCGGAGGAGATCAGCAGGACGCCGAGGCCGTCGGCGGCGAGTTCGTCGATCAGGGTCTGGACCTCGGCGCGGGCGCCGACGTCGATGCCGCGGGTGGGTTCGTCCAGCAGCAGGACCTTGGGGGCGAGGCAGAGCCAGCGGGCCAGCAGGACCTTCTGCTGGTTGCCGCCGGAGAGGTCGGCGACCTTCTGCTCGGGGCTCGCGGCCTTGATCCGCAGCCGGGCCATGAACTTCTCCACCACCTCGTCCTGCCGGGCGCGGGAGACCAGGCCGGCCCGGGAGAGCCGGGGCAGCGCGGCCAGCACGATGTTCTCCCGGACGGACAGCCCGGGCACGATGCCCTCGGCCTTGCGGTCCTCGGGCAGCAGCACGACACCGGCCCGGATCGCGGCGGCGGGGCTGCGCCGGGTCAGCTCCGCGCCGTCCACCTCGACCCGTCCGGCGTCCGCGCCGAGCGCGCCGACCACGGCCTTGGCGGTCTCGCTGCGCCCGGAGCCGAGCAGTCCGCCGAGGCCGAGCACCTCGCCGCGGTGCACGTCGAAGCCGACGTCGTGCACCCGGTGCCGCACCCGCAGGCCGCGGGCGCGCAGCGCGGGCCGGGCGTCGGGGTCGGGCACGTGCCGGGCGGCGCGCTCGCGGGCGGCGCCGAGGGTGCGGCCGAGCATCAGGGCGACCAGGTCGCGGCGGCCCAGGGCGGCGAGTTCGCCGGTGTGCACGACCCGGCCGTCGCGCAGCACGGTGACGTCGTCGCAGAGGGTGTAGAGCTCGTCCATCCGGTGGCTGACGTACACCACGGCGGTGCCGCGCGCGGTGAGGTCGCGGACGACGGCGAACAGGGTGTCGACCTCGCGGGGCTCCAGCGAGGAGGTGGGTTCGTCCATCACGACGACCCGGGCGTCGACCTGGACGGCGCGGGCCAGGGCGACCATCTGCTGGGCGCCGAGGCCGAGTTCGCGCAGCGGCCGGGTGACGTCGGTGTCCACGCCGTAGCGGAGCAGCAGCTCGGCGGCCTCCCGGTGCATCCGGCGCAGGTCGAGCAGGCCGCGGCGGCGCGGTTCGCGGCCCAGGTGCAGGTTGCGGGCCACCGACATCATCGGGACGAGGTTGACCTCCTGGTAGACGGTGGAGATGCCGGCCCGCTGGGCCTCCAGCGGGGTGCGGAACTCCCGTTCCTCTCCGGTCAGTTCGAGCCGTCCGGCGTCGGGTCGGTGCACGCCGGTGAGCACCTTGATCAGGGTCGACTTGCCGGCGCCGTTCTCGCCGACCAGGGCGTGCACCCGTCCCGGCCGGAGCGTCAGGCCGACGCCGTGCAGGGCGTGGACGCCCGCGAAGCTCTTGTCGATCCCGGTCGCCGCCAGCACGGGCGCCTCGACGGGGCCGTCGGGCCGGTCCGTCCGGGTCATGGGGGTTCCTCCTCCTGCGGTTGTCCTGCGGTTGTCGTCGGGCGGGGACGGGGCCGGGGGCCGCGGGCGGGCGGCCCCCGGCGGCGGGGCGGCGGGGCGGCGGGTCAGTACACCAGGCCCTGGTCGAGCGCCTGCTTGGCGCTGTCCGCGGTGAAGTGGCCGTCCTTGATGATCACCTTGGGCTGGACCCCGGCGGTGCCGTAGAAGTCCTTCAGCGACTGGAAGGCGAGCGGGCCGAACCGCGGGTTGGTCTCGATGTCGGCGACCAGCTGCCCGTCGACCACGCCCTGCACGGCCTGCCGGATGCCGTCGATGGACACGATCTTGATGTCCTTGCCGGGGGTCTTCCCGGCCGAGCGCATGGCCTGGATCGCGCCGAGCGCCATGCCGTCGTTCTCGGCGTACACGGCGTTGATGTCGGAGTGGGCCTGGAGCAGCTGCTCCATCACCTTCTGGCCCTCGGTCTGGTCGAAGTTCGCCGTCTGGGAGGCCACCACCTGCATGTTCGGGTACTTGGCGGCGAGCTGGTCGGTGAAGCCCTTGGTGCGGTCGGCCGAGACGTTGTTGCCGGGGGTGCCCTGGAGGATCGCCACGTGCGCCTGGCCGCCGGTGGCGCCGGCCAGGTCGTCGGCGGCGATCTTGGCCTGGCCGTAGAAGTCGGAGCCGATGAAGGCGACGAAGTCGGAGCAGGCGGCGCCGCCGACGGTGCGGTCGATGGTCAGCACCGGGATCTTCTTGGCCTTGGCGGCGGCCAGCGCCGGGCCCAGGCCGTCGGAGTTCTCCGGGGCGACGATCAGCACCTGGGCGCCCTGCGCGATCATGTCCTGGATCTGCGCGTTCTGGGCGTTGACGTCGGCGTTGGCGTTGCGCTCGATCAGCTTCACGCCGAGCTTCTTGGCCTCCGCCTCGATGCTGGCGGTCTCGGCGGCCCGGAACGGGTTGCTGGTGGACTCCGACTGCGAGAAGCCGACGACCGTCTTGCCGTCGGTCAGGTCGAGCTTCGGCGCGCCGTAGGTGTCCGCGGTGCAGCCCGGCCCGGCGGCCGACGCCGTGGGCGAGACGACCTGCTGGGCGGCCGCGGTGTTGTCGGGGGCGGCGGCGGTGTGCCCGGAGGAGCCGCTGTCGCCCTGGTTGGTGCAGGCGGACACCGACGCGCACAGCCCGGCGAGGAGCAGTGCGGCCATGACGGACTTGGCGCGCGGGGTGGGGTTCATACGCCCGATCACATCCTTGACTGCGAGGGAGGGGGAGGGAGCTCGGAGGAGTGGGAGGAGCCGTCGGAGGCACCGGCTACCCGCCGGTTTCCAACGTTGCAGAGGGACAATGAGCCATCCGCCGAGACGGTGTCAAGAACTTGCGCACCGACCGGCCGCTTCGGCCCGCCGGGCTGACTGCCCGTCAACCGGCCGCTTCCTGCGCTGATCTGCGATCCCGTCGGCGGGTCCGCCCCGATCCCGGCGCGAGGTCTGGACAACGCAGGCCGGGCCTGCTGTGATGCCTGCGCGACCGGATTTCCAACGTTGTGAAAAGGGTTTCCTGACATGGACACCGACCCGCTCCGGGCAGCGGCGGGCCGCCGCGGGTGCAGCCGCCGCGACGGTTGTCCGGCATGCTCTCCGCTTCCCCGGGTAGCCGGTCGGCGTCGCGGACGGCACGGTGCCGTCCGGGGCGAGAGGGGACGTGGACCATGACGCAGAAGATCGTGAGCGGGTACGACGGATCCCCGCGGGCACGCGCCGCGACGCGCTGGGCGGCGGAGGAGGCCGCCCGGCGCGGCGCGGAACTGACCCTGCTCCGGGTCTGGCCCTGGCTGGGGGCGGCCGACCCGGAGGGCCCGGGCGCCGACCCGGTGCAGCAGGCCGAGCACGACGAGCTGGAGGCCCTCGCGGCGGACCTGCTCGCCGCGTACCCGGACCTGGCGGTGGCCACCCAGGCCGCCGCGGGCGACCCGGCCGACATCCTGGTCGAGGCCGCCACCGGCTACGACCTGGCGGTGCTGGGCTCGGGCGGCCCGGGCGCCGCCGCCGACCTGCTGGGCGGCTCGGTGGCCCTGTCCGTGGCCGCGCGCGCCACCTGCCCGGTGGTGCTGGTGCGGGAGCGGCCCGCCGACGAGGACGCGCAGCTGGTCGAGGAGGACGCCCCGCTCACCGCGGTGGCGGAGGCCCCCGCCCCGGCGGCGGTCCCGGTCGGGGCACCGGCCCCGGTGACGTCCCCGGTCGGACTCCCGGACGGGCTCCCGATCGAGTCCCCGCTCGACCCCCCGGTCCACGACGGCGCCCCGCTCGGGACGGCGACGGCCACGGCCACCGCGACCGCGCCGCCGCCCGCGGAGGCCGCGCCGCTCACGACGGCCCGCCGCCGGCCGCGCGGCCGGGGACGGCCGCCGCGGGCCCGGACGGGCCGGAGATCGTGGTGGGCCTGGCGGGCGACTCCTCGCTGGCCGCCGTCGAGTTCGCGCTCGCCGAGGCGGCCCGCTCGGGCGGCCGGGTGCGGGCGGTGCACGGCTGGGAGATGGTGCCGCTGCTGGCGGCCGCGCCCGGCTGGCTGCCGCCGAACCCGGACGCCGACCACCAGGGCGAGCAGATCGAGGCCGACCTGGACCGGATGCTGGCCCCCGTCCGGGCCGCCTTCCCGGACGTCGACCTGCGCGTCGAGGCCGGTCTCGGCGGCGCCACGGGCGCGCTGCTCGCCGCCGCCGAGCACGCCGACCTGCTGGTGATCGGCCGCCACCCGCACCTGTTCGGCCACCGCCTCGGCCCGGTCGTCCACGCCGCCGTCCGGCACAGCACGGCCCCCGTGGTCCTGGTCCCGCACGAGTGACCCGCGACTGACCCGCGGGGCCACCCCGTGTTTCCGCCCGCCCGGATGAGCGAACCTCAGCCCCGGGCGGGCGGAATCAGTTCCTCCCGGCGCGCCGACCCGGCCTCCCGGGGCGCCGACCCGGCCTCCCGGGGCCGGGCCGTCCCTAACGCACCGGCTGGCTCCGCCCGCGGGCCTTCCGCCCGGCCCAGCGGGCCAGCAGCGCGCGGTCCTCGTCCCGGCCCGCCGCGACCACGTTGACCAGCCGGGAGCGGTAGGTCGGGGCGAGCAGCGCGGACGGGGCGCAGGCGGTGACGGTGCGCCGCGCGGTGTCCACCACGTGGATCTCCTCGTACGCCTCGGCCAGCAGTTCGACGAACTCCTCGGCGTCCGCCCCGCACCCGGCCAGTTGCGGCGGGCAGAACTCGGCGAACAGCACCGGCCGGTCGCGCACCAGCAGGCGGCGGGCGCCGCGCAGCGCGTGCACGTCGTAGCCCTCGACGTCGATCTTCAGCACGTCCACCGGGCGCGGCCCGCCGTGTTCGGCGAACAGCACCGGCAGCCGGGCGTCCAGCGCGACCTGACGCACCGCCAGCCCGCCCCCGCCCCCGCCCCCGTGCCCGGCCGTGTCTCCGGCGGCGACCCGGTGCAGTCCGATGTCCTCGGCCAGCCGCAGGGTGGTGCGGCCCTCGCACGGGCCGACCGCGTGCGGCTCGATCCGGACGGCGGGGCCGGGGCGGCCGGGGTTGCGGCGCAGGTTGGCCTCCAGCCGGGCCAGGTTGCCGGGGGCGGGCTCGTAGCAGACCAGCAGGCCGTCGGCGGGCATCGCGCGGGCCGCCAGGCAGGCGTACGCGCCGAGGTTGGCCCCGACGTCGACGACGGTGCGGCGCCGCGCGCACAACTGCTCGAACAGGTCGAGTTCGCGCTCCTCGTAGAAGCCGCCGAGCAGGCCCGCCGCGATCGACGCGCTGGCGGTCGGCACCGCCAGTTCCAGGCCGCGGAACGCCGCCAGGACCTCGCCGTCGCCGTGCCCGGCCTGCACGAACCAGCGCAGCACCGTCCCGGCCAGCGGCAGCCGGCCCACCGCCGTGCCCTTGAAGCACGACCGGCCCGCCCGCACCACCGCGTCCGCCGCCCGCCTGCGCAACTCCCGTGCCATCGCTCCGCCTTCCGCCGCTCCGCCGCCGACGCCGTGCCGCCGTGACGCCCTGCCGCCGTGGCGACCAGGTATCGCCGATCGGCCGCGGACCGGGCGGGCAGCCACCCCGGCGGTCACCGCGGACCACCCGGGCGGCGCAGCGGCCACCGGGCCCTCCGGGTGAATCACGAGCTGACAGTGCGTCAGCGAACCGACCGCGGTCAATGGCTGTGCGGGCAGCCCGGGTGAAGGCACCCGGGTCCGACCCCTCCTGTCAGGAGCATCCATGACCAGTCCCCCCAGGGGCGTGCTGCGCTGCGGCGCGGCCGCCCTGCTGTTCGTCTCCGGCGCCGCGCTGGCCGCACCCGCCGCAGCGGCCGCGCCGGCCTTCGACACCCTGGCGCCCGTCGCGGGCAGTTACCCCGTCAGCAACGGCACCCTGACCGCCACCAGCCGGACCACCGGTCTGGCCCCGGGCAGCAGCGTCGCCGTCACCGGCGGCGGCTACCAGCCCGGCGGCACGATCGAGTTGACGCTGTTCTCGACGCCCGTGGCGCTCGGCACGGCCACCGCCGACGGCTCCGGCACGTTCAAGGCGACCGTCAAGCTGCCGGCCGACACCGCCCCCGGCACCCACACGATCCAGGCCGTCGGCCCGGACGCCCGTGGCGGCACCCGGGTCGACACCTTGACCGTCGAGGTCGGCGGCAACGGCGCCGCTGACGGCAAGGGCGGCCGCCACCTGGCCGACACCGGTGGCGCCGCCACCGCGTCGGTCGGCTGGAGCGGCGGCGAGGCCGCGGGCGTCGCGGCGGCCGGGGTGGCGCTGGCCGTCGGCGCGGCGCTGACCGGCCGGCGGATGTACCGCAGGTCGCGCGGCTGAACGGGCGGCGATGACGCAACCTCCGGCATCCGCCCACGCGGTGACCGCCGACGGGCCGGTGGCCCGGAACTCCGCGGAGGAGTTCCGGGCCACCGGCCCCGGTCTGCCCGTCGGCCCGACCGCCGCCCTGGCCGGCGGACTGCTCGCGCTGCGCGGGCTGACCGACCTCGGCCTGCACACCGCCGCCGGGCACCTCCTCGGCCCCGACCGCTACGGCGCCCTGGCCGCCGTGCTCGGCCTGCTCGCCGCGGTCGGCGTCGCCCTGGCCGCCGTCCAGACCGTCGTCGCCGCGGCCGTCCTGCGCGCCACGGCCGCCACCGCGACAGGCGCCCCCGGTGCCGGGGCCGCCGGCCGGGCCCGGGGCCGACCCGCGTCCGCTGCTGCTGCGGGCCGTCCGGTACGCCGCGCTGGCCGTGCTGGTGGCCGCGCCCGCCGCCGTTCCGCTCGCGCGGGTGCTGCGGCTGCCCGGGCCGCTGCCGGTGCTGCTGACGCTGGCGGTGCTGGTGCCGAGCACGGCGGTGGCGGTGCTGTGGGCGCACGCGCTGGGCAGCCGGGGGCCGCTGGCCGCGTCCTGGCCGCTGCTGGGCGGGGCGTCCGTCCGGCTGCTGGCGGCCGGGGGCGCGCTGTGGTGGGGGGCGGGGGTGAGCGCCGTGCTGGCGGCCACCCTGCTCGGGGAGTGCGTGGCCGCGCTGCTGCTGGCCGTCCGGCTGCCCGCCCGGCGGGCGGGCGGGGAGCCGCTGCGGGTCCGGCCCCGGGTCCTGGTGCGCGCGGTGACCGGGTTCGCCGGGCTGTGGGTGCTGACCGGCGCGGACCTGCTGTGCGCCCGGCACTGGCTGAGCGCCGAGTCGGCGGGCGGGTACGGCGCGGGCGCGCAGCTCGCCAAGGCCTCGCTGGCCTGCGCCAACCTGATCGTGCTGCTGCTGATCGGCCGACTGGCCTCCGCGGACCGCCGCACCGCGACCCGCGCGCTCACCCGCGCGCTGGGCGCCGCCGTGCTGGCGGGGGCGGGCGTGGCGCTGGTGCTCGCGGTCGGCGGCGGCACGGTGCTGCCGCTGGTCTTCGGCCCGGGTTTCGCCGTCGGCCCCGGCCTCGGCCTGCTGCTGGGCATCGACGCGACCGCGCTGCTGGTGCTGACCGTGCTGCTGCACTACCGGGCCGCGCACGGCGGCGCCCCGCTCGGCGGCTGGGCGGGGGCGGCCGCGTTCCCGCCGCTGGTCGCGCTCTTCCCCGCCACCGCGCAGGGCATCGCCGCCGCGCACGCGCTGGCCGTGCTGCTGGCCGTGGCCTGCGCGCTGCCCGGCACCGGCCTGCGCCTGGGCCCGCGCCCCCGCGCCGGGACCGGGACCGGCCGGGTGCTGCCCGTGGCCCGCGCCGAGCACGAACTCGACCGCGCCGCCCGGGTCGAGATCAGCGTGGTCGTCCCGTACTACAACCCGGGCCCGGCCGTCGCCCGGCACCTGTCCGGGCTGTTGCGGGTGCTGGACCGGCACGGCGCCAGCTACGAGGTGCTGGCCGTCGACGACGGGTGCACCGACGGCAGCCGGCGCCGGGTCGCCCGGCTCGGGCACCGCCGGCTGCGGCTGCTCGGGCACGCCGCCAACCGGGGCAAGGGCGCCGCGCTGCGCACCGGGTTCCGGCAGTGCCGGGGGCGCTGGATCGCCTTCATCGACGCCGACGGCGACCTGCCGGCCGAGCTGCTGCCCGGCCTGCTGGACGCCGCCCGCCGGGCCGGTGCGGACGCCGCCGTCGGGGTCAAGCACCTCCAGCACGGGCGGGTCCGGCGGCTGTGCTCGGGGGCGTTCCGGCTGCTCGCCCGGGTGCTGTTCCGGCTGCCGGTGCGCGACACCCAGACCGGGCTGAAGGTGTTCCGCCGCGAGGCGCTGGCCGGGGTGCTGCCGCTGTGCCGCGAGGACGGCTTCGTCTTCGACCTGGAGCTGCTCGCCCTGCTGCACCGGTACGGCCACCGCCGGATCGCCGAGGTCCCGGTCGCCGTCCGCCCCCGCACCGGCAGCACCGTCCGCCCCACCACCGCCCTGCGGATGCTCGCCGAAGCCCTCCGCCTCGGCGCCCGCCTCCACCTCACCCCCCGCACCACCCCCGCCCCCACCGACCCCCGCCACCTCCTGCGCGCCCTCCCCGACAACGCGGGCTGACCCCCCGTCAGCCTCAACCCCCGACGCCCCGCACCCCCGACCCACGACCCGAGCCCGCCCCGCAGAGGCTTCCCCGCCGTCTCCCTCCCACGACCCGAGCCGAAGCCCCACCACTCCCTCCCCAACCCCCCGAGCCCGCCCCGCAGGGGCTCCCCCTCCCTCTCCCGCCCGCACCCCACCCACGACCCGAGCCGAAGCCCCACCACTCCCCCACCCCCCGAGCCCGCCCCGCAGGGGCTCCCCCTC
This sequence comes from Kitasatospora sp. NA04385, assembly GCF_013364235.1. Taxonomy (NCBI): domain Bacteria; kingdom Bacillati; phylum Actinomycetota; class Actinomycetes; order Kitasatosporales; family Streptomycetaceae; genus Kitasatospora; species Kitasatospora sp. NA04385. Next base: position 7,535,342 of record NZ_CP054919.1, on the reverse strand, counting down.
CCACACCCCACCCACGACCCGAGCCGAGGCCATGCGCATCTGCGTCTTCAACTGGAAGGACACCACCCACCCCGAGGCCGGCGGCGCCGAGGTGTACACCGACGAGGTGGTCACCCGGTGGGCCGCCGCCGGGCACCGGGTCACGCTGGTGACCTCGGCGGTGCCCGGGGCCCCCGGCCGGGAATCGCGGGGGGACGTGCGGATCGTCCGCGGCGGCGGCCGGTTCGGGGTGTACCGGGCGGCCCGGCAGTGGTACGCGGCGCACGGGGCCGGGCGGTTCGACCTGCTGGTGGACGAGGTGAACACCCGTCCGTTCGGCTGCGCCGCCTGGTCCGCGGGGACGCCGTCCGTCGCGCTGGTGCACCAGGTGGCGCGGGAGATCTGGGACGCCAGGTTCCCGGCGCCGCTGTCCTGGCTGGGCCGGTACGTCGCGGAGCCGCTCTGGCTGCGCGCCCTGCGCGGGACGCCGGTGCTGACCGTCTCGCCGTCCAGCCGGGAGTCGCTGCGCGCGTACGGGCTGCACGACCTGCACCTGGTGCCGGAGGGGCACACCCGGCGGGCCCGGCCGCCGGTGGCGCGGGAGCAGGCGCCGACGGTGGCGTTCCTGGGGCGGCTGTCGGCGGTGAAGCAGGTGGACCACGTGCTGGCGGCGTTCGCGCTGCTGCGCCGCCGGATGCCGCAGGCCCGGCTGTGGGTCGTCGGCGACGGCCCGGAGCGGGCCCGGCTGGAGCGGCTGGCACCGCCGGGGACGGTGTTCCACGGGCGGGTGCCGACCGCGCGGCGGGACGAACTGCTGGCGCGGGCGCACGTGTTGGTGGCGACCTCGATCCGGGAGGGCTGGGCGCTGGTGGTGGATGAGGCCGCGGCGATGGGCACCCCGACGATCGGCTACCGGCGTCCGGGCCTGTGCGACTCGGTGCCGGCCGCGGGGGGCCGGCTGGTCGCCCCGCATCCGGCGGCGCTGGCCCGGGCGCTGGCCGAGGAGCTGCCCGGCCTGGTCGCCGCTCCGGCGCCGGCCGGCTGGCGGGCGGGCGCTGCCCTGGGACGAGGTCGCGGAGGCCGTGCTGCGCACCGCCGTCGCGGCCGTCGGCCGCTCCCGCTGCCCGCCCCGCGGTCTCCGGCGGTGCCGCGCAGTGACCACGACCGTTCCCACCCCGCCGCCCGGCCGTCGCCGCCGCGCCGCGCTCCGCCCGCCGTCTGCTGCGCACCGCGCGCGGCCTGGCGTACCGCCACCGTGACGCGCTGCTGCGCCACGCCCTGCCGGGGCTGGTCGCGGCGGTGCTGCCGCTGCTGTGGTTCCGGCCCGGGCGGGACTTCGCGACGGGGGACGTGGGCCCGTTCCGGCGGGAGGCGCTGGGGGCGGAGCTGGGGAGCGTCTGGGGCCACCAGATCACCGGCACCGGCGGGCCGTCGTACGAGGTGGTCCGGCTGCCGGACCTGCTGCTGGTCCGGGCGTGCGGCCTGTTCGGGCTGGGGCCGGGGGTGGCGCAGGCGGTGCTGTACGCGCTGGTGCTGGCGGGGGCGGCGACCGGGGCGGCGCGGCTGGCGTCGGTGTGGCTGCGGCACCCGCTGGCGGCGGCGTGCGCGGGGCTGCTGGCGGTGGTGAACGTCTACACGCTGGTGTCGCTGCTCAATCCGCTGCCGGTGCTGGCGACGGCGCTGGTGGCCTGGTTCGGCGGGCACCTGCTGCACGCGGCGGCGGGGCGGCGGGTGCGGGCCCGGACGGTGGCGCTGACCTCGCTGCCGCTGTGCTACCTGGGGATGAACCCGCCGCTGCTGGCGGTGGTGACGGGGGCGACGGCGGTGCTGGCGGTGGCGGCGGCACCGCTGACCGGCGGGCGGTGGCGGCCGGTGCTGGGGCTGGTGGGCCGGGCGCTGCCGCTGCTGGTGCTGGCGCAGCTGTGGTGGCTGGTGCCGCAGGCGGTGACGCTGTCCGGCGGCGGTGCGGGGACGGACTTCAGCGCGCAGACCAACGTGCAGGCGTGGGCGTGGACGCAGGTGCGCAACACGCTGCCCAACATCCTGGCGCTGAACGCCCACTGGGGGTGGACGCACCCCGAGTACTACCCGTTCGCGGCGGCGGTGGACCGGGCGCCATGGGGGGCGGCGCGCTGGGTCCCGGCGCTGCTGGCGCTGGCGGGGGCGGCGCTGCCGCCGGGGCCGCGCCGCACCCGGTGGGCGGTGCGGTCGCTGGCGGCGGCGACGGGGGTGCTGGTGCTACTGTGCAAGGGGCTGCACCCGCCGCTGGCGGCGGTCAACGGGTGGCTGTACGCGCACGTGCCGGGGATGTGGCTGTTCCGCGAGCCGATGAGCAAGTTCGGCGTGCTGCTGGTACTGGCGGTGGCGGTGCCGGCGGGTGCGGCGGTGCAGCGCGCCCTGGACGCCGGGCGCAGGGCCCCGGCGGTGGCCGCCGTCGCGGTGGCCGCCGCGCTGGCCCACCCGTGGCCGCTGTGGACGGGGGCGGTGGTCACCCAGGCGCGGCCGCCGCTGCCGTCCGCGTCGGTGGCCGTCCCGGCGGACTGGCAGCGGGTGGCGGACGCGGCGAACGGCTCGCCGGTGCCCGGGAAGGTGCTGGAACTGCCGTTGCAGGGCTACTACCAGGTGCTGACCGACTGGGGTTTCCACGGCGTGGACGACGTGCCGCGCAACCTGCTGACCCGGCCGCTGCTGCAGCGGTTGCCGGGCGGCTACTTCGACAACGCCTCCGGCCCGGCCCGGCTGCTCGCGCTGGCCGAGCGGAGCCTCGCGGCCGGGGACGGCGACGCCGCCACGGGCGCGCTGCGGGCGCTGGGCGTCGGCCAGGTGCTCCTGCGCCGGGACTTGCGCTCCACGGCGGGCGACGCCGTCACCGCCGACCCGGCGGTGCTCGGCGCGGCCCTGGACCGGCTGCCGGGGGCGCGCCGCGCCCTGGCCACGCCGGTCGCCGACCTGTACGAACTCCCGGCCCCCGGGGGCGGACCGGCCGCTCTGGTACTCGATCCGGCGGCCGATCCGCGCACCGCCGCCGAGGCCGCGCTGCACGGCGCGGCCACCACCGCCGACCCGGCGGTGCCGGTGGACGCGGCCCGACTCGCGTTCACCGCCCCGGCGCCGCCGAGGTGCGGCTGCGCGCGGACGGCGGCCCGTACGCGGCGCGCGCCGACCGGAGCGCGGGCACTGCGTACCTGCCCGCGCGCACCGAGCGGGGTGCGGCCGACGCCGGGCGGGCTGAGGTGGACGGCGTGCCCGCCCGGCCGCGCCGGAGCTGGACCTCGACCTGCCGGCCGGCGCCGAGCCGGCCGCGCTGCTGGTCGGCCCGGAGGTGCTGCCCTGGCAGCCGGGCTGGCCGGTGGCCGTCCGCCCGGGCGACCGCGTCGCGGTGGCCCTCGCCGACGGCCCCGGGCTGGCGGCCGACCTGCGGGCGCAGGCCGACGGCGGCTGCGGCGGCGTCACCTCCCGCGCGGAGGACGGAAGTTGGGCGCTGCGGGCGGAACAGGGTACCGCCTGTGTCCGGCTGCCGCTGGCCGGTCCGCCCGCCGACGGGCTGATCGAGGTCGCGGTGGAGTACCGGGGCGGCGCGCCCCGGATCTGCCTGTGGCAGGACGGCCCGGACCGGTGCGCGGTCGAGCGCGCGCTGCCGGCCGCCGCCGACTGGCGGAGCTTCCGCACCGTACTGCGGCTGGCCCCCGGCACCACCGGCGCCGTGCTGTACGGGTACGCCGACGCGGACGGCGCCCGCCCGGGCGACGCCGCCTACCAGCGCCGCGGGCCACCGCGTTGGCGTCGCCGCCGGGGCCGCGGCCCCGCCGACGGCCCGTCGCTGCCGCTCGGCCCGGCCCGCACCGGGTCACCGCCGATCCGGGCCTGCCCGCCGCCGGGGCGCCGGTGTTCAGCGCGCTGCAGGACTGCGGCCGCACCGACGGGCGCGGCTTCGCCGAGGCCGGCCTGTCCGCGACGGCGCTGGGCCCGGACGGCGTCCGGCTCACCGCCCGGGCCCACACCGCCTGCGTCCGCGTCCCCGTCGACACCTTCGAGCCCGGCACCGGCCACCGGCCCGGCAGCTACCGGCTGACCGTCGACTACCGCACGCTGAGCGGCAGTCCGGCCCGGCTGTGCCTGTGGCAGGGCGGCCCGGACCGGTGCGCGGAGCTGCCGCGCACCGTGGACGGCGCGCAGCGGCACACCCTGGACACGGTGGTCACCCCGCCCGCGGACGTCCGCGACCTGGCGCTGTACCTGTACGCCGACGGCGACGACGTGGGCACCACCGAGGTCGAGTACACCGGCCTGCGGCTGACGCCGGTGCTGCCGCTGACCGTCCGGATCGACCCCGCCGGGCCGGGCGCCGGGCCCGCCGTGGTGGCCGCCGAGCCGGACGGCGCCGGGCGCTACCGGGCCCGGCTGAGCGGGGTCGGCGGCCCGGTGGCGGTCGCGCTGCCGGACTCCGCCGACCCGCGCTGGGAGCTGTCCGGGCTGCCCGCCGGGTGGAGCGCCCGCCCGCTGACCCTGGACGGCTACCGGGCGGCCTGGCTGGTGGACGGGTCCGGCGACGCCGACCTGCGGGTCGCGTTCGGGCCGGACCGCTGGTGGCGGATCGCGCTCGCGCTGTCCGCCGCGACCGTGCTGGCCTGCGTCACCGTGCTGCTGCCGCGCCGCCGCCGCACCTCCCCCGATCCCCTCCTGGAACCCGTGAGGCCGCCGATGCCCCCCGTCCCGTCCACCCCGTCCACCCCGTCCGCCCGGCCGCGGATCGCCGTGGTCGTCCCCACCCGGGACAGCGTCCCGCAGCTCGGCCGGCTGCTCGACTCGCTGGTGCAGCAGCGCGAGGGCCTGGAGGTGCTGGTCAACGAGGACGAGCGGACCAGTCGGCCGCTCGCCCCCGCGCTGCCCGCCTTCCACGCCCGCGGCCTGGACGTCCGTCTGGCCCGCGACAACCCGTCCCGGGCCGCCGGGCGCCGCCGCGGGGTGCGGCTCACCAGTGCCGCCGTCGTCCTGCACCTGGACTCCGACATGACCGCCGGGCCCGGCCTGCTCGACGAGTGCCGCCGGCTGATCGAGGACGAGGGCTACGACGCCCTGGTGATCCCCGAGGTGTCGGTCGGCGAGGGCTTCTGGTCGCGCTGCAAGGTGCTGGAGAAGCGCTGCTGGGACGGTGACGGCGCCGTGGAGTCGCTGCGCTGCCTGCGCCGCGAGCTGTACGACCGGGTCGGCGGCCACGACGAGGAGCTGGTCTGGTCCGAGGACAAGGACCTCGACCTGCGGGTGCGCGCCACCGGCGCCCGGATCGCCACCACCCGCAGCGTCCTGGTCCACGACGAGGGCCGCACCACGCTGCGCGCCGCGATGCGCAAGAAGGCCCACTACGCGGCCACCGCCGGGCGCTACGCCGCCCGCCACCCCCGGCACTTCGCCGCCCAGGCCGGGCCCTGGCGGCTGCCCGTGCTGGCCGCACGGGCCTGGCGGCTGAGCCGCGACCCGCTGCTGACGGCCGGTCTGCTGCTGCTCAAGAGCTGCGAGTTCGCCGCGGCCGGGACCGCGCTGCTGGTCTCGGCGCTGCCCGGCGGGCGCCGCGGCGGGCGGGGGTGAGGCCCGCCCTGCGCGTCGCCTCCGGCGCGCTCGCCACCACCGCCCTGCTGCTCACGGCGGTCGCCACCCCCGCGTACGAGCCCCCGGCGCGACCGCCCGCCGCCGCGCCCGCGCTCGCCGGTGCCCCGGCCGCGGCCCCGCCCCCACCGCTCCCGCCGACCCCGGGGGCGCCGCGCCGCCGCGCCCCGCGCCGGGGGCGGAGCTGGGCACGCTGACCGTCCCGCGCCTGGAGCAGCTCGGCCTGCCCTCGGTCTTCCCGGTCCGCGAGGGCGTCGACCGGGACACCGTGCTCGACTCCGGCGCCGTCGGGCACTACGCGGACACCCAGCTCCCGGACGAGCCGGGCAACGTGGGCCTGGCCGGGCACCGCAACGGGCACGGCGAGCCGTTCCGGTACCTGGACCGGCTCGCCCCCGGCGACCGGGTGGTGCTGCGCACCGCCGGGGCGGTCCACACCTACGTCCTGGACCGCGAGCTGCCCGAGACCGGCGCCGACAACTACGAGGTGCTGGACCCCGTCCCCGCCCAGGCCGGGTACACCGCCCCGGGCCACTACCTCACGCTGACCACCTGCACCCCGGAGTTCACCTCGCTGTACCGCCTGGTCTGGTGGGGCCACCTGGTCGCCGACGCCCCGGCGGCGCCCTGAGGACGCGGCGCGGGCGGGCCCGGACGACCGGCTGCCCGGCCCCGGACGGTGACGTCCGGGACCGGGCAGCCGGGGTGCCGGTGGCCGTGGTGCGGGTGGCCGTGGCGCGGGGCGGCGCCTACGGGTAGGCGACCACGTTGACCGGGACGGTCCCGGTCGGGGTGACGCCCCCGGTGTCGTTGATGACGTGCGAGATGGTGCCCTGGTAGCCGAGCGAGACGCTGAGCACGTCGTGGAACTTCACGCCCGCCGTGTTCGGCACCTCGAACGCGTGGTAGGCGTTCACGGCCGGGTTGACGTTGAAGTAGCAGTAGCTGCCCAGGCCCCAGGCCTCGTGGCTGGTGACGTTGCTGCCGACCTTGTAGGCGGCGTAGCCGTTCAGGCCGGACGGCGACTTCCAGGCCGCCTGGTTGGGCACGTCGTACGGCATCTCGTTCTGGAAGAAGATCGTCCGGCCGTTCTGGCCGTTCCAGGTGACCTCGTACTTCTGGTAGTGCTCGACGAACAGGCCGGTCGCCAGGACGTTGTTGCCGTTGACGACCACGCCGTTGTCGGCGGTGTTGACCGTCCAGCCCACGGTGCCCGCGTTGCCGTGGTCGGCGCGCCAGGCCCAGATGTGGTCGATGATCGTGTTGTTGCTGTTGACGACCAGGCTGGTGGTGGCCTTGCCCGCGAACTCGCCGCCGATCCGGAAGAACACGTCCTGGATGGTGGTCGGGTCGGCGGCGTGGTTCGCCGTGGAGCCGCCGGCGCCGACGGTCAGCAGGGCGGCCGAGTTGGTGGTGCCCGCGTCGAAGAGCAGGCCCTTGAGGCGGACGCCGTCGACGTCGGCGACCTGCATCGCGTTGACGCCGTTGTCGGGGACGAAGGTCGGGTAGCCGATGCCGAGGACGACGGTGTCGGCGCGGGTCACGTTGAGGGTCTGGTTGAGGTGGTAGACCCCGGGGGTGACGAACAGGTTGCAGCCCTGGGAGAGCGCGTTGTTGATGGTCGCGGCGGTGTCCCCGGCCTTGACCACGTAGAACCGGCTCATCGGCAGCGAGCTGCCCGGGGTGCTGCCGGACGCCCAGCTGGGGCCGGTGGCGTTGGTGCGCAGGGCGGGCAGGAAGACCCGGTACTTGCCGGAGCCGTCGACGTACAGGTAGGGCACGTCACGGGAGACCGGGGTGGTGGCGAGGGTGGTCTCCGGCGGGTTGGGGAAGGTGTTGGCCGGGGCGCCCTGGACGCCGGAGAAGACCATGTTCCACACGCCGCCGTCCCAGCTGCCGAGGCTGCTGTCCCGGGTGTACCACTGCTGCTGGGAGATCGAGGCGGCCTGCCCGGTCACCTTGCTGTCGGCGACGTAGCCGCCGCTGGCCCAGCCGTAACTGGCCGGGTACAGCGCCAGGTTGCCGTGCACGTCGATCCGCCGGAACGGCGCGGCCTGGGCGACCGCCCAGCGGTTGGTGCCGCCGCCGGGGTTGATCGCCAGGTTCTCGGCGGAGCGCCAGAAGTTCTGGGTGGCGTTGCCCGCGTCCGAGGCGTTGAAGGCGTCGACGGTGATGTTGCCGTTGATCGTGACGTCGTCGGGGTTCTGGCCGAGGCCCGCGACCGAGGTGTAGAAGCCGACGTTGTCGTTGACGTTGTAGGTGCCGGGCTTGAACAGGTCGGCGACCCGGTTCTCGGCGAACTGGGCGCTCTGGGTGTCCTTCATCTGGTTGAAGTGGGCGTCCAGTTGGGCCTGGATGGTGGCGCTGGACATGCTCGGGTCGTAGATGTGCACGTTGGGCCCGAAGTTGGGCGTGTCGGACTGCGCCGGGCAGGTGCCGGTGCCGGTGGGCGTCGGCGTGGGTGTCGGCGTCGGGCTGGGCGTGGGCGTCGGGCTGGGGCTGGTGGTGCTGCCCATGGTGAAGGTGAAGTGCGGGCTGTCGTACTGCGGTCCGCTCTTCTCGTAGGTGAACCAGTACTCGACGGCGTTGCCGGTGGCCAGCGAGCCGACGGTCCAATTCCAGGTGCCCGCGCTGTTGGTCATCCGGATGTTCTGCTGGTTCGCCCCGTTGACCAGGTAGTGAACGTCCACGTAGAGCGCGGACGTGGTCGGGGTGAAGGCAATCTTCAGCTGGGTGGCGCTCAGTTGGGTGGCGCTCTGGGTGTAGTCGGCCGCGGCGGAGGCGGGGCCCGCGGTGGCGGCCAGGCCGAGCAGGGCCGCGACGGTCAGCGCCAGCGCGGTGAGCAGGGCGAGCACGCGCGGACGCGGCTGCCGCGCGCGGGGGTGGGGGTGGGAAAGGGCGGTCGTCCTTCGCATGGGGGTCCTCTCGTCTGGCTTCGCAAAGTGAACGCCAGTCCGAAGTGGGGGAAGGGGTTGGTGTCGCCTTTCTGATGAGCCCGGGTGGTCGAGATCGGTTGAGAGCGCTCTCTGAGCTCGTACGGAAGTGTTGGGGCGGTGAAGGCCCACCGTCAAGTGGCGTGCTGCCTTCATCTCTCGAAGGCAGCACGGAAGCAGCCGACCGGGGCCGGGCCGGGGCCGACGACCGGTGCAGACCCGGGCCGACGACCGGCGCGGGCGGGGTCGGTGCGGGCGGGGTCAGCCCTCCCAGTAGTCGAGGTCGGGCAGCTTGAACCAGCGGTCGGCGGGGCCGGTGACGGCGCGGGCGTCGGCGGGCCGCAGACCGGCGAAGGCGCAGGCGGCGGCGACCGCGCTGCGGCGGTACAGGTACCCGTCGAGGACCCGGTCGGCACTGTCCCCGGAGTCCGGGCCGCCGCCGGGGTGCAGGTCCCAGGCTTCGACGGTGCCGTCGCGGACGATGCTGCCCTGGTTGCCGCTCTTGGGGTTGGCGTACAGGCCGTAACCGAAGGTGCCCGCGGTCAGCCGGGCCATCGCGCCCGGGGTGGAGGGGGTGTAGCCCCAGGGCTGGGTGACGACGCAGCCGCCGGGGACGGTGGTGGCGCCCGCGATCAGCAGCCCCTCCTCCATCTCGTACGCGTACGGGTCGTCCAGGAACTCCTCCAGGTACTCCGCGTCCAGCGGTTGGCCGCCCAGCCGGCGGACGGCCTCGGCGGCGTCGATGCCCGCGACGCAGGCCAGACCGGTGCCCTCGTAGGGGAACTCGCCCAGGGCGGCGACGAGTTCGCGCCCGCTCCGGACGGTCTCCCGTTCGGTGGGCGTCAGTTCGGTGGCCACCGGTTCCGCGGTCGTCGCTCCGGTGGCCGCGCCGCCCCCGGCGGGCCGCGGGAACAGGTCGGGGACGGGCCCGGCGAGCGCGAGGCGGCCGGGCGACCAGCCGCCGAGCTGCGGACGCCAGGGGTCGGCCCCGGCGGCGGCCAGCACCCGGGCGTTGTCCGGCCGGTCGGCCAGCACGGCCCGCCACAGCGCGGTCGTCCCGTGCTCCCGCGCGTCCACGTCCGCGACCCGGGCGGCGAGTTCGGCCACCACCTGCGGGGAGCCGTAGGCCGCCGCGTGGTGCAGCGGACGACCGGCACCGCACCACTCCGGGTCGGCGCCCGCCCCCAGCCGGGCCAGGACCTCCGCGTGGTCGCTCCAGCCCGCCCAGGCGATCCCGTCCCAGCCCGTCATCGCACCCCTCCGTCCGCACCACCCCGGCGCAGCCGCCGAGTTCGTCCGCACACTGTCGCACCCGGGGCCGACACCCCGGCGCGCCCGCCCCTGCGGCGGCCCCTGCGGCGGCGTTCGGCAGCGCGCGCCGGAGGCCGGGCCGGGGCCTGCCGCTGCGCGGCGGGAGCGCCGGGGAGCGAAGCGGAGGCAAACCCTCCCCCGGCGAAACGGCGTCGATCGACCAAGCGTCAGGCCCCCGAGGCAAAGGGCTGGTTCGGATCGGCGCCGACTCCTTGTTGGGCATGAGCATGACCCCCTAGTGTCGAACGCCAGTCCGCCCCCACGCGGACACCCGGCCGAACGGCAGCCCGAACCCCGCCTTCGCGCCCGCCCCGCCGCGCTCCCGGAACACCATCCGTCCGCGCGGCCCGGCATGCACCGCTTCCGGTCACCCCAGCCAAGGAGGCACTTCCGCATGCGCACTTCCGCCACCGCCCGCCGCACCGCCCTCGCCGTCGCGGGCACCGCCGCCCTCGCCCTCTCCGCCCTCACCACCGCCGCCCCGGCGGGCGCGACCGCCGCCCCGCAGGCGCGCACCGGGGGCGGCACGTCCTGGGTCCGGGCCTGCGACACCCTCGCCCACGGCGACACCGTGGCCTGCCACGCCCTGCGCGTGACCAGCACGGTGGAGCCGGTCGCCGCGTTCGGCGTCAGCCCGCACCTCACCCCGTCCGGCTTCGGCCCGAGCGACCTGCTCGGCGCGTACAAGCTGCCCGCGAACGGCGGCGCGGGCACGACCATCGCCATCGTCGACGCCTACAACGACCCCAACGCCGAGTCGGACATGGCCGTCTACCGCGCCCAGTACGGCCTGCCCGCCTGCACCAAGGCCAGCGGCTGCTTCAAGCAGGTCAACCAGAGCGGCGGCAGCAGCCTGCCCGCGAACAACTCCGGCTGGGCCGGGGAGATCTCCCTCGACCTCGACATGGTCTCCGCCATCGCCCCCAACGCGCACATCGTGCTGGTCGAGGCCAGCAGCGCGACCATGGCCAACCTCGGCACCTCGGTGAACACCGCGGTGAGCCTGGGCGCCAAGTTCGTCTCCAACAGCTACGGCGGCGGCGAGTCCTCCGCCGACACCTCGTACGACACCTCGTACTTCAACCACCCGGGCGTCGCCATCACCGTCTCCTCCGGCGACTCCGCGTACGGCGCCCAGTACCCGGCCGCGTCCAAGTACGTGACCGCGGTCGGCGGCACCGCCCTCAAGCGGGACAGCAGCAGCCGCGGCTGGTCGGAGAGCGTCTGGCTGACCAACTCCACCGAGGGCACCGGCTCCGGCTGCTCCAAGTACGACACCAAGCCGACCTGGCAGAAGGACACCGGCTGCACCAAGCGCACCATCGCCGACGTCGCCGCCGTCGCCGACCCCGCCACCGGCGTCGCCGTCTACCAGACCTACGGCGGCAGCGGCTGGGCCGTCTACGGCGGCACCAGCGCCGCGGCCCCGATCATCGCGGGCGTCTACGCGCTGGGCGGCGCCCCCTCGGCCGGCTCCAGCCCGGCGTCCTTCCCGTACGCCCACACCACCGCCCTGTTCGACGTCACCTCCGGCTCCAACGGCTCCTGCTCCCCCGCCTACCTGTGCAAGGCGGGCACCGGCTACGACGGCCCGACCGGTCTCGGCACCCCCAACGGCACCACCGCCTTCAAGGGCTGACCCCGCGTCGACCCGGGAGGCCGCCACGCCGTCCGCGTGGCGGCCTCCGCCGCTGCCCGGCTGGGCTGGGCAGGGCTGGGCTCAGCTCAGCCGGAGCGTCACCGCGTGCTCCGAGCGGACGAGCCGCAGCATCGGGCAGCGCTCGTCGGCGGCGGCCAGCAGCCCGGCCAGCGTCTCCGCGGGCACGTCGCCGCGCAGGTCCACGGTGGCCGTCAGGTCGTACGGGACGGCGGGCGCGTCGGTCGGCACGCCGAAGAACCGGGCGTCGTTGTTGCGGGCCCGGACCTCGACCTCGGCCCGGTCCAGCGGGACGTCCTCCAGTGCGGCGATGCACAGCAGGGTGTGGGTCAGGCAGGTGCTGACCACCGCGCACAGCAGTTCCGGCGAGGACGGCCCGAGGTTGAACCCGCCGATGTCCGGGCCGCCGTCGCCGAGGAACGACCACTCCCCCACCCGCACCTTGCGCACCCCGGTCGCGTCGTCGGCGACGCAGACCGCGCTGACCTCCTCGTCCCAGTCCGCACTGCTCGGCCGCCGCCGCGCGGCGTCCCGCATCGCCGCGCCCTTGTCCTTCAAGTGCTCGGCCAGGCCCGGCCGTTGAACCGGATATGTGTTCGTCATGGCCGCTAGCGTAGAGGGCCGGGGGGAGCCGGCCACCCGGATGTCCGCCGTCCGGGCGCCGCCGGGGTGGCCGCGGTGGCGGCCGTCGTCGTGCCCACCGGCACCGGCGCGGCGGCGGACGGCGCGGTCCGGCGCCGCGCCGCGACCGGCCGGTCAGCGCACGGCGAGCAGGTTGTTCCGGCGCACCACGTCCAGGGACAGGGTGCGGTAGCCGACGCTGTCGAAGAGGACCGTCAGGTGGCGGTCCTCCTCGCTCATCACCGCGCCCTCCCCCCAGTGCTCGTGCCGCACCAGCGCGCCCGGCCGGAACGGGTGCCGGTCGTCGGCGAGGGCGGCCGAGTCGTCGTCCGGGGCGGACGGCCCGGGCAGCGGGCCGCCGGTGCCCGCCAGCACGGCGGGGCCGCCCGCCGGCCCCTGCCGGGAGAGCTCCGCCGCCTCGCAACGGTCGCAGGAGCCGCAGGAACCGGTGTCGGACGCCTCCCGGGGCTGGCCGAAGTAGCCCAGCAGGAAGCGCCGCCGACAACCGGCGCTCTCCGCGTAACCGCGCATCATGTCCACCCGGGAGCGCTCCAACTGCTGGTGGGCGTCACCGAGTTCCACCGCCTCCCGGGCGGCGTCCACCGGGTCGACGTCGACGGTCGGCTCCAGGTCGCCCTCCCCGGTGGTGGCCACCGCGCCCACCTGCTCCAGCAGGTTCACCACCGCGGTCAGCCGACTCGCCGTCAGCCGGGTCTCGGCCCGCAGCTCACCGGGGTGGACCGGCCCGTCGCAGTCCGCCAGGGTGCTCGCCACCCGGGCGACGGTGTCCGGGTCCGGACGACCCGCCGCGAAGAACCGCTGCAGCCCCAGGTCCTGCGGCCGGTAGGCGAGGATCGCCCGCGCCGGCTCCCCGTCCCGCCCCGCCCGCCCGATCTCCTGGTAGTAGGCGTCCAGCGAACCGGGAACGGAGGCGTGCAGCACGAACCGCACGTCCGGCTTGTCGATCCCCATCCCGAACGCCGAGGTCGCCACCACCACGTCCAACCCGCCCGCCAGGAAGCGGTCGTGGACGGCGGCACGCTCCGCGGCGGGCAGCCCCGCGTGGTAGGCCGCCGCGTCGAAGCCGAGCTGTTCGAGCTCCACCGCGTACTCCTGCGCCTCCCGCCGCGTCGCCGCGTACACCAGCCCCGGTTTGGGCTCGGCCGCCGCCCGCTCGACCACCGCGCGCCTCTTCACCGCCGCGTCCCGGAACGGCACCACCTCCAGGTGGATGTTCGGCCGGTCGAAGCCGGTGACCACCTCGTGCACCTCGCGCATCCCGAGCTGCGCCACGATGTCCGCCCGCACCGGCGCCGCGGCACTCGCCGTCAGGGCCAGCACCGGCGGCCGCCCTATCCGGTCGATGACCTGGCCCAGCCGCAGGTAGTCCGGCCGGAAGTCGTGGCCCCAGGACGACACGCACTGGGCCTCGTCCACGACGAACAGGGCCGGCCCCGCCGCGGCGAGCTGCTCGACCACCTCGTCCTTGGCCAACTGCTCGGGCGCCAGGAAGAGGAAGTCCACGTCCCCCTCGCTGATCCGGTCCCAGACCGAGGAGTTCTCCCGTCCGCTCTGCGCCGAGTTGACCGCCGCGGCGTCCGTCCCCGCCCGGCGCAGCAGGCCCTGCACCTGGTCGCGCTGCAGCGCGATCAGCGGCGAGACCACCACCGTCGGTCCGGGCAGCAGCAACCCCGGCACCTGGTACACCGCGGACTTGCCGGCCCCGGTGGGCATGACCACCAGGGTGTCGCGCCGCTCCATCACCGCCTCCATCGCCAACAGCTGCTCCGGCCGCAACCGCTCCCAGCCGAAAACCTCCCGCGCGCTCCGCTGCAACCGCCGCGCCGACGAAGTGGCCATCTCGCTCCTCGGGTTCAAGCCCGTCCGGCACACCGGCCGGCCCGGGGACGGCGTGCGAATACCCCGCCAGGACGAACTGACGCGTCCTCACCGGCCCGGTGCGCGACCATGGCCCCATGACCGAGAACCAGCAGGTCGAGCACACCCCCGACGGCCACCACGTCCTGATCGGCGGCCGGCGCTGGCGGGCGACCGACCCGGAGGTGCCGGAGGGGGTCCGCGACCGCCTCACCCACCACCTGATGGCAGCCCGCCGGGCCCTCGCCCGCCTCACGGACGACCCGGACGCCGAACGGGCCGCCCGGGCCCGCGTGCGGCTCGCCAAGACCGGCCTGGGCGAACGGGGCACCCCCTGGTGGGAACAGACCCTCCCCGAACGCCGCCGGCGCTGGGAACACAGCCTGCGCGCCCTGGACGACGCGGACCGGCCGCCCCGACCGGCCGACGGCTGAGGACGCGACCGCGGGGCCGCCGCGCGGCCCGGGGATCCGGGCCCCCGGGTCAGCGGGCGGCGGGCGGCACCGGGTCAGCGGGCGGCGGACGGCACCGGGCCGGTGCTCTCGCGCTGGACCAGGCGGGTGGCCAGTTCGACCCGCGGGAGGTCGACCTGCTCGCCGTCGACCAGGCGCAGCAGGGTGCGGGCGGCCATCGCGGCCATGTCCTGGAGCGGCTGGCGGACGGTGGTGAGCATCGGGTCGCTCCAGCGGGTCACCGGGACGTCGTCGAAGCCGACGATGCTGATGTCCTGCGGGATGCGCAGGCCGCGTTCGCGCAGCGCCGTGTAGGCGCCGAAGGCCTGGAGGTCGCTGGCGGCGAACACCGCGGTGGGCGGCTCCTGTCCGGTCGCGGCGAGTTCGTCGAGCAGGGCGGTCAACTCGTGGCGGCCGGAGCGGTCGTTGAACTCGCCGAAGCGCAGCCAGCCGTCGGGGACCGGGAGTTCGGCGCGTTCCATGGCGGCCCGGTAGCCGTCCGCGCGGGCCCGGCTGCACAGCAGCTGCCGGGGGCCGGCCAGGTGGGCGATCCGGCGGTGGCCCAGGCCGATCAGGTGGTCGACGGCGGAGATCGCGCCGGCCCAGTTGGTGGCGCCGATGGTCGGGACGCCGGCGTCCGCGGTGCCGACCGGGTCGACGAGCACGAACGGCACCTTCAGCGCGGCCAGCCGGGCCCGCTGGCGCGGCGTCAGGTCGGAGACCACCAGGATCGCGCCGTCCGAGCGGCGGCCGGCGATCTGCTCCAGCCACTCGCCGGTGCCGGTGCTGCTGCCGTGGACGGCGGAGAGCACCATGCTGACGCCCGCCTCGGCCAGGGCCTCCTGCGCGCCCCGGATGATCTCGATCGACCAGAGGCTGTCGAGCTCGTTCATCACCAGGTCGACGATGCCGCCGCGGCGGCGCGGGCGGCGGCGCTGGTAGTGGTGGCGGTCCATGATCTCCTGGACCCGCTCGCGGGTCGCGGCGGAGACGTCGCTGCGGCCGTTGAGCACCTTGGAGACGGTGGCGTTGGAGACACCGGCCTCGGCGGCGATCTCGCCGATCGTCACCTTGGGTCGTGCCTGGCCCGCCATCTGTCGTCCGTTCCTCGTGGTCCGCGGCCCGGGGGCGGTGGGTGGTGCGCCGGTGCCGCCCCGGGTCACAGCAGGATAGTGCGGGCGGCCGCCGGCCGGGTCGGCGCTCACCGCGGGGCGAGGTAGGACGGGGCGGAGAACGCGGCGGGCATCCGGGCGCCGGTGAGGTCCTGGGCGCAGACGCTGGTGAAGGCGCCGGTGAAGCCCCAGCTGGTGTAGTGGCCGGTGTGCGCGTCGCCGACGGTGGCGTAGTCGTCGGAGAGCCGGGAGGCGTCGAGTTCGGGCCCGGCCGGCCGCCAGCGGGGGGCGCCGCCGGCCGGGGTCCAGGCGAACCGGGCGGCCGCGCCGTGCACTTCGAGCCGCAGCCGCAGCGGCCCGGCGCCGACCGGGGCGGGGGCCGCGGGCTCGGTGTAGCGGCCGCGGTCGCAGACGCCGAGCCGCAGGACCCGGCCGAGCGCCTCGTCCCAGCTGAGGTGCAGGTAGTGCCAGAGCTCGGTGTTGTAGAGGTGCACCAGTCCGGCGGCCTGGCGGGGCGAGCGGGGGTCGGCGTCCACCGTCGCCTCGAAGTCGAACTCGGCGTGCGTGCGGCGGCGGGCCAGCAGGCTCTGCCGGTGCCGGGAGGAGAGCGACTCGTCGCCGCGCAGCAGCAGCCGTCCCCGGTCGAGGGCGATCCAGGACGGGTCGGGGTGGCGGCGCAGGGTCATCCAGCCGGGGCCGGGGCGGTCGGTGCCGAAACCGACCGGCGGCTCGGGGGCGGGGGTCGGCGTCGCCGCGCCGCGAGCCGGGGTCGGCCGTCGGCCGTCCACTCGACCCGCTGGATCGCGGTCTCCCGGCCGAGCACGCAGGCGCCGAGCGGGTGGAACTGCTACGGCGCCGACTTCTACCAGCAGGCGTTCGCGTACATCAAGGGCCGGATCGACGCCCTGGGCGCGAACAACGTCGCCACCGTCTGGCAGTCCGCCGCCTGGCCGCTCAACGCCGGGGCCGGGCGCTGGGAGCAGCCGCTCACCGTCAAGTCCGGTGACCGGGTGACGTACTGGTTCGACTACCAGCGCTCCGACCAGACCTTCCAGGTCTCCACCCCCGCCTACAGCGTCACCCTCTGACGCCCCCGCCCCCGCCCGCGCCCCCGCCCCCGCCCCCGCCCGCGCCCGGGGCGGCGGTGGCGGCGGTGGCGGTACCGTCGGAAGGAAATTCTCACCGACCTGTCGGATTCGGCCGCGGCTCTTCGTCGTACGGGTGAACCGTTCGAAAGGGGAATGCCGTGAAGTACGTGCTGTTCATCGCCACCGACCCGGCCGGGGAGCCGATCGACCAGGACCCGGAGGCGTGGGTCGAGGAGTGGAACGGCCGGGGCGTCCGGCTGGAGGGGATGCCGCTGAAGCCGGTCGCCGAGACCAGCACCGTCCGGGTCCGCGGGGAGCGGGTGCTCGTCACGGACGGCCCGTTCGCCGAGACCACCGAGTGGATCGCCGGGTACGACCTGCTGGAGGCCGCCGACCTGGACGAGGCCATCGAGGCCGCCGCCGCGCACCCGATGGCGACCGGCGGGCGCGTCGAGATCCGCCCGGTCGAGCCGCTCGACCTCGGGCCCGGCACCGCGAACCTCCCGCACGCGGGCGACGCCCCCGCCGCCCGCTACCTGGGCGTCTTCCGGGCCGACCCGGACGCCCCGGCCCCCGGGCCGGACCGGGCCGAGGTCGCCGAGTGGGTCCGCGCCGGGCTCGCCTCCGGCCGCTACCTCGGCGGGGAGCACCTGCGCCCCGTCGAGGACGCCACCCTCGTGCGCCGCCGCGCGGGCGAACTGCTGGTCACCGACGGGGCGTACGCGGACGTGCCGCAGTGGGTCACCGGCCTGGTGTTCCTCGACGGGGAGCGGCAGGAGGCCCTCGACTACCTCGCCCGTTCCCCGATGGCCCGCACCGGCATCGCCGAACTGCGCGAGTTCTGGGCGGACTTCGCGTGACGGCCGGGCCGGCGGAGGTGCGGGCGGCGCTCGCCGCGGCGCACCGCGCCGAGTGGGGCGTCGTCTTCGGCACCCTGGTGCGCCTGACCGGCGACTGGGAGCTGGCCGAGGACTGCGCGCAGGAGGCGTTCGCCCGCGCCCTGCCGGCCTGGGAGCGCGACGGCGTGCCGGACCGGCCGGGCGCCTGGCTGGTCACCACCGCCCGCAACCGGGCCCTGGACGTGCTGCGCCGGCGGAGCACCGAGCACGGCAGGCTCGCCGAACTCGCCGCGGCCGAGGCGGTCCGCGAGCCGCCGCCGCCCGGGGACGAGCGGCTGCGGCTGGTCTTCACCTGCTGTCACCCGGCGCTGCCGCTCGAATCCCGGGTCGCGCTCACCCTGCGGGCGGTCGGCGGGCTCACCACCCGTGAGATCGCCCGGGCCTTCCTGGTCTCCGAGGAGACCGTCTCGCAGCGCGTCCTGCGCGCCAAGCGCAAGATCGCGGCGGCCGGCATCCCCTACCGGGTGCCGCCGCCCGGCGCGCGGGCCGAACGCCTCGGCGGGGTGCTCGCCGTCCTGTACCTCGTCTTCACCGAGGGGTACGCGCCCAGTGACGGCAGCGCCGTCCGCGACCCGCTGGCCGAGGAGGCGATCCGGCTCGCCCGGCTGGTCGTCGCCGAAGCCCCGGAGGAGCCGGAGGCGCGGGGGCTGCTCGCGCTACTGCTGCTCCAGCACTCCCGGCGGGCCGCCCGCTTCGGCCCGGACGGGGCCCCGATCACCCTGGCGGACCAGGACCGCGGCCGCTGGGACCAGGCGCTCGTCACCGAGGGCGCGGCCCTGGCCCGCACTGTGGCAACGTCCGGCGGCCCCTACGCGCTCCAGGCCGCGATCGCCGCCCGGCACGCCCTGGCCCCGGACGCCGCCGCCACCGACTGGGCCGCGATCACCGCCCTGTACGACCGGCTGCTCGCCCTGCGGGCCAACCCGGTCGTCGAGCTCAACCGGGCCGTCGCCCTCGGCATGCGCGACGGTCCGCAGGCCCAGCTGGACGCCCTCGACGCCCTCGGGACGCCCGCCGCGCTGGCCCGCCACCACGCCCTGCCCGCCGTCCGCGCCGACGCCCTGCACCGCCTGGGCCGCACCCGCGAGGCCGCGCGGAGCTACCGGGCGGCCCGGGACCTCGCCCCCGACGGGGCGACCGCCCGGGAGTACGCCCGGCGGATCGCCGAACTCGGCTGACGGCGCGCCGGTGTCCGCGCCCCGCGACGACACCGGCGCGCTGCCCTCGCCCGGACGATCCCGTGCGCGCGGGGCCGATAGGATGCGCGTGCAGGTGATCGGGTGGGAGGAGGGCACGTGAGGAATGCGCGTGCTGTGCCGACGCTCGATTCCGTCGGGACGGGCGACCACGTCTGCTGGCTGGTCGGCCCCGGGGACGATTTCACCGCGACGGCCCGGGCCTTCGCCGCCGACGGCGCGCTCTTCGGCGACAAGGTGCTGCTCATCGGCGCGCCCGACAGCCGGTGGTCGCTGGACGGCACGCCCCAGGGGCTGGTCGTCGACCCCGTCGCCGAGCGCGCGGGCGGGGCGGCGTGGGGCCCGGCGACTATGCTGGACATGGTGCACCGGGAGGCGGACGCCGCGAGCCGCCAGGGCTTCCGCGCCCTGCGGGTGCTCGCCCGGATGGACCGGGTGTGGCCCGGCGGCGCGAGCCCGCAGGAGATCGCCCGGCACGAACTGGACCTGGACGGCGTGGTGCTCGCCAGGGCGGCCGTCGTCGTCTGCGCCTACCACCGCGCCGGCTTCCGGCCCGGCGCCCTGGAGCAGGCCACCGGAGTACATCCCCACCTGCTGGGCACACGCGCGGAGATGCCCGGTTTTCGGATGTACAGCGCGGGAACGGACTGCTGGAGCGTGAGCGGCGTGGTGGATTTCGAGGGCGTCGAGTCCTTCCGCACCGCCCTGGACGCACTGGTCGCCCGTTCGGCCACCGTGCGGCTGCGCTGCGAGGGGCTGGAGCTGGTGGACGCCGCGGGCATGCGCGCCCTGGTCGACGCGGCCTGCGGGTCCCCCGGCCGCCGGATCGTGATCGAGAACCCGGACGAGACGTTCCGGCGCTGCTGGTCGCTGCTCGGCTACGACGTCCCGCAGATCCCCGTGGAGCTGGCACCGTGAGCGAGAACGGCACGACGCGCCCGGAAGCCCCCTCCCAGGACTCCGCCTTCCGGCACGAGCTGTACCCCTACGACGGGGACGCGCAGTTCCTCGACGGCGCCATGTCCTTCATCCACGACGCCCACGCCGGGAGCGAGCTCGTCCTGGTCGCGGTCGGGGAGCCGAAGGAGCGCATGCTGCGCAGCGAGTTGGCGGGCACGGACATCGCCGGGGGCGTCACCTTCCTCGACACCGCCGCCCTGGGCCGCAACCCCGGGCGGCTGATCCCCGCCTGGCGCGACTGGGTCTCCAAGGCCGCGGAGGGCCATCCGGTCCGCGGCATCAGCGAGTCCGCGTGGAGCGACCGCTCCCCGGCGGAGAGCACCGAGTTCGGTTACCACGAGTGGCTGCTGAACCTGGCGTTCGCCCAGTCCCCCGCCTGGTGGCTGCTGTGCCCCTACGACACCGCCGTGCTGGAGCCCGCCGCGATCGAGTCGGCCCGGCGCTGCCACCCGATGCTGCTCAGCGAGGGGGCCCACGGCCCCAACAGCGCCTACGTCCAGGAACCGTACGCCTTCCCCGAGTTGACCCCGGCCGCCGACCATCCCCAGGAACTCCCCTACCAGCGGGGCCTGCTCTCGGCGGTGCGCGCCCACATCACCGCCTGTGCGAACCGGCACGGCCTGGAGGAGACCCGGCTGCGCGAACTGCTGAT